>CAYTUF010000062.1:0-1532 GCA_964441225.1 uncultured Candidatus Saccharibacteria bacterium | reverse complement strand
CCACCCTCTCAACCATCTCCACATCGCCCGATGCATATCATGCGCATAGACCACTGCAAATGCAGCAAATAACGAAGCTTGCAGTCTCCCTTCGTAGCTAATGCCTGGTGAAAAGCATTCGGCTAATACCCAAGCGGCGATCCAGGCGAATAAGAGTAGTTGTAGTTTGGTCATGATGTTCTCCAATCATTGCAGTGATTTCCCCTCACCCGCCACTTCTCGCTTACGCTCATGTAGTGGTTTAATGATTTTGGACACGCAAAAAGATGTTAAAATAGCGTGCTAAATCATGAGGTATAAAAATGGGAAGACGAGTATTTACGCCTGATTTTAAAAATAATTCAGCCAGCTTGGTTTTAGATGAAGGCTATACTGTAAAAGAAGCCTGCAAGGCAGTAGGCGTAGGTTTATCAACTATGGAACGTTGGGTGAGCCAACTTCGGCAAGAGCGTAAAGGTATAACGCCTACAAAAGGCACGGCATTGACAGCTGAGCAACGTCATATTCAGGAACTCGAAGCTAAAATTAGAAAAATAGAGCGAGAAAAAGAAATCTTAAAAAAGGCTACAGCTCTCTTAATGTCAGATTCTCTGAATCAGTGACTGTGATTGATAAGTTGAGGGAGCAATATCCAGTTACAGAATTATGTTCTGTATTTGGGATTAATCGTAGCAGTTACAATTATCAGAGAGTAGCAAAAAGACAAGCTCCCTGCTTTAAAAGAGAAATATTGAAAGCTAAAGTTGCTGATATACATTCTGAAAGTCGAGGTTCAGCAGGCTCAAGAACAATATCAAAGCGATTACAATTCGAAAATATTTTAGTTGGTCGCTATAAAGTGAGAAGTTTAATGAAAGAAATCGGCCTCGTGAGTAAGCAACCAGGAGCACACCGGTATAAGCCAATAGGACAAGAAGCTTTAATAGCCCCGAATTTACTCAAACGAGAATTTAAAGTTCATAAGCCTAATCAAGTGTGGTGTAGTGATGTGACATTTATATGGGCAGGTAAACAATGGATTTATCTGGCTGTGGTATTAGATCTTTATGCACGAAGAGTTGTTGGTTGGAGTTTGTCAAAGCAAGCAGATTCAGAACTCACCAAAAGCGCGTTAGATATGGCTTACGAAAGTCGTGGACGGCCTACGGGAGTTCTCTTTCATTCAGACCAAGGCTGTCAATATACGAGTCTGAGCTTTCGGCAACGACTTTGGCAATATCGCATGGTACAAAGCATGAGTAGGCGTGGTAATTGCTAGGATAATTCTCCAATGGAACGATTTTTTAGAAGCTTAAAATCTGAATGGTTCCCATCAACAGGTTATGAAAGTATTGAATATGCTAAGAGCGACATACTTCGTTATGTTGCACAGTATTACAACTGGAATAGGGTTCATAGTTATAATAATTACCTTACACCAGCAGCTTGCGAACAAGCTGTTGGGTAAGTTTTCTCTAACACAGTGTCCAAAATTACTTGACCACTACAAGAGGGTGCCCGTAGGGCGGGTGAGGGTTTTAGTTAATCCAACT
>CAYTUF010000061.1:0-1532 GCA_964441225.1 uncultured Candidatus Saccharibacteria bacterium | reverse complement strand
AATAACATTTTTTAGTTTTGCCACTACATCCCTACCTAAATGTTGCGCTTCAGAGCGGTGAACAATAATACTCAAGGCCTCAACTATATCACCGGCAACATAAAAATCTACCTTGACCAAATCTTGAGCGCGGTAGTCAGAAAGTTCATAATTGAACGAACCATAGCCACTGGTTACAGTCTTTAGCTGATCGTAAAAATCAGTTAAGAGATTAGCGAGCGGAGCGTCAAAAGCAATAACCGCCAGCTCATCAACATAGGATACGTTTTTTTGAACACCACGCTTGCTAGAAACTAGCTGAATAACCGCTCCAACATATGGCGATGGGACAACGACCTCGCCGTTAATCCAAGGCTCTTTAATTTCAAAAATGTTTGCAATGTCTGGTAATTCTGAAGCAGAACGAATCTCTTGTTCTTGCCCATTATTTAATGTAACTTTATAGTCTGTAGACGGGTTGGTAATTATTAATTCTAGATTGTATTCTCTCTCTAACCTTTCTTTGACAATATCCATATGGAGTAATCCCAAAAAGCCAATTCTCACACCAAAACCCAAAACTGGCGAATTTTCTGGACTAAATTGTAGTGCCGAATCTGACAAAGAAAGTTTTTCTACCGCCTCTTTTAAGACATTATAAAATTCATTACTAGTTGGGAAAAACCCAGCATACACAAAAGGCTGTACATCTTTATAGCCCGGTAAAGCAGCCTGTGCAGACGCTTTTTTGAGAGTGATGGTGTCACCAACTCTTGCTTCTCGGGTACTTTTTAGGTTTGTAACAATGTAGCCAATCTCCCCGCTGTCCAAGCTTGAAAGTGGAGTCATCTGCGGTCTTAAAGAGCCAACCTCTAGTGCAATTCCCTGCGCATTTGTGGCCATCATTGAAATTTCATCAGACTTATTTATCTGCCCATCAACTACTCTCACATAAAGCACGACCCCACGATAATCGTCATAATAACTATCAAAGATTAAAGCTCTGGTGTCATTTGTGCCACTGCCCGACGGTGGCGCAATATCGCTAATCACCCTGTCAAGAACTGCCTCTACCCCTTCACCAGTTTTTGCAGAAATCCGCAAGATATCCTCTTTCTTGCAACCAAGCAAAGATATTACCTCAGCACTGACTCTGTCTACATCAGAGGCTGGCAAGTCAATCTTATTAAGAACGGGGATAATCGTTAAGTCAGCAGCAATTGCCAAATAAACATTTGCAAGAGTCTGTGCCTGAATCCCCTGTGTGGCATCAACTACTAATATTGCACCCTCACAAGCCTCTAGACTACGTGACACCTCATAACTAAAATCAACATGCCCCGGAGTATCAATTAAGTTCAGTTCAAAGCCTTTATACTCCATCCTAACTGGCTGGAGCTTAATAGTGATGCCCTTTTCTCGCTCCAGATCCATGCGGTCAAGCAGCTGAGCTTTCATGTCTCTTTTCTTGACAGTGCCTGTAATCTCTAACAATCTATCTGCTAAGGTAGACTTGCCGTGATCGATATGAGCAATAATACAAAAGTTTCTAA
>CAYTUF010000060.1:0-1583 GCA_964441225.1 uncultured Candidatus Saccharibacteria bacterium | reverse complement strand
GATGTTAGTAAGAGTCTCGAGTATCGAGTCGGTGACTTCACTAATTTACCAGATAGTGAAGAGCCATATGATGTAGTGTACTCAAGATTCACTTTGCACTCAGTCGATTACGAGGGTCAGATGCGGGCGCTTGAGTGGGCACACCGAAACCTAGGAAAAGCAGGATTATTGTGCATAGAGACAAGGGGCCAAAGAAACGAGATATTCCAGCTTGGTGAGCCAGTAGACGGCCAGCCTGACGCATTTATATACGAAGATCACTACCGTAGATTTGTAGATTTTAATGATTTTCAAAGTGATGTTAAGAGCGTAGGATTCAATATCCTAGAGGCAGATGAACAGACAGGCTTTGCGCCGTATAAGGACACCGACTATCATTTCATCCGTGTTATCGCCGAACAATAAAGTAGTATATAATATCTAACAGATGATACATTTTATTATTGGAACACGAGCACAACTTTTTAAGATGGCGCCCATTATGCTTGAGTGTGAAGAGCGTGGCTTAGAGTGGCGCTGGGTTTACGGCGCTATGCACAAAGAGACCATACAGGAGGCTCTAGATATGTTTGGCCTACCTCCTGCTGACTATACTATGGTGGAATGGAGTGGTGAAGCAAAGACAATCACAAGGGTGGTCTATTGGTTTTCACGCATGCTTTTATCCTTAGCACAAAGTAAAAAGATACTAGCCGGATATACTGGCAAGGATCACATTGTCTTAAATCATGGAGACACTCCCGTAACGCCAATCGGCGCAATGGTTGGTCGTCTAACCCGTACACCAGTCATGCACGTTGAGTCGGGCCTCAGAAGCTTTAATATATTTAGCCCTTTCCCAGAGGAGATTAATCGTTTGATAACTTTTAGACTTTCACAGTATTATGCGTGTCCAGGTGATTGGGCGGTCAACAATCTTAAGAAATACAAAGGCATAAAGATTAATACCTTTGAAAATACTCAAACAGATATATTGAAGTTTGGTGTAGCTAATATGAAGAAGTCAAAATTAAAGCTACCCAAAGACAAATATGTTGTCCTGAGTACGCATAGATACGAGAATGTCTTTAATAAAAAAAGATTTGACCACATTTTAAGTATTGCCGAAAAAGTTGCTAAAAAATATAAAGTAGTGATGCCTGGTCATCCAGTAACTGTGGAGCAATTAAAAAAGCTTGGTTATGACAAAAGACTACAGAAAAACAAGAATATAGATCTGTTACCACGTCTAGAATATTTAGATTTTCTTAAAGCGATTCATGGTGCGGAATTTGTGATGACGGACGGTGGTGGCAATCAAGAAGAGCTGTATCATCTAGGTAAACCAACCTTGCTTTTGCGAGACGCAACTGAGCGTCAAGAGGGCTTGGGCGCCACGACGGTTTTATCAAAACTAGACGATAAGGTCGTCAACGAATTTATCAAGAATTATAAAAAATATGAACGTAAACCAACGCAGACGAAGCTATCACCTACAAAAATTATTGTTGATGCGATAGAAATGTTTGGCAAGAAACGATAACTACTTATACTGGATTTTTTTGGTGCGTTCTAGCTGGTCTTCTATTAGGATGCGGTTGATA
>CAYTUF010000059.1:0-1651 GCA_964441225.1 uncultured Candidatus Saccharibacteria bacterium | reverse complement strand
AAGGACGATAAATATCACCAACAGCGTTGGCGCGATCCAAACCATAAACATCAAGTTTTAATTCTGCACCGGTCTTAATCGCTAACTGTCGACCAAGGGCATACTGAAATAGTTGATTGCCGATACCGCCTTTGAGATTGACAATAATCATATCTATACCTTCTTAAACCAAAAACAGCCACAAGCATAAGTTTCGTTTTTTAGTTCATCTGGATTGGCGTGTTCGCGAATGCCGTCAGTTCCGTGTTCAGGGATAAATGAAAATTCTTCTAATTTAAGGGTGGGGAAAAGGGCTAGGACTTTCTCGTGGGTATAGATACGGTGCGCATTAAATTGAATAATCGCTTCCTTACCAATTGGAGTTACAAACAAGAGTGAACCATGAGGGGCGAGTACTCGAGCTAGTTCAGCGCAAGCTTTTATATCACCTTCAGGATCGATTGGGTCTCCGTAACGACCAAGTCCAATGTGTTCTACGGTATGCAAGCAAGAAAGAGAGGGAATTGAATCGGAAGCAAAATGGAGTTTAGTCAAATCAGCGTGTTTCGTCTCGAGATTGGACAGATGAAGCGGAGCTGGCCGATAGTCGTAAAATTCAACGGGGATAAAAGCCGAAACAATGCCCGGGAAATAAAGACTGGAGGCGATGTCAACGTGTTTTTCTGGTGCTATCTGTTGTACTTTGCGCGCTGCCCAAGCGGTATGGTAAACATAATGTCGATCAAATCCCGTGGTTAAAGTTTTATCAAAAATCTGTGGGTAAAAATCTTTTGGTCGCAATAAAAAACGTGGATTTTTATCCAGTCGTTTAAAGTCTTGATAGTCTGAAATTACCAAAGGACTCAAAGTAATATTTTTACCGAGTTTATAGATTTTTTTAGCTAGTTTTAACATAGTTAGAAAGTTTAGATTCTGGAATACAGACTAAGTTTTTGTACGTATAGGTCTCTTGTCTGGTGTGTGGAGTCAGTTCACCGTCTTTGGTAAGTTCAAAGAAATGATAGTGATATTCTGTAAGGGTATCGAGACATTCTTCGGTATTTTGGCTCCAAGCTTCGCCACCGCCAACTTCAAGCAAAATGATCGGTGCGTAAGAACCCAAAGTTTGTTTGCCTTCACGTAGTATCTGGGCTTCTGTGCCTTCGGTATCGAGCTTAATTAGGCTTGGTTTGGTATCGGTTTTTTTGCACCAATTGTCGAGAGTGTCGGTTAATACTTCAATTTGTGCCCCTTTGTTTTTTAGAAAAGTAAGTGGTTGAGCGGCCGTGGAATTAAAGACTCCATGACGATGACCATAATCAAAGAAGTTGATTGTACCGGTATTGTTGGACAGGGCTATTTGCTCAGTTTGTACCTTAGGCAAGTGACTGACGTTTTTTTGTAAGGTAGCAAATGTACTTGGTGTTGGTTCAAAGGCGACTATTTTTGCTTGAGGGTCAGCAATCTGGGTGAAGAGACTGGCGTAGTAGCCGATATTGCTCCCAACATCAAGCAGGTCTCCTGTCTCCTTAAAATATTTTAAGAGAAATAGTGTGACATCAATATCGTAAAATCCAAGAAAGTAGACCGAACCAATAGCTGAGGTTTCGTAGGCTTGTAGTGTGTCTCCCCAGAGCGTCTTAGCTTTGATGGGGTAGAGTAGAGGAGTATA
>CAYTUF010000058.1:0-1753 GCA_964441225.1 uncultured Candidatus Saccharibacteria bacterium | reverse complement strand
CATAGGGCTGAAAGGCACTCTCTGGCGGAATCCGAAAGTGTAGATAATTGATCATATCGTGCATAGCTCTGCCAAAAATATCTCAACTAGTTGGGACTAGCCGTTGCCAAGCACCACTAATAAACATGTAGCTCCAGTATATTAATCCTGTAATAATCCATAGTATGCCGGCCGTAAAGTGCCAATTTCGAGCCATGCCAAACTCTTTGTGCCCGCCGCCAGGTAGCGCCCAGTGACCTACTTCTTCTACTTCATCGTGAGCTGTCCAGAGCTTATTTTTGGGCATCTTCTTTTTGCCAAATTTTAACCAATAATTATCACGTCTAGTGTGGTCAGTCCAATAGAGCAAAGGATGATCAGCTAATATGTGTAGCCCGCTACGAATCAACAAAACTACACAAAATAAATTTATAAAGTGGGCAACTACAATCAACAGAGGAGTGCTAGCTTCCATACGATTATTGTAACACTTGTAAATTAAAAAAATACAGCTGTCGTAAAATCTTATTCTAAATGAGAGTTTTGTGGTAATTTTTGCTAGACTCATATATCATAACGGCTACTCCATAGTGTCAGGAAGTTATTTGAGGGAGACAAATTCGTATAATAGATTAAGGAGGTTGATGTCATATGAAGAGATATAAAAAACGGGTAGCAGTGATTGATATAGGAACTCTGAAGACCAAGTTTGAGATTCAGGAATTTAGCAGAGAGAATATTCCTAGGACTATTCATAAAGACAAAAAACTTACTGTTATAGGTCGTGATATGCAGGCTAATCAAGGTAATATAGGAGACCGCGGCTTAAATGATACTCTAACCGCCCTGAATCAGTACGTAGATATTTTAAAATTTAACAATGTAGACAGTTATAAGGTTGTTGCCACTGAGGCTATCCGAAAGGCCAGGAATACAGATTTTGTTCTTCAAAAAATTCAGGAAGTCGTAAAGGTTGCCCCAGAAATACTTACTCATGAAGAAGAGGCCACAATATACTACAAGTATGTTGCCAAGGACTTTAAAAATGATAACATTGCTGTCGTGGATGTTGGTGGAGGAAGCGTCCAGATTGTTATTGGTAGAGGTGATAAATTAGAGAAATTATACCTTCTTAAAACGGGCAGTTATTTTCTGCAAGAGAGTGATGACCCTAATTACATACCCTCGGAGCTCGACATGTCAAGGGCTACCGAAAAGATTTCTGTTGCTATGAAGGGTATGAGAGACGCTAACCACAAGGTTAATGCACTGATATACGGAAGCTCTAATATACAGGATGTTTTTAGTGGTCTTAATATTCCAATGCAATTAAGCGGCTATACTGGGTTGCATAAACAAAAGGCAAAAATAGCAGACATGGTTAAGGTCTACAAACAGATTTTGGGGTTAAGCTATAAAGAAAGAATGCCCATGTTGCCAGAAGAGCCTTATTATATGTGGTCAATAGATAAAGCATTCTTGAATATTTTTGAGCTTGCGGATATTTTGGACGTCAAAGAGGTTGTGCCAAGCAACGCTAACATATCATCAGGGATTATGTATCAGTTGGCAGCAGAGCTTTAGTAGTCATCAGACACTTTTTTGTACTCTTTTGCTGATATTGGTTTTAGTACAAGCATTTTGTTGTTGACATTTGCGAATATTTTGATATAATGGTGTTTAGTACATTATTAGAACAAGCGTCGTAAGATCTCTCTTTCGGTAATAAGAAGAGAAGTTATCTTGCGACGCTTTTTAATTAGAAAGGTATGAT
>CAYTUF010000057.1:0-1758 GCA_964441225.1 uncultured Candidatus Saccharibacteria bacterium | reverse complement strand
TCATGAAATAACCAAAAATATCGCGGGGTGGAGCAGTCTGGTCAGCTCGTGTGGCTCATAACCACAAGGTCGTAGGTTCAAATCCTACCCCCGCAACCAAGAGAATATTCAAAGAACCTCTGTTTTTCAAGCAGGGGTTTTCTTTTTAGTGAAAGTCTATCAAAGCAGGAGCTGACTATCATGATTAGACGCAGCAACTTATTTAATCTGTTAAAGGATAATCCCTTGGTTAGCCGATAAAGGGCTATCTAAAAAAAGAAATACGACCTGAGCTATACAGCAGAGGTCGTATTTCATGCTATCATAATACTAAATTTTCTTATCAAAATCAAGAAGGGTTTGCTTTTTTGTGATGATCATGACACGTTTTATCTTCTTGAAGTCGTTAAAGCGACGTTCAATTTCTGCAATACATTTTGCTTGAGGCATTTTAGAACCACGGATATCAAAAATAATATTTGGCGATTGCTTGAGAGCTGCACGCAAGCTGTGTTCAATCGTATATTTTCCATTACTTTTTGGACTTTTCATCTCCCACTCTAGGCCAAGCATCTTAATATCTGGCGTGCGCGCTCCCTTGCGCTGCACTGGTGGTATAAGTTCGATGTCAAAACCTTGCTCGGTGAGAAATACAACTGTTGCATTTTCGTGCGTGTAAAGCACCACGCCATTAGGTGTTATTTGACCTTTTTTCATTATCAACAATTATAACAGCCTTTTATAAAAAACTTACTAAAACATAAAACTGCATAAAATAAGGAACGCCCTTATTTAGATAAGTTATTGCATGGAGCAGTATGTTCCTGTCGCGGGGGCTTCTTTTTTCAAAAAACCGCAAGCGACTTGACGACCACTTCCCCCCCCCATGTAAACTTAAGAGGATTTTATATTGGGGAGTGTTCAAGCCAGGAGGAGGGTTTTAGGTGAAGATTAAACAGAGGAATAAATATAGTAAATTCCTAGCCAGGCATAAGGGGCTTCTTGGAGCGATAGTCTTGGCGCTAGGTGTTTTATTGGCACAACATCAAATTTTTGCCGCACCAGTAACTTTTACTGACGATTTTAATCGTGCCAATGGAGCAGTTGGAAATGGCTGGACGATTGAAGGGACAGCTAAGAAAACCTTTACTATTTTAAACCAAGCAGTTAGAGGTGACGACAATGCAAATCCTTCGTCTACGTTTAATTACTCTCGACTTGTTCGCCCAGAAACAAGCCTTGATCAAACTGTTACAGTTGATGTTAGAATGGGCGCCGAGTTACCATCGCGCTCGATGGGCCCAGTGCTAAGAGAGCATGGGACAGCATCAAGTGTAAGCACAGCATATTATGCTGCCGGTGGTGGTGGTATTGGTATCTCAAAAGTGGTTGCCGGCACCGCAACTAGCTTGTGGGCTCCTGGTTTAAGTTATAATACAACAGATACTTACAGGCAAACATTTAGCGCAATTGGCGCGAACCCAACGACTCTATGCCTGACGATTGACAATATAACAACATCAACCAATGTTGTAAATAACCACTGTGTAACTGACTCAACTTCACAACTACAGACAGCCGGTAAGGTGGCTCTAAATATTCCACGATCTACAAACTTTTTTGATAATTTTATCTATGAATACGAGTCTTCTGCCACCGCCCCTGACGCCCCAGCCTCGCTCTCTGCCACTCCAGCCAACACTCAAGTAGCCCTAAACTGGTCTGCCCCGGGTAATGACGGCGGCTCACCAATTACTGACTATATTCTGCAATCTCAAG
>CAYTUF010000056.1:0-1807 GCA_964441225.1 uncultured Candidatus Saccharibacteria bacterium | reverse complement strand
AATTCTTACAGAACTACTAACAAACGGCGGAGAAGTTGAGGCAATCGCTCAAGCCAAGAATGTCCTTCAAGTATCCGACGAAGGTGCAATCGCTGAAATTGTTGCCAAGGTGTTAGCCGACAACCCGGGGGCTGCAGAAGATGTTAAGAACGGCGAAATGAAAGCAATTGGTTTTTTGGTTGGTCAAGTGATGAAACAGTCACAAGGCAAAGCCAACCCAGGTATAGCTCAAGAGTTGATCAAAAAGCAACTGTCTGTTTAGTAAAGTCGTATAACTTAATTAGTCGATGATAATTGTCTAAAAAATGCTGCTCGAATTGCAGAGGCACCCATCAATCTAAGTTTTGCTAAATTATTCTCTACTCTATTTGCAAAATCATCTTCTGGACCAAGTGACAATGTGGACCTTCGCATATAGAGGGCCAGAAAATCACAACTGGCACGCACCACGCTAAGTGGGTTTAGAAGGATTTGGTCTATTCGTTTTTCTTCAATCTGAACCAGAACAAAATTTCGAAAGAATTCATCAAAACCGTCACCCGTATTGCCTAGATCAACGCGACACGTAGCACGAGCCTCTGGAGTTTCACAAGGGTATCGCGGATTGGTTGCCATAATTGAGTAGTGAATCTCGTCGGCGATTTCCTCATCGAGCCCGTATTCGAGGGCTAACGCTCTAGAGTGATCAGCGGCCACCTGCTCCGCACATTCGTATCCATCCATCGACATGAGACCGAGCTTGATCTGCGAAAGAAAGCGGTCGTGGCATATGTATCCAAACCGCACAATAAACCAATTGTTAACATCTGTAGCGATACCTGATGCTTGTAGCTCATCGATACGCTTAAGGCCTGTAAGTATATGTCCTTCCCAGCCATGATAGTCCAGGGGCGGTTCATAGTCACCCCGGACATCCAGCATCAGCCTGTTTAATATAGCAGTTTCTGAAGGGTCACCGGCAACGAGCTCATGTGTAGACATTGTGGCAGAATTGTACTCCAACTGTACAAATCTGCAAGCATAAGTAGGCATGTTAGAATATAACAATGCAGACAAAAAAAGTACGAAAAGCAGTTATTGCAGCGGCAGGTTTTGGAACACGTTTCTTACCTCAAACCAAGGCTATGCCAAAGGAAATGTTGCCGTTGGTAGACAAGCCAATCATCCAATATATTGTTGAGGAACTGGCAGAAGCTGGCATAGAAGATATCGTCATTGTGACCGGCTATCATAAGCGCTCCATTGAAGACCACTTCGATTATATTAGTGCAGACCTTCGGGCTAATCTTAAACAAGGTGGCAAACGCGAGCTATTAGAAGAAACCAAGCGAATATCTGGGTTGGCCAATTTTGAACGCTGCTCACCTTATCGGTGATGAGCCATTTATATACACCTTTGCAGATGACTTTATTAAAGCGAATCCTGTACGTTTCAAGCAAGTGATTGATCTGTATGACGAAACGGGCAGTAGTGTAGTGACTTGTATGGAAATCAGTAAGGATGAAGACTACAAGCGTTACGGCATAGTGGCAGGAGAAGAGATTGGTGAAGGTCTCGTGAAAATGTCGACTATTATCGAAAAGCCCGGTAAACTAAATGCGCCAAGTAATCTCGCAAGCGTTAGTGGCTATCTTTTCACCCCAAATATCTTTGAACATATCGAAGCATCCATGAACACACTCAAAGAGGGTGAAGAATTGTTAATCCAGACTGCTATTCAGCGAATGATCAATGATGGGCAAGAAGTGCTAGCCTACCAAATAAAAAATGGTACCTTTTACGACACTGGGAATAAGCTCGAATATC
>CAYTUF010000055.1:0-1854 GCA_964441225.1 uncultured Candidatus Saccharibacteria bacterium | reverse complement strand
CTCGAACCCCGGACCCCCTGCTTGCAAAGCAGGTGCTCTAGCCAACTGAGCTAACACCCCTAAAGCGAAGATCGCATATTTGTTTGATCCAACATCTGCAAGCTTCTTGGCATTTTATCTTAACTCTTATAAATAATCGAGCCGGCGAAGCCGACTAGCGCAGAAGTATATAAGGTTGTATTCAATAAAAATGAATTATTAAACCTTAGGTAATTTTATCGAAAAAATATAGGATTAACAAGATGCTCGACGTGTAAACAGCTTACATTTTGATGTAATTTTGGCACCAGTAGGCACTTGACCGTATCTGTTAATTTTGTTAAGATGTTTGGAGCTCTAAAGATTTTCCAAAGAGTTTAGGCCAGAGGCCAAGGGTAAAGAAGCGACTATAAAGAAAAGGCTTCAAGCGTAAACTCTTATCAAGGATGAATCAAGAGCAATCTGATTAACAATTAACGGTGGTATTGATCACTGATGTAATTTTACTATCAGAACTTGCTCGAGGGAGAGTTTTGCAGTTTAACAATTTGGCTGACATCAAAGTCGCAGGTTGTTGTGAATAATGAGACACAATGACTATGCGCAAATAGCAATTTTATTTTGGCTAGAGTAAGTCAAAACCTAAAATTGCGACAGTTATTGGTTACCAGCCAATAACTAGTCAAAACTTTTTAGATATTTTTCTAAAAAGTAAATGCACGAAAAAATAAATGAGATTCTAAAGGCTTCTTATCAATTCAAAGCAATTTCGAATTTATTTCGAAAATCTTTGTCCATTTTAGGAAAAAGAGCAGCGAAGCGATGAGAAAAAACCTTTGGTTTTGTCTCATTTTTCGTAAAAAGTTACTCAAGCGCACATAACGGATGCCTTGACGTAAGATACCGACGAAGGACGTAGTTGACTGCGATAAGCTTCGGGGAGCTGTCAAACAAGCTTTGAACCGAAGATTTCCGAATGGGGAAACCCACATAGAGTAATGTCTATTGTACTCCGAGTTGAATATATAGGCTCGGTAGAGGTAACCGGGGGAACTGAAACATCTTAGTACCTCGAGGAAGAGAAAGTAAACAACGATTCCGCTAGTAGTGGCGAGCGAACGTGGAATAGCCCAAACCTTTAACATTTCCATCCGCCAATTTGGCGGGAAAAACTTTTACATTTGGACGCGATACAAGGAAGAAGTAAGTAGCAGACTGAGTTGTATGAAAATACTACGAAGGAGCAACGGAATTTCTGACGAAGTAGCGCGCCAAAAGCACAGGCGAAAGTTTCAGCTTTGCTGAAAACAGGCTGGAGCGATGTATAAGTTTTGCTGGATAAGTTGGTAGACGAATGTGTTAAGGGGGTTGTGACATGCAAATAACCAAGCTTTGGAACGGTCTTTTGGCTGTTTCGGAGTTTGGCAGTTAGATCTACCATTGTCTAACATGAGGTTCTAGAAAATTGCGAGGTGAGCAGAAAGATCTGGAAAGTTCTGCCAGAGACGGTGAAAGCCCGGTATGTTAAGCGTCGCAAACCTTATCATTTGCACTAATGAGAGGCAAACCGATGGTTTTCCTCTCATCGGAGCTTGCGGAATAAATCCGCCTCCAGCTCTAGCTTACAAGAGCTGGACCGCTCCTGCTCTCCTTTCCTTTAATCTAAAAGGGAAAAGAGCAGCCCAAGTATCGAATTTATTTCGTACCTGGCGCGATGAGAAAAACCGTAGGTTTGTCTCCATTAAATTGTCGAGTAAGTCGGGGCACGAGCAATCCTGACCGAATCTGGGAGGACCACCTTCCAAGGCTAAATATATCTTACGATCGATAGTGAACAAGTACCGTGAGGGAAAGGTTAAAAGAACCCCGGAAGGG
>CAYTUF010000054.1:0-1887 GCA_964441225.1 uncultured Candidatus Saccharibacteria bacterium | reverse complement strand
ATGAGTTCGCAGACCTGATGGAATATCAAAAAGAGTTCAAGCTAGACTATGCTAGCCAAAAAAGTCCAGTGGATCTGATGGATGAAAAAAATAACAGTGGGAGGGTAGTATTTGAGCAAAGCAAAGGACATCTTCGCTTATCTTGTAGTGGCTCAGCTAATTTTATTGGACCAGATGGATGGTTCTTGCCTTACGGTAATAATACTGCTATCAAAATAAATATTTCATGCGGAAGAAGCGAGATGGTTCGCGCGGTTTATAAAGTAGGCGACTAATAACGTACTTGGCTTTTTATTGCTAGCGCAATAAGCGCCGTTAGCGTCAAAAAAAGCATGGCCAGGGGGATAAAAAATGTGTTCCAGCGTATTTGAGTGTTAGCCTTTTCATCTTGTAGCAGAACGCTATTCTTTATGGTACTGCTGTCGCCGAGAACGTTTTGATAGGAAGAGCCGATTGGCAAGACGGGTAAGTCGTCTCCAGAAAAAAGATTGTTTAGTGAACTATTATATGAAGGGGTTAAGCCTACCTCGCTCGGCGAAGTAACAGCACCCATACCAGCTAAAAAGTCTTGCGAACCACGAGCAAGGTTTGTTGAGCCCTTAATAGACGATGTAGGTGATGTATCTAAGCTAATAGTACTTGGCGGACTGCCAATAGAGCCATCACAAGCATCGTCTACGTTGTCTTGATCGTAATCTGTGCCAGAAGGCTCTACCACCCCACCACAATCCCTATCTGTAGCAGATGCCGAAGCAGAGACAAAAATACTTTTGTAATAATCGACTGTTCTGCCATCGTGAGTTTTGCCAATAATATGAATTTCGTGCCAACCAGGGGACAAGTCGTCTGGCAAGGTAACGCTACCTTTTAGATTGCCTTCGGGGTCGGTATGGATTTTACCAAGGTTGATTGGGTCGGAATGCAAGACGGCGTCGTAGCTGGTATTTGGCAAAAGCCTGTTTTGAGTATTGTTTAGCTCGATATTAACTTTTCTTGAAGATTGCAGGTCAAAAGAGTCAGCCGTCATAGATGAATTATTTACAAGTATCGGTAAGTTGCTCGGGATGTTTTCGCCCATTGAACTACCTGTGAGGCGTGAGAGAATACCTATTGACGCTGGTTCAGGATTCTTTTTGGTAAAGTTCTGGCTTTGTCTGGTTAGTTGCTGGCTCATTAGACGATAGCCAAATTGGTTTGGATGAAAGCTCTCTTTACCAAGACCCATTAGCTTAACAGCGTCGTTACCCGCAGTTAGTCCATTAAATGCGGGGGTAGTACCTGCGCAGAGCTCGTGACCTGTCATAGCGTATTCCATATCTATATAGGTGGCTCCGACAGATCCTGCAGAGAGTTTTATCATCGAATTTATGTCGTGCACTAGGTCATTTGCGAGCATGCGCTCGTTTTCGTTGAACGGTGTATTAAGCTGGCAGTCACTCCCCCCTCCGTTGGGGAATAAACGAGGATAACCAAGCACATAAATATTGGCCTTTGGGTCTGCATTTTGTTTGATAGTTAATAATGCTTTTTTTAGGGGTTCTTGCTGGTTTAAAATCTCCTCTAGCATTTGTATTTTGTCGATTGGTTTACTGTAGCAAGTTGTAAATCTGGTAATGCAGGTTTGGATTTTGCTTGAAAAACCCAGGTCGTTGCCAGAAATGGAGATAGTGATGATGTTTGGCTTATAATGATTGACTATTTCGGATTGTTGGCGATAGCCTGGAAGAAAATTCTTGTATATTAAATCCGTATAGTTTTTATTTTTCAATCCTTTGGACTGGGCTTCTTTCTCATTATAATCCTTAGGCGAACCATTAAAAACTATGTCTCCCATCCTAGCACCGCTACAGGCGACGGAGTGATGGTCGGAAATACTTGCCTCTAGTG
>CAYTUF010000053.1:0-2046 GCA_964441225.1 uncultured Candidatus Saccharibacteria bacterium | reverse complement strand
TATATTCAGACTTATAGTCCTTTTTAGTTAACCCTCCAATTCCACGACCGTTCGACCACTTACGGACAACATTGGCATTCAGCAATTGAATATTATCTTTTACTGCTTTGTTTCTGTAACCTTCAAATATCCATCCTCTTTGAGCGATTATAATAACGTGATCAGTTTTTATAGCTGGCTTAATGACTTTGGCATTCGGGTCTACCTCGATATACGTTTTTCCATTTAACGTGATTGTTTCTTGTTTTGTCATATTCTTCTCCTTTAATTTAATGTGGCTCATTACCTTTACAAACTCGTCCTTGACATTTGTAGCCCATCTTTTCTCGGTAACATAACGGCTTACTAGATAAAAACAAGCTTACTATTACTACAGTTAATATAAGTGCTAAATAAAATATCATTGTCTACTCGGTTCGTTACAGATGTGACAATTCCCACCTATATTTACTTTCTCTGGTTTTATTATTTTCTTGCTCATATGCTAATCCTTTCCTTTTATTGGTGGAGTGGCTATCACAGGCGCTTTTACTGTAACGCTGGTACTATCTATAATCTTTACAATCATATAGGTACTTTTTCTGTCTCCGAAGCCGTCAAATGGTTCATCTTCTCGGATAAGTCTCATGCCTTTGGCTTCTAGCTCTTGGTTGGTCTTGGCAATATCACCGTCAAAGGGGATGAGGTTCTTTTTTAAGAATTGCTCTATGTGTCTATCATGTTGTTGGGCAAATGAGTTGGCTATTTGACCCGTAAGCTCTGCAATTTTATCGTCCATACTCTCTATCCTTTCTATTAGCTTTGGGTGGGGTTAGACTTCTTAGTCTCATGTTCCTCCAATGCTTTTAATAGGTTCTGCTCGAACTGGTTGATAGCGTTACGGTAACTGTCCAATGCAAAATAGTCTGCAATTATTGGCACTTCTGGCTTCGCTTCCGCCACCAGTTCTTTTATGAGTGAAGTGATGGCTTGCTTGGCTTCGGCTAATACTACGTTTGGCGTTCGGTCTAGCCTATCAATAGCCCACTTATGACCAGTCCACAATATTCCGTCCAATATCTCATCGAGTCTTTCGTTATAGTTGCTCATACTTCCTCTAATACTTTTAATATGTTTGATTGAGTGCATGAGCGTCAGGTGATATGGCAGGGTCTAGTCTATGAAGGATACTCAGAAAATACACACTCGCCACCGTCTCCAGTGGTATCACCCGACACTACTACACTCAATCTATTTTTTAAGGTTCCACGGCTGGTTTTCTCTTATTTCCGACGAGCTTTCGCTAAGTCTTTGTGTGAATTGTCCAATCTCTAGGCTATTGACTGGACATTATCGGTTCTAAGCTGGCTGTCCACTACTTCTATAGTCCTAGTAGCATCCCATTTATCCTTTTCGTTCAGAGCAAATCATGAACCGCAGGCACTTAGATCTTAATCAAAATGGTATCTCTTCTTTGTCGATTTCTTGAGGTTTGTTGTTCTCAAATTCCGATAAGAAGAATGTTCCGTCCCAGTCGCCTGTTGGTATTACGTCTAGTTTACCCATTAGGTTACCAGTCTTGGTTTCAAATATTACGCCAGCGATTAGGTATCGACCTTTAGTTTCACCATTATTGTCGGTGTATTCGCCAGTTCGGAGTTTAATATCGTATTTCTTAGCCATTAGAATGAATACCTTTCTACAAATTTATTGATCTTGTCTTGAGCGTCTGCTCGCACCTGCTTTAATCTTTCTACTTGGTCGATAATATCCTTTCTTTCTATTACAAACACTTTCAGCTGGAGTTCTTCGCTGAAGAATCTCGGGTCGTACATGCAAAAGTATAGGGTTTTTAAGTTTGGGTTGACGGCAAAGTAATTTAGGCATTGGTAGTCATAATCACTCGGACGCTTGTCTTCATAGATCGCTTTTATATGGTTAGCACTCGATAGGCACTTTATTTCAATTGCCCACGTTGGTTTTTTGGTATCTTCATAAGCGTCAGGGCTACAGATGAAGTCGGGGTTAGTTTCGTCTTGCCAGACATTATCGGTGGCTACATTGCTT
>CAYTUF010000052.1:0-2110 GCA_964441225.1 uncultured Candidatus Saccharibacteria bacterium | reverse complement strand
TGAACGTACTAAGGGCTGTGCCAACTATGTTATCTGAAACAATTTGTTCACCTTTCCCGTTGTCCGTAATAACGACCTCAAGGCGACCGACTGAGCCTATATTGCCCCTAAGGACGCTCATCTTATTCACGACACCCACTTCATCTTCTTGGGCTAGATTCGGCTCCTCTTCGTAGGCATCCTCTAGCATTCTATTAATATCTTCGATTGATAGCTCAACTGGCTCTAGCGAAGATTTGGAAAACGCCTTGTAAGCGATGTGCTTGCGACAAATTTCCCTGATAATATTTTCGAGCTGTCGTACGCCACTTTCAAAAGTATATTGTTCAACAATCATCCCAATCGTGTCTGGTGTTACCGATATGATGTTCTCCCCTAAACCAAACTCTTCCATAACCTTCTTAATTAAATAGTTATTTGTGATATGGACCTTTTCATTCAGTGAATAACCGTCTAGTGTTAGTACCTCTAGACGGTTTAAGAGGGGCTCAGGTATGGTAGACAGGTCATTTGCGGTCGCAATAAAGAAAACGCTCGACAGATCCATCGGAACATCGAAGTAGTCATCCTTGAACGTATCATTCTGATTTCTATCTAATGCTCCTAACAAAACTGATGCGGGGTCACCATGGCTTTGGTTCGCACCCATCTTATCAATCTCGTCAAGTAATAATACGCAATTTTTACTGCCTGCTTGTACCAAACCGTTAATAATTTTTCCCGGCTTTGCACCAATAAAATATCGCTTCTCTCCTGCAATATCCTCAGGTTTGTTTACGCCACCTAACGAAATTGCATAGTAGTTTCTGTTGAGCGCTTCAGCAATTGACTTTGCGATCGTACTCTTGCCAACTCCCGGCGGCCCGTACAGACAGAGAATTTGTGGCGGTTGTTTCTTGGTATATTTTTGAATTGCGACAATGTCAAGTATTCGCTGTTTTAGCTTCTCCAAGCCGAAGTGGCTGTTATTTAGAATGTCTTTTGCAGCTTCTAGATTGTTGGAATCTTCGGTCTCAACACCCCAAGGAAAAACCATGATCCTGTCAAGCCAGTCGATTACATTGCCGCACTCTGACGAATCCCGCTTTAAATTCTTTAAGCGACTCAGTTCTAGATGGATGCGTTTTTTAACTTCTGGCTCAATCACCAGGCTATCAAGCTTGTCCTTGTAATACGCAAATAAGTCTTGCCCCTTTTCTGCTTCTTGCTCGGCTATCCTCGCTTCAAGACCGGTGCTTAGTATTTGTAGTCTAGTTAACGGGTCACGCTCATTTATTAGACGGCGTCTTGTTGCTGTGTCAATTAGCGCGCCCAGAACTACGCTATGTATGAGGTTATCTATCGATAGTGGACTTTTGACAGTCTCGATGTTCCTAATGGGAACATTCGTATCAGATCTCAAGTATTCCTTAAATTGTCTTTGAATAGTTTCGAGCAACGTTATTATCTCGGGGTTTGTAGAATCAATTGGTTGCTCAGGCAATAATTCGATATCGGCAAAATACTCTGAGTCGATGAGCTGCAGATCCCTAACAATGCATAAGCATATGCAATCAAATATGATCCGAACGCTGCTATCTTTTTGCTCTGTAAACCCTGTATATCGGCATAGGGAAGCGATTCTTATATCTCGCTCTCGGTACTCTTCAATGCCGAATTCTGCCGGCAACAGCACCACTTGCTGTCTAGCGTCGACTTTTTCTTGAACTTTTTTCTTCTCTTTCTCGTTGAGTTTCTGCGTCCTCGGGATACTTAAACCCGGAAGCAGGGCAACACTTTTTACTCGGAATGTTTCCATTTTTGTTAGGTAATTATCTGGCATATCAAGTCCTTATGCTTAATATTAACACTTTACTGTCGAAAGCCGTGAACTAGTGCACCTACAAAGAAGATACAATAACTCTCTAAGTTAACACCTTTTCCGTAATTTTATTGTCATATTTATTTGAATAGCCATTAAAAGACTGATCTATACTTCCGTCGGCTCATCCTCATCTGTGATTTCGGCTTTATCAGTTTGTCTAGTGTTCTCTTTCGTCGCTCGCTTTGTGGTTTTTACTGTTGATGCTTTCTTCTCTGCTTTGGGGTTAACATACTTCGAGGCATACAG
>CAYTUF010000051.1:0-2158 GCA_964441225.1 uncultured Candidatus Saccharibacteria bacterium | reverse complement strand
CCAATGTACCTGGCGACGATTGGGGGCTGGAGGCTCTGCCTCCAGTCTACCAGCTTCCAAAGATTTCGGTCCCCAACCAGTATATCTGAAATCAATGTATATTATACGATTGTCATCTGAAAGGATTATATTTTCTGCATTCAAATCTCCATGAACAATACAAGCCTGATATGTAGCGCGCATTTTCCCAGCCCCAATTACCTTTTTAGGTATAGTTAGTTTGTCCCCATCAAATCGAACTTGATCACCCATTTTGACTCCACCAAACTGTGGCGCCACTTTTTCTGCAAATTCTATTACGCTTTCTAAAACCTTGTGTGCATCTAAGCCATAGGTATGGTTAAAATATCGTGCCAAATCTTTATCCACTCTATCTTTTGCGTACCATTCCTTACTATTAGGATCAACCAAATTATTTAGGTGCTCAATTACCCTCAAATCTTCTTGATCAAAGAGAGAAGCCATGCTGAATATGTCTGTTGGTGACTTTCCAGCGAATGAATAGCAAATTGCCCCTACTATATCACCAGGAACATAACCTAAGAGTTCGACGCGCCGGTTCAAAGAAACCAAGAATTGGACATATCTTCTGTAACGCGAGTACTCTTCATCAGTATCTTTGCGTAGTCCAACTTTAATAACACAGTAAATTCCCTCTTGACCAGCGGCATTTCTTGGTCGCCCTAACGCGACGATTGATCTGCTTCTTCCTCCTTCTAGAGGATGTAAGAGTATACGGTCAATGTCTTCTCCCGTTTTTCCCTCCACGTCAATTCCCTGTCCGAGCAGAACCGAGATCAGATAGTCTATTTCATCAACGGTAAGGTGTGCCTCCTTACTACTTACACTCTTCTTTTCCAGCAGACTAAACAACTCGCTCACATTTTCAACGTCTATAGCTCTTGATAGCCACTTGCCTGCAATTGGTCTAATCACATCTGTGAAGTGGTCATGGTAATCATGCTTATCCAAAGCTCCATGTATAATAGGATTTATGGGATGTAGAAGGTCAAAGAAATCCTGACGGTATTCATCTGGATACTGGGTTAAGAGAAATCGTCGGCACGATGGCCGAATATCAACTAAATCTCTCAAAAATGTCTTACCTTCGATGTTCTTTGCTTTCTGTTTAAGTTGTAAATCAACAAACGCTACGTGAATAAAATTTTGACGGATGACCTCAAGCGCAACGTCCAGACTATCTGCCGTATGTACCTTGATAGGGTCTGACGTCGGAAACGCATTGCGTGCCTGATCCAGTATGTCAGGATCATCATCAACAACTAATACTCGAAAGATTTTCACGGTGATTGTGCACCCTTAATAGGAATGTCTATGACAGTCTTCAATATTCTGCCATCGTTAATAGCCAAGTAAACGTCTCCGCCAATCGCACGCATGGCAGCACCAGCAGCGAACGCTCCTATATGCACTCGGCTCCTTTGAATCGGCATTCGGTAGAGATCATGAGCTATGTTATCATGTAGCTTGCTAAGAACCGCATTCTCTATTTTTACTGACAAATATGGAACGTTGCCTACCATAGACTCATTAGCGGAAAGAAGAACTTTGAAATCGTTGGAGCGGAGTGCTTCATTATAAGCATTATCTAAAATCATAGTAAAGGCTAATTTAATAGCGAGTGCGCGAAGAGGGAGATGAATATAGTCATTAACGGGCTCTTTCTTCCAATGGATATGCCGCCCATAGTTTAGTTCTTCAATAACTTTCGTAACTATGTCTAAGGTAGCCATGGGACTAGAATAACTTTCTGAGTCTCCTCCGTCAATACATTTACGGATTTTATTAGAAACTGATTTAATCTTGTCACCGATAGGAGTATTTGTGCTGTCGGCGAGCTCTTGAAGTTTACTGACGCACTTGAGTAGTTCGTGAGTATTAACAGTGAGGTTAGCAGTGCGAGACCAAATTACATCTTCGATTACCTGCCGCGAGTGAGACAGCGACAATCCAACTTGTTCAGCGATTGCTCGTGCCAAGTGCAACGTCTCAGAATATGCGTCCTTGTATGCACTTTCGAGATTCATTGTGCCAACAAGACGACCGCTGACAAATATTGGTAGGCAAATTTCTGATAGGACATTAGCCGAACTTACGCAAAAAGTGTAGCCGAAGCGGTACTTTTGCATAGTGAGCA
>CAYTUF010000050.1:0-2224 GCA_964441225.1 uncultured Candidatus Saccharibacteria bacterium | reverse complement strand
TGATGTGAGACGAAGTGAGTTTTGCCACTACCAGATGGAGTCAATATAAAAAAGCCTCTCTTATGTACTTCGTACTTTTTAGTTAGCTCGCTATAAACCGCAGTTCCATCGCTAAATACGACTGGAATTGATGACGACAAGATGCGGTGCTCATTGCGCTTACCGGAGGTTGATTTTTCATCAATCATACTGACTCTCGCTTGATTACTTCAATTACATTCATTCTAATATCTTATCAGAGAATTATTCTATGAATATAATCATGATAATAGAACACAAGATATAATTCTATGCACCCATAACAATGAGGACTACGAACTACTTATTAAATCGTTAATAAAATAGACGGCTACTATATAAATCAAAGTATTATTTTGTTGTTGACGCGACTACTAGATGTCGAAATATTCATATTGGCATACACTGCTTGCTTCATACAAAAGCTTATGGTAAAGCTTTTTTTATGCAGCTGGTTTTTGCTCTTGTTGTTGTTTTAAAATTTCGGCAGCCTTTAGAATACTTAGCGAAGCTTCAACATACTCTTGTGTCCCGTTATCAATTACCTCGCCTGTCCCAAAGTAACCAAGAGAACCACCCGTGTTCTCAGTAAAACTTAGATTAGCGTTCCTTTTATTGTTCGCATATAATTCTGCACGATCTTTTGGGTCTCTAAAATTAGCTCTATCGTTTATACCCTCTGTGTTAACTGGCATAAAAAACGAACCAACACCCGGCGAGGATTCCCTAAAGTGTAAATATACTTTCGTATTACCAGAGGTATTATCTCCTTTCTTTCTGATCGCGATGGCTAAAGCTTCACTATTTTTTGAATCGCGTGGATGAAAGACAGAAACTAGGGTTGGGTTACCCTCCAAATCTGATGATTCAAACTCTAACACACCGCCAGATGAGTCCAAATCGGCTAGGCTCAAAAATTGACTAGCCTCATCAGTCGCAGCTACAAATTTTCTTCTGTTTTCAACTGACTGATAAGCTTCCTCGCCAGTACTCGGTAGCCATTTACTCGACTCGGAGTCAGCTGCTGTTATGTCATAGTCTACACCGTTATCTTGTACAATTTTTTTCTGTTCTAACTCTTCTGACATGTTTCCGCCTTTCTTGTTAAGATCAATACACTTGGTATTTTAACATAAAAAGAAAAAAAAAAGAAAGAAAGCAGTTCGTAAAAACAGTGGAAAATATGTTACGATAACACCTATGGCAACAGACCCGAACACCGTTAAGAGCTATAATGCAAATGCCGAACAATATAATCAGCACATTTCCGATCCGAGCGACAGTATTTTTCATTCACAATACGAAAAGCCGGCAATTCGTGCCGTATTACCGAATCTAGAAGGACTGGAGGTCATAAGTATTGGCTGTGGTAGTGGTGTTGATACTCGCTGGTTGGCAGATAGTGGCGTAAGTAAGGTTGTGGGAGTAGACATTTCTAGCGGTCTACTAGGTATTGCGAGAAATAACCACTCAGATATTGAGTTTCACGAGATGGATATGGAAAAGCTAGATTTTCCTGATGAAAGCTTTGACCTAGCATATTCAAGTCTAGCTATTCATTATGTAGATGACTGGACATAATCATTAGAGGAGGCTCGCAGAATACTGCGACCGAATGGATTATACGTTTTTTCCTGCGGGCACCCAATAGATACTGCAGTTGAGTACACAACATATGACAAATTTAAGTACGCCCGTCTTGGCAGAAAAGTTGAGCTTAAAACCAAAAAACGCACTACTTTTGGCGATTACCTTTCATCACAAGATGACGGAGTAAAGCAAATCAAGGGCATTTTGGGCGAAATAGAAGTTGTTGTGTACCATAGAACTTTTAGTAAAATGATTGGACAGATACACGCCGCAGGCTTTATCATACAAAAAGTTGTTGAGCCGCAGCCGATAGACGAAATGCGGCAAACCAACCCAGAAATGTTTGAGCAACTATCACACATACCGGCATTTATGATTTGGATACTTAAAAAGTGAGTAAGCCAATAGGTTTAAAACGCGGCACCATCAAAACTGTAGGCTACAACCCTATCTGACAAAAAGAATTTGAAGCCGAAAAGCATCATCTTCTTGAAGCTTTTGGCGAAAAAATACTAGATGTTGAGCATATCGGTAGTACATCAATTTCAGGACTAGCCGCCAAACCGATTATTGATATGGCTGTGGCTGTCAAATCTTTTGACGGCTTGCCAGAGTT
>CAYTUF010000049.1:0-2331 GCA_964441225.1 uncultured Candidatus Saccharibacteria bacterium | reverse complement strand
AAGTTTAACTATCCCGCCGGCAAGCATTGGACTATAGGGGGTTTGAACATGCAATACGTCAAATTTGTATGAACTCAATATTTTTTTAAGTTTAGATCTGTTAGCTGGTAGTGGTATAGTAAGCTGATTCCCCCCGTTTGAAACCACACTTATGTTCTTACTTAAAGAATGCACGTTGGAGAATTCTTTCTTGGATGTCTGCCCAACCAGATAATGTACTTTGTGGCCCTTAGATTTAAAATATTCGCCAATCGTAACAATAAAAGCTTGTACACCATCTAAGCGGTCTAGCCCATCATCTAATACTAGACCTATTGTGAGGTTATTCTTTGATGTTCTTTTTTGCATATGCTGCTTTATAGATTAACTCATACGCGTCTATGATGTTACTGTAATCATACTTTTTTACTTCTTTTATTGCCCAGTCACGCCATACCTTTCTAAGAGCCTCATCATTCGCTAATAGCTTGATACGTCTTGCGAAATCCTCAGAATTTTTTGGGTCTACAATAGATATTTGACCTGTGCCAGTCATAACAGATTCATAGCCAGGGTTATTACCCGCAACTGTTACACATCCGCTAGCCATAGCTTCCAGTAACACTATGCCAAAGCTTTCGCCATAAATCGCCGGCGATACAAAAAGATCCGAATTAGCATAAAGCTCCAATTTCTTTTTTTCCTCAACGAATCCAATAAATTCCACATTCTTTATTGAATCTTCCTTAACCTTCGCCATTAGTTTTTCTCTGTCTTGTCCGTCTCCAGCAATTGTCAAACGATAATTCGGATCTTTGTCAGATATAAGTTTAAAAGCGTCTAATAGATAGCTTACTCCTTTACGCTTTTCCAGTCTCCCTACATAAAATAACTTTTTCAATTTTTGATTATCTCGGCTAGTACGGCTCGGCACAAATTTTTTTGTATCTATGCCATTAGGTACTGGGTAAATCTTCCTAGGAGTCAGAGAACTAACGTATTTTGTTGCTGCTGACGATACGGCAGTTAGAACGTCTAGGTATTTTAAAATGGATTTTGTGTATGGTGTGATGACTTTTTCTATGGTCTTTCCCATGAGCCTCTCTGGGATCGCTGCATGAAATGTGCCGATGTTTATAGTATCTGATTTGGACAATATTTGTCTTGCCAGCATTGGCGCCCAAGGTTCGTGAAAGTGTAAAATATCGAATTTTTCTCTAGCTAACATCTCCTCAAGAGTGTCTGTATCAACGCTCACGGAAATTGTTGCAATCGTTCCATAAGCCTTCCACTTTGCAGATGTTCCAATCATAATCATGCCCGGGTGCTTGGGCCCTTTATAACTACGGGGTAGAGGAGTTATTATGAAGGCCTTATGCCCCCTTTTGTTAAGGCCGTCACGAATAGCAAGAACATATTCCTGAACACCACCACCAAGGAACATATTATAAGGACAAATTAATCCGATTTTCATAGTATTTGTGATTACTTATTATACCTTATGCTTCCCTTAGCAATTTTCTTATACGGTTGGGCAAAAAAGGTGAAGCTTCTTTGGCTGTAGCGATTACAGTGGGCATATGACCCGACACTCTAGATTCAATAGGCTCGAAGTCTTTATAAATAATTCTCATATGTTGCTCAACTATCTCATTATCAAAATACCTGTCATCCGCTACTTGTATATGTCTGACGGCTAGGTTTACTCTTCTATTGCCAAGGTCGGCGTTAAACATTGCAAGCATTGTCTTTAGCCGAGTGCGTACATCATTAACCTGCCAAAGCTTTGTCTCAAACTTAACTAAGTCGTCGAATTTTTGTTTGTCAGAATTTCTCATCTTTGGGTTGGTGTTTGCTACAAGCTTGTAGGCTAATTTTAAACTAACACTATTTAATGCGGTATATCTCAAGATTAAAGATGAGAGTCTCCCAGAGAATATAAAAGCTAAACACTTAAGTGCAAAAAGATCCATAGTTTTAATCCTGAAATCATCTTTGTGTACAAAGCCAGCAAAACTTATCAGCAAATCAACTTTCTTTGCAATATCGGGATTCTTTTGTAACATTCTTGTGATAACCAAAAACGAAAACGACATACCAACTACAGTGAGTCGTCGTCTCTTATACTTTAGTTTTATAAAAGATGCCAGATAATCGGCATAATTATCGATAGTTGGCTTTTTGCCAATTTTGTAAAAACTGTCCATTCCACCAAAACCGGGTAAATCTGGCACGGTAACGGCGCCGTATCGGTTCAGTACCTCAGTTATACCTGCCATTCTCTCTAGGCTTGCATGGTGGCCATAAACAACTAAAATCTCACGGGAACGGTTCTTCGGAGGTTTTAGTCGT
>CAYTUF010000048.1:0-2598 GCA_964441225.1 uncultured Candidatus Saccharibacteria bacterium | reverse complement strand
ATTTGGTTGAGCAGATATGTACTCTCGCTTGATCCACTTGAAGATACGTCTATTGTCCTCACGTCCGTAAATACACACATAGTCACCAGTGGAAGGTTGATTGTTTACGAACACCTCTGGGAAAGTACTGAACACTTTTGTCCCGATAGATCGCTCCTCGTTTACGCTTACTCGACCACGAAGCCGCGGATTATCCTCGTATAGCTTTTCAGTAAACCTGTAACTACTATTGCCAAAAATTATTTTGCTTAGTTTTTCGGGGTTAGTTAGTGAGACCTTGTGAAGTACGGAGTTGAGCTCGTCAAACGGGGTAAATGTACCGATTGGCCCTAAAATCTTATCTGCATCACGGTGTGTGATAACCACACCACCCTTGATATCTGTGTTAGGAAAGATATCGGCTGACTTTTGCTTGAAGTAAACTACTTCCAGGTGCTTATCATTGAGTATCTTTTCATTCCACTGCTTGGAAGATTGACCGGCGTTAAACAAAAACCTACCAGGTGTAATCAAGCATACTTTATCCGACAGCAAGTAAGAGCTATCCATAAACTGTGGGTAAATTGGATTCGTACGACTATTAGCCGTATCCTCCTGATATGGCGGATTCCCAACCACAGCACTAAACTTCACTTGATTACTCTCGTTTCCATCACTTTCTATTCTATCATCTGTGGCCTTGAGGTCTTCTTTTGTTATTTCAGCAAGTGTTTTAGTCGCTAGTAGTGTTGTGATGGCATCTACGTGCTTTAACTCTAGAATGTCGTAAGACGTAAAGTGCTGGGCAATATTGTCGATATTAAGCCCTAGCGCCTCGTACATTTTGCGAGTAAATTCGTAAGCGGCTGGCGAAGTCGGAATTGAGTAGAAGTTATTCTTAATGTCTTCAAGCGGCACGCCCTCTTGCTGCACTCGCCTAATGAAGCGGCTGGCAAAACTACCGGACTTACTGGCAATGTCCAGGACCTTTGCGTTTGCGGCGCTACGCCAGAAGTCGGCGTCAAAGGCGTTGTATACTTTATCAACAATATGAGCAGGGGTGAACACTTCTGAGTCTGATAGTTTGCCGAACTTGTTGATAGCAATATTTATATGCTCAACTGGTGTAATGGTGTCGTCATTAGCGCGGTAGTCTGAGTTTTGGATTTTGTAGTCGAGTGAGCTGAGAATTGACCAGTTGATTGTTTCGCGTAATGCACTGAGGTGTTCTTTCCTGAGTCCTAGACTACGAGCGATACGTTGGTTATCTTCGTTGGCATCAAGGTTAGCGATAACGTCAGCTAGCGACTTTTCTTCAGTGGTTGAAAGGAATGCAAAAAGCAGGATGAGCACGTAGTACATGCGGAACTGCTTCTCGAATGTCTTTATGGCATTAGCTTCGTCATTGTCGGTTGGTGAGCTGTTAGTGCTACCAGATGATGAATTGTCTCCTTCGTCTTCACCCGCATCATCACCATCGACATCTTCGGTGTCGATATCTTCGCCTTCGTCTTCATCGTCGATTGGTGAAATATTAAGACCATTCTTGCCATTAATTTCTGCCAAGGTACTAATCAAGCTGCTGATACTTTCGTTATCTCGAAGACTAATGTCGACACCAATTTCATTGACGTCCTCACCTATTGAACGTTCACTGGCATATTTTCGAACTGCATCGATAATAACTGATGCCTCTACTTCAACGAGTTTGTTATTTTCTGCATTAAGCGCGAGCACTGGTGATACTTTAAGATCGCGTGCAACGAATTGTTTAATATTTTCGTTACCGATTTTTTCAACATTCGCACCATAGCTGAGTGCCTTAGCTTCTTGCAGGAAGAATAACCTTGTTGGGTCGAGATCAACCAGTAGGGTTTGCGGTTTCATATCGTATTTGATTGCTTCACCTGAGTCGCCGACGTAATTCTTTACCCATGGTGATTGGAGTCGAAAGATTGCTTGATCGTATTCCTGAGGACTAATAGTAGCCTTCAGGTAAATCATGGTGTCCCACTCACGCACCGTAGTACCCGTGAGCATTTTGTTTACCGTCAGCGTTAACGTCTTTTCGCCGTTCGCTTCGGCCGTAATGATAGCAGACTTGATTTGCTCAGGTTTTTTGAGCGATGTGCTGGCGTTATGGCCACTAATATTAAGTAGTTTATAATCGGAGAGATTTTTGAATAGTTCCGGACGACCACGTAGAAGCTTTTCAAGGGCATCACATGATGCACGCTTTGGCAGAACAATAACCACGTGACGTGCGAGCTTGCCAGCTTTAATTGATGGATGGTCAAGCAGACCTAGTAGTCGGGTGTCCTGTTTTGTACCATCGAGTACCTGTAGTAGATCGATGGCTTCTTTTTCATGCAAGAAGGTTTCGTAGTCGCCAGTCTTATTGGTGTCAATGGGTGCAAAGATTTCTGACGGTTTACTGCCAGGGATTTCCTCGAGTTTTTTGCGAGAACTTTCATTCGGGTTGAAGGCGAAACGAATCATTTGCGGGAAGCCGTAATATGGATTGTCCCACTCGTTTTTATCGAGGTTATTGGCACTCCAGGCCAGCTTGGATTCATAGATATCGCTGAACTGAACAAATGCAATAATATCTTCTTTAGC
>CAYTUF010000047.1:0-2661 GCA_964441225.1 uncultured Candidatus Saccharibacteria bacterium | reverse complement strand
CTGCTGGCATTTGACCTAATTCTACATTAGCTTTCTTTAAGTCTAATAGATCCTTGAACCGTTGATCTACGGAATTGTCTAAGTATTTCAATATCTTATCAATTTCCATAGGAGCCATAGTCTTCATCTCTTCTATATGCTTACAGGCTAAAAGCGGCCTAAAGATATACAAGTACTTTTTCATAGTTACCATAGGACGTTCATTAACGTAAGCCTTCCAGTTACCATGAGCCATATGGATATAATGGTAGATGGCCGATTTAACGTCGTAATAGCCCGTAGAAAGGTTTCTAAGCTCAGAGACAGCTTCCGGTATAGCCTGATAGACAATAGGGCTAGAAAGCCATTCTAGAAGCGGAGGATTGCCTTTGTAAAGGAGCCCTAGGGCCTTTCTTAAGTCCCACCCCGAAAAGTCGAGGTTATTCTCTTTGTCCATGACTTCAATCGTGTCTTTGCCAGGAAACACAGTTCCGTACCAAGTAGGGCGATGCACATAAATAAAACGAACATCCCAATCGCTATCCGTACTAGCGAAACCCCAAGCACGACTCCCACTTTCGACCGCCAAAAGGATTTTAACATCGTACTTCTCCTCAATCTCTTTAAGCTTGGCTTTTATTAAATTTTCCATACAATATCTCCAGTGCTGGCGTAGTCTCAATTCTAATATAATCTAGTTCTTCCCAAGCTCTACCAGTTTTACGTCCATCTAAACTTACGATTTCTCCGCCTCTATAGTCTTGTTTACCTTCCCCAAGGTCTCTGTAGGTAGAACGAATTGGCCTAACAATAATACCTATTTCGTTAATTTTAAATACCTCTTGGTATTCTTCACTGATAAATTTAACGAACGTTACGTGTCTCTTTTTCACCATACAGAACCTCTGCCGATTCAGGCAACAAATCATAATCATTAAAATTTATATCAGAAGCAAATATCCAAAAGTAGTCCATTCTATTTTTAAATCCTGGAGCTAACGGGCCTGCTACTTGTTTCATTTCCAAATACAATTCTTCGGGCGGAACTTCTTTGCCAACAAACGCTGGCACTTCAAAACAATAATTGCTAATTCTATAGATTCGTTTGGTTTCCTTTTCCAAAAGAAATCTTCCCACCATAGAGGGTTTGCGCTCCAGCACTGCTTTCGACCATTCTGCTAAGAAAGTCTCTATCTCGGTCTTCATGAAAAGCTACTGTTCCTCCGTTACTTAGTCCATCAAAGTACTTAAAATGATAACGTACAAAGCTTTCCATTACAAGCTCAGAATATACAAAAACATAAAAAACAGGAATATCGCTAAAATCATAAACTGTCCCAGGAATAAATTTAAACCGTCTCCAGCTATCCATAAAGCACCTGCATTGTTGGTTCGTCTTCCAATATCTTGAAATCTTTAACGTTCTCTGGGTTTATACGTAACGTACAAGTACCAGCAGCTAAAGTCCAATTCACTGCACTAACTTCTATCAAAGAATAGTCATAAGTAATATTGAAGGCTCGCACTTCGATTCGATGCCATTGGCCTTGGTAATTCAACATCAAGTGGCAGTATGTGTGGCGGCCCAGTTCAAAATGGTCTAAACCAATGTCAGGATTAATTTTCTTATAGTGACTAAGCCTATTAGCCATGTGCATCATCTCATCCATAGAGAACCTTCTCCGCAGAAGTGAGATGCCGACTATAAGTATCAATTTCAATAGTATCTAATTGGAACATACCGTCAGAACCTCTAAGAGCAATAGAGCCTACGATAGTGCCTCGAATCTGCTTAAGTACTTCTATGTTATATAGAGGACTTAGAACACCATGAATCTTAATGATAGCTTCGATTGTTTTGGGATCACGAGTACGTGCATATCTACTTGGATATTTATAGTAGATTATATCACCAGCTTTAAATTTGCTTTTTGGACTCACGTCTATCCATCCCAAACTCTTCTATGATATAAGTAGAGTTCTGAGTTTCGATTAAAATACCTTTTCCAAGTTTAACGATCTCTGTAACTATAGTAGTGTACCAACCAGCAATAGCAACAGTATGTCCTATCTGTATATCCCAGTGACAAGGGCCAATGCCTTTAAGCTCATGCATACCGTCAGTATGGAGCTTAGTGATACTATAGACTTTATGAGGGTCTAGTTTATATTTAACTATTCTTGCTTGGTCCATACAGTACCATCTCTTGCGGCGTAAGCTGCCTAAAGCCTCCGTTATCGAGTACCATAATAACAGGTCCTGATGGTAAGTCAAATTCTAATTTTTGGACACGGTGAAAACTAGCTGTGGTTTTAATGTCGCAGTATTTGTACATGTGGCCAGAACCCCAACTATCAGCAATCCAGATAGCTGTCATTTTATCTGAACCTGCTCTTTTAAGCATATGATCTAATAGGGACTTTTCGTCCCAGAAGGCTTGAGGAGTTAGTGTGGCCCCGTCGTTGCAACTAGGGCAATCGTAATATTCTCCGCTAACCAAAACTAAGTGATAGTCCCCTTCTAGGACTTCTTTTAACTCTTCGTTAATATAATCCCCGCCATAATCAATATAATGCCTAACCAGTTCGAGGCCGACAACCTAGCATTGAATAATAGAACAGGTATAAAGAGAAAGCATAAGGTCATCATAACATCCCAATAGAGACCGTATTTAATGAGGC
>CAYTUF010000046.1:0-2733 GCA_964441225.1 uncultured Candidatus Saccharibacteria bacterium | reverse complement strand
AAAACCTGGCAAAGTGAATGAGAACCCGTACTGCGTTAGCAGAGGGTTCGGCGTAGACGAACGGAGAAAAGAAAGCACCATAGGTATTTTCTTTTCGAGAGAGTCGGAGGAGCGACCGAACAAAGTGAGGGAAAGCGATATCCCTCTCTCTTAAGCCAAATACCGCCCAATTTGATAATGCTATACTGTGATAATGGGCAATAAAAGGGTACTTACACTTGTAACTCTTATCTTGATTATCCACTTTTGGGCCTGGTCTATGTTGGGCCCACTCGCTAGCAGATACGGCGAGATTCTATCTTTAAGCCCATTTCAAATCTCGACACTGGTTGCAATGCCAGTCATAGTTGGGTCGCTCGGACGCATTGTACTTGGCGCACTGAGCGATAGATATGGTGGAAAGAAAATATTTACATCTGTTAGTTTCTTGAGTGCTATACCGGTCTTTTTACTAGCCATTGCCAATAGTTACGCACAGCTACTAATTTTAGGTTTTTTCTTGGGTCTATCTGGTGCGATATTTTCGGTTGGCATACCCTTTATTAACTCTTGGTTCCCAAAAGAGAAAAGAGGCCTCGCCCTAGGAATATATGGAGTCGGCAATATCGGCGTAGCAGTTTCTGGTTTTTTAACTATACGACTTGCTAGTTGGCACGATCTTAAAACGCCTTTTATTGTAGTCGGTATCTCTTTACTACTATCTGGGTGTATAGCCCATTTCTTACTACAAGACTCGCCTAAATGGACCGCATCAAAAGAACCTTTTGGCACCGCTTTTTTTAATGCCCTCAAGCTCAAAACAACCCTAAACTTATCCCTTGTATACGGGCTTACGTTCGGAGCTTTTGTAGCCTTTGGCATGTACCTACCGGTTTTACTTAAAACTATTTATGCATTGTCAGCGACTGACGCATCGGCCCGAGCAGCCGGTTTTGTAATTGTAGCAATCATCGCTCGGCCAATTGGTGGCTGGCTAAGCGATAGGCGTGGCGGGGAAGAGATAATAAAAACAAGCTTATTTTTATCAGCTATTGTGGCTATGATGCTGTCTTTTCAGCAACCGCTTGGCGCTTTCGTAACTCTCCAGTATTTAGGGTTAGCCTTTTTGCTTGGACTCGGCAATGGAGCAGTGTTTGAGCTCGTCAGCAGGCTTAGCCCACCTAAACTTTTGGGTAGCGTGTCGGGGATAGTCGGGGCAATAGGCGGACTAGGAGGGCTATTTCCACCCCTTATAATGGGGCTATCGTACCAATACACTCAAAGTTACAGTATAGCTATATCGCTATTTTCCATTACTACGATAGTCGTATTTGTAATCTTTAACAGAAACTTTAGGTAGCTAATCGTCAATCGGCGCTAAAATACCCGACGCTTCTAGTGCCTCTGCTAGTCTTTTTGTGGTTAAGCGGGAAATCGTATTGGCCTCTTTTTTCATGCCGTCCATCAAATCTTTGCGACGCCCCTCGAACCCCTTTAGACCTTGATCGTCCCAAATAACCTCTGTCTCAAATTCGCACTCACCGCATCTAAGATCTATACGCCAATAGCCTCTGTCAAACCAAATGGGAGCACTGTTATTTTGGTGTTTATAGTCCATTATCCCATTGTCGCAACGAGGACAGGTATCTGGGTGTTTATCGAGAGGTAAATCTTCCTCCCAGTTATAAAACTCTTGCATAGTTCTTACTATTATACCACTTCTGTCAAGTTACTGAGGTTGTTGGGTCTTTTCAGAATCTAGCAGTTCTTGAGTACCGTTCAAGATTTGTTGGGTCTTTTCAGTATCTTGCGCTTTTTTTTCCGAGCCTCCGCCCATAAAAACTAAAGACAATACAGATAAAACCAACGAGATTACAATATAAATTAACCATTTTTTTGAAATGAGGTGCTTAACGCCTGGTTTTGATTTCTGCTCCATGGCATAATCCATCGTTGCCATCTGCGCTAAGGCCTGAGCGTATTTGTCGTCTTTGGTCTTATCGGTTGAGCCCCTAGTAGCATCAACGGATTTTAAATTGGTATTGGTATATTCTTGAGTTGACTCGGGCACATTCGCGGAGGTAAAGCTTTTTTCTTCATCTACCATAACCTTATTTTAGCACTAGCTGGTTTTTGTACCGATATACATGCTACCCGCTAAACTCAAGGACCTCAGCTATTTCTCCTAAAGTTACTGTCAAAAGATATATAAAAACGCTCGTGCTTGCATTGTTAGTTTTAGTTGTGTAATTATACGAGCCTATGGAGAACTCTCAGGAATTTGTAGAAGCAACTAACCACGAAGGTTTTTCGGATCTTCCACCTATTGAGAGAGTTCGTTTCGTTGGAGATGCTATTATCAAGGTAGCGACAGGTGATATCAATGATAATCTCGATGCGGCAGAACGCCTTGGACTTACTACCATCTCAGAGCTTCGTCAGCTAAGAAAAATTGCCAAAACTCACGGCGATACACTAGCCAACGATCATGAGCATAAATCTAACCTATCTCAAGAAATTTTAGATTCTACGGACGATTCAGCACAAAGTCCTGAGGGAGGCGACATGTCCACCCAAATTCGAAAAATAGATCATGTCATAGATGTACTGGACAGTATGCCACGCACAGAGCCATATGACGGTCTCACAGCCATAACATTAGAAAACGAATCTCCGACAAAGCAAAATCCGGAACAAGCTGAAACTGCAGAGAATCAAGAAGTATCTACAGAAATTGTCGACCAAGCCCTGGCA
>CAYTUF010000045.1:1029-2847 GCA_964441225.1 uncultured Candidatus Saccharibacteria bacterium | reverse complement strand
CGTTAGTCAGCAATAATATACACACTGGGGGATTGTCGGGGGCCCAATAAAGGCCCTCGCCCCATTCGTTTCTTATATAGTCCCTAAGAATCATGCCTTGTGTCATAATAAGCCATAAGCATGAACACGCTAAAACACATCGTGTTACTGATCAGTTCCTGGCTGTTTCGGTTCCTTATATTTATAGCGCTCTTTGTTACTGCGAGTGTAGTCATCTTTGGCACGCCAAACCGCATAGAAAAAGCACTTGTTGACGCTGACGCGTACCAACGTTTTATTCCAGCAGTGATCGCTTCAAATGAAAAAAGCTTGTCACTTAACAACATACCACTCGATGATCCTGAAGTGCAGCGTATTATAAAACAAGCCTTTCCACCACAGTCACTACAGGCCGACACACAAACGGTTATTGATAGTTTTTATGCATGGCTCAAGGGCAAGACGCCAAAACCAGATTATGTAGTCGACTTCACGCCAAACATTACGTTGCTTGCCAACGGATTAAGTAACTATGCGTTTAGTCGCTTGGCGAGTTTACCTGTATGCGAGCAAGCGCCTAAAGAAGTAGACCCCTTCACTGCACGCTGCCAGCCCAGAAGCTTCGACTATGTAGCTGCTCAAGCAGAGCTCCAAGCTTCACTTGAAAAAGACGGTGCCATTCTTCCTCAAAAGCGACTAACTGTTCAAGACTTACCAAAAAACAGCGAAGGAAAAACTATTGTTGAGCGCTTCAGCTATGCCCCTACTCTTTACACCGTTGCATTTGCAGCACCCGCAATTCTCATTGGACTCATCCCGCTAACAGCGCTCTTTATAATATGGCTGGCTGACCATAAGCGTCGTACCATACAAGCACTTGGCTTTACTATTTTGAGTACTGCATTCTTTCTCGTACTGACGCCACTTGTATTTAGTTTTGTTACCAGTCGATTGTCTGGTTCATTCCAATCACAGTCATCGGTAGCTGGCTCAGATATACAGGCAATAACTGCCGATGTCAGCAACAAACTGAACGCTTCGTTTAATAGTCTTATTATTGAACTGGGCATTATAGCTGCTGGCGTTGGTTTGCTTGTGATGGTCGGCGAACGTATGACGCGACCTAAATCTAAATATTCAAACGTACACCGTAAATCAGGAGTTGTGAGTAGCGTAGCGGCACGTGGCGATAATGGGCGCTTCAAACTTGACCCAGCAAAAGTTCCTCTGCAATCCAGTGAGATATCGGTAACGAAGAAAGCAAAGAGTCACCGCAGCAAGAAATATCGTAAAATAGCTAAAGGAGATTTTTAAGCTATGAAGATTGGAATTATTGGCTCGGGTGACGTCGCTCAAACGCTTGGCAAGGGTTTCTTGGAGCTTGGCCACCAAGTAATGCTGGGTACTCGCGACCAAACTAAACGTGAACTGGCTATGTGGCGCAAAAAAGACAGCAAGACGGCCTTTCTCGGAAATACATCGCAAGCAGCTGCTTTTGGTGAGATTATTGTACTTGCCGTCGCCTGGCATGCTGCCGAAGATGTACTAGCCCAGATTCGACCCGAAGTGGCTGGGAAGATAGTGATCGACGTAACGAATCCACTCGTATTCCACGACGACGAACCCCCCACCCTTGCCGTTGGTCATACCATGAGCGGTGGCGAGATTGTACAACAGAGTTTACCCGATAGTCACATTGTTAAAACACTAAACATTATTAGTCATACCAACATGGTGAAACCAGAGTATAAAGAAGGTCTGCCTATCATGTTTGTGTGTGGCAATAACTTGTCAGCCAAACAACACGTACGAGACGTGCTTATTGAGCTAGGCTGGGAA
>CAYTUF010000045.1:0-1019 GCA_964441225.1 uncultured Candidatus Saccharibacteria bacterium | reverse complement strand
CGAAAAGAGTCAGCTGCTCGAGCCATTATGTCTCCTTTGGATCGAATATGGCGTAAAACGTGACACCTGGGGGCACGCTTTCGCGGTGTTAATGAAATAGCCTCGAAGGTTTGTCAGGAATTATATATACCACCGTATGGAATTCCATATGTTACAATAAACACATGAAAAAGCAATATATTGTCACAATCTTTGCAGGATTTTTCCTGCTCATAGCCAATTCTGGTTACTGGGTCAACCGTTATGTATTTAACGAGCAGAAGTTTTCACAAATTGCCGTAAGTTCAATATTGAGCACCGACAGCCGACAAGCCATCGCCGAGGGTGTGTCAGCAAAATTGTACGAGAATCGTCCAATAGCTAAACGTGTTTTAAGTGAACCTACTACAAGCATCGTTAACGGCATTCTTGGTTCGCCGCGACTACAACCACCACTAACAGAACTTGTTAAGCGAATTAACGTTCGTATGACTTCAAAAACCCAGCCAGAAGTGTCTTTGGATCTTACTAGTGTTAAAACTGTGCTGAGCCAGGTCGTTGGAACAGTCGATAAAGTTTCTGAAAACGATATTAGCTTCAACCCAGATAACATTCCTGACAAAATTGTCGTCATTAAATCAAACGACCTACCAAATCTTTATAACTATAGCGTCGCCATCCTTTGGCTGTCACCAATCACCCTCATAGCTGGTCTGCTGCTCATGATCTTGCCATATGTTTGGTGGCGTAACCGCTATAAGTCATTACTTACCATGCAAGGCGTGATGCTTATCGCAGTAGGTGCAGTCGCACAAATGGTTGGCCCACTTTTCAGGCCACTCGTCATTGGGAACCTGCAAACTGATGCTGGTCGCACCGTTGTTGGCAACCTATATAATGCCTTTTTAACGACATTCGAGAACCAAAGCAAGATATTCTTCTTGCTGGGTGGTTTGATGTTGCTCGTACGTATTCTCATTCATTTTGAAGTACTGAGTAAGGCCAAGGGTTTGGCAACCTCTACTGCTGCAGCCACGACC
>CAYTUF010000044.1:0-3120 GCA_964441225.1 uncultured Candidatus Saccharibacteria bacterium | reverse complement strand
TTACCGATAGAATACGGAGCTCCAATCAGGTTGCGTTGCGAGAAGAAATATGGCTACAAGATGGCTAAATATATACACTCAATTGAGTTTGTGGATAGTTTTGAGCATATTGGAAAAGGGCGTGGTGGGCACCGTGAAGATAAAGTCTTCTTTGATTGGGAAGCTGCAATATAGTGATATGCCAAAACAAAAAAAAGTAACATCAGTTAAAGGTGCATATTTTGCACTTTGTATCGCAACACTAGCACTCATTATTAATTTTTGGGCTTGGTCGCTACTAAGTCCTCTTGGCGCAAAACTTGCCAGCGAGCTTACACTGACACCCGTAATGTTATCGTTACTACTTGCCGTGCCAGTTATTGTAGGTTCACTCGGTCGTATAGGCTTTGGCATGCTTACAGATAAGTTTGGCGGGAAAACTATGTTTGTAGTCATAAGCTTACTGACAGCAATTCCTGTATTTGCCCTTTCTTTTGCCGGAGATTATCGGCAATTTATAATTACTGCCATATTTCTTGGATTTGGCGGTGCAGCATTTGTGATAGGAATTCCGTTTATAAGTGCGTGGTTTCCACCAGAACGAAGAGGTTTAGTGCTTGGTATATATAGTATGGGGAATGCTGGCACAGCGCTCTCAGGATTCGCAACCCCTAGACTCGCAGAAACTTTTGGTCGTGATACGACATTTGTGATTGTGGCTGGCTTACTGGTACTTGTAGCATTGGTTTTTGTGTTTTGGGGTAAAAATGTTCCTGGATGGAAACCAGCAAAAGGATCTTCAGCTTCTCGGTTGATTGTAGCATCGAAATTAAGACTCACATGGGACTTGTCGTCTGTATATGCCGTTACATTCGGTGCTTTTGTGGCTTTCGGTGTTTACTTACCTGTTTTACTCAAAGTTTCTTATGGCTTGTCGCTCACTGACGCTGCAGCGCGTGCAGCTGGGTTCGTATTGCTTGCTACAATAGCACGTCCAGTTGGTGGGTGGTTGAGCGATAAAGTTGGTGCTAAGCGTGTTGTGCAGACCGCTCTCTGCATTATTATTCCCCTTGCGACATTTGTTGCGTTTCAACCAACTCTTGAGCCACAGACTACAGTTGCGTATCTTACTTTAGCATTCGTACTTGGTTGTGCTAATGGTGCCGTATTTGCGATGGTCGGTAAGCTGGCAAAACCTGAAGTCATGGGTAGCGTGACTGGTATCGTTGGTGCTGCTGGCGGCTTTGGCGGATTCGTACCACCGTTACTTTTAGGATTTACATATCAACGAATGCACTCCTACTCCCTAGCGCTTGTATTATTAGCAGTAGCTGCATTCGTGGCACTTATTTACATCCACCGACGATTCAAAGATAAAAGCTTATATGCTAAGGTCTAACTCATGGAGTTATTGCAGCCACGTCATTTAGTGCTTGTTCGTCACGGTGAAAGCGAAGGTGATGTCAGGCGAAAGCTGGGTACACATGCTCTTATTCATCCTAATGACGAAAAACAGACCGAAGCTGGTCATAGGCAATCACAGTTATCGGGTCGCTGGATAGCGAAATATATCATGCAAGTTTATGGCTTTGAAAAGTTTGACAGTTGTCTAACGTCACCCCTTATTCGTACAAAACAATCTGCGGAATCACTAGGTTTAGGTAGTGACTGGACTGAAGAACCCAGACTCACTGAAAGAAATCGTGGAGATATCCAGGGACTAACTAAGCAGCAACATAAAGAAAAATTTCCAGATAGTTATCAAGCGATGCTTGACCACCCATTTTACTGGGTTCCGCCAGGCGGAGAATCTATCTTAGCCGTCTCGCACCGATTTGGAGAAACAGTTAACGACCTGACCAATACGAAAAACGTTCTAATGATGACCCACCGTGATGTTTTATGGGCTGCACATGTACCACTCGACAAACTTGCTCTCGACAAAATAGAAGACGTCGACACGGATTCTATACATAATGGTCAAGTTATTCACTATACAAACATCAATCCAATTTCAGGATTGGTTGAAAGTATAGAGTACGCTTGGAAACGTTCTATCGACCCATCTAGCGATATCGCAATCAGCCAAGCTAGTGATTGGATGCCAGTCAGTAAAATACGAGAACAGGTCTAGGAACTCAGTCGCTTTAGTGGCTGCACGACTCCCGCAAGGAGCACGATCACTTATGAAACCAAACCTCAGAGGGTTGAATAAAGCGATCAATGTGAGCTGGACTTTAACCGCAGTTGCGGTACCTTGTCCTTAATGGAATCAACACTATCTCAACAGATACCAGCGGTGCCAAAAATTGCACCGATCCGTTGGTGTCTGTATGCTCGTAAGTCTTCTGAGCAAGACGAACGCCAAGCTCTATCTATTGAGCAACAAATCAAAGAAATGGAGCTACTTGCTGACCATTGGGGAATAAAGATAACTGAAGTTCGTAAAGAAAGCCACTCCTCCAAGGAATCCGGCACCCGTCCGGTATATAACCGCCTCATCAAGGACATCCAGCTTGGCTACTTCAACGGAATTGTGACATGGGCACCAGATCGTCTGAGCAGAAACGCAGGAGATCTAGGGATTCTGGTGGATTTAATGGATCAAGGAAAGCTGACGGAGATTCGAACACACGGTCAAACCTTCACTAACTCACCAAACGAGAAATTCCTCCTCATGATTCTCGGTTCCCAAGCTAAGCTAGAAAATGACAACCGAGGTTTGAATGTCATACGAGGGCTCCACAACAAAGCTGCCAATGGCTGGCGACCTGGGCAGGCTCCAATCGGATACTTTAACAATGGCTTAGGTGAAGAAAAGATAATAGTTGACGAAGAACGAGCTCCTATCATGACGGAAATGTTTGAAAGAGTCGCCAAGCAGGCTTACTCGGGACGTGACGTAAAAAGATGGCTGGACGACATAGACTTTCGATCAAGACAAGGTAAACGGCTGGTTCTGAGCCATATATACCGTACATTGCAGAACCCTTTCTATTACGGGGAGTTTCAATACCCAAAAACGGATCCAAAACTGCACAAAGGAAAACATAAACCACTGATCACTAAAGAATTGTTCGATGAGGTGTCACCCTCCACATATAATCAACACTTAGTCTATTCTAGAATCGGCATAATCTG
>CAYTUF010000043.1:0-3305 GCA_964441225.1 uncultured Candidatus Saccharibacteria bacterium | reverse complement strand
TCATAGCATCCTAAAACATCTAAATAGCACAAACGAGAAAAGAGACATCAAAATGGTCTATGGCACCAATACTTTTGATGACGTGGCTTTTACCGACACCTTCAACACCCTGGGAGGCAATTTTGAGGTCGTGCTCACCAACCCAACCGCTAACTGGCGAGGGAGATCTGGCCGAATAACTACCAAGGATATTCTAAACGCCAGCGAAGGCAAGCGCCGTATTTATATTTCTGGGCCAGAGTCAGTGGTCGAGGTTTTAGACAAAGAACTAAAAAACGCCGGTGTACCGGACGAACAAATATTGGGAGACTTCTTCCCCGGCTACCAATCTGTTTAATTTCTCTCTAGTTCTTCTAGGTATTTACGGATTTCAAGGGCCGCTGTTGCGCCTTCACCGCTAGCGCTAGCAATCTGCATAGTTGCGCCACTGCGGACATCGCCTGCAGCAAAAATACCGGGGATACTAGTCTCTAGATCAATGCCGGTCTTTATCAAGCCAATCTCATCAAGCTCTACACCGCTACCCTTCAGAAATTCAGTATTTGGCTTCAACCCAATAAAAATAAACACTCCATCCGTATCGAAAATTACTTCTTTCTGTTTATCTCTCGTTCCCTTAACTCCCACTACCTTGCCGTCTTTGGCTACAATCTCATCAGTCGTTGTATTGAAATGCACGGTAATTTTATCTTTATACTTTTCTAAGTCCTTTTGCAATACATCGCTAGCACGCATCTTGTCTTTCCGAACCAGCATATCGATATGTGTTGCATAACGAGTCAAAAATATCGCCTCCTGCACCGCAGAGTTACCACCACCAACCACCACCAGCCTTTTGTCTCGATAAAATGCACCGTCGCATGTAGCACAAAAATGAACTCCCTTGGCATAATATTCTTCTTCTCCAGGGATACCTAGCCGTTTGTAGTCACTACCAGAAGCGAGCAAAACTGCTTTGGCGCCCATCTCTCCATCAGATGTCTCTAAAACGATTTTATCTCCAGCTTTTTTGATTGATAAAACTTCAGCTGGATCTATCTTTGCCCCGAACCTTACAGCCTGAGCCTCTAGTTTTTGAGCCAAATCCATACCAGAAACACCGTCTGGGAAACCAGGATAATTATCTACCCAATCAGTAATTGCTGCCAGCCCGCCCGTAACGCCCTTTTCTAAGAGTAGCGTCTCTATATCCTCACGCGTCGTATAAATAGCCGCACTTAGCGCTGTTGGTCCTGCACCCACCATAATCACTTCGTGTTCTTTTCTCTCTACTGCCATAATCCTTCTTCTCTTATTATATACGACAACAGCTTAACCAAGCTGGTCGTAACAACTAAACATACCTGGCTTACGCTCGAGGTGTATAATCTTATTTATAACCTCGGGGTATTTATTAGGAGATAGCTGGTGCAAGCTTAGCTAGGTTGTACCCAACCACAACTTCTTTACTTTCATCCTCTTTAGTAACAACCGTTACTGGGACAGCCAACTGTCCGCTTAACTCGAAAGCTTCTTTTTGCCGCTCTGGATTCATGTCCAGATTGACTTCCTCGTAGCCAACGTTTTTGTTAGCTAAATACTTTTTGACCATACCGCAGTATGCGCAGGTATTAGTAGTAAAAACTGTTATATTTTTTGCCATTATTTTGTCCTTTTTTATGATTTTTAACGTATTACTCCAAAAGTATATATAGCGCACAAAAACTTTTCAAGCCCCTATATGTTGTGTTATTGACCTATTTTGACGAGTTCTACATCAAATACTAGGGGAGCATTTGCAGGTATACCAGATCCTTGTGGCGGATTAGCTCCATAGGCCAGATCTGCTGGGATAATTAATCGCCTTTTGCCACCAACCTTCATGCCTGGGACCCCTTCCTGCCAACCCTTAATAGTCCCTCCTTTTAGGTCAAGAGGCACAGGCTGACCCGAATCCAAAGAGCTCTGAAAGACTACACCAGTTGTAGCTAGTGCGCCCGTATAGTTAACCACCACTTTATCGCCTGGTTTGACCACTGCACCTTTGCCCGCCTTTAGATCAATCTTTTGTAAGCTATTAACGCTTACTAATGGTTTAAAATCTTGCAATTTTGTACCCTCTAGCTTGTTTTGATTTTGATTTTTCATCTGCTCTTCTAGTTGTTTTTGGATATCAGCTGTCTGGCTATCATCCTGTTTACCCAGAGTCATTTGCCAAACGACCAATCCGGTAAAACCTAACGAGGACAGCAAAAAAGCAATCACTATTGTTAATATAAATATTCTTTGCCCATTTTTACGCGCTTTGTCCATATTTCTCCCAATCTTATTTTCTTACTCAATTATACAAAACCGAACTAGATTTTTATAGCCCGAAGACTGATTTTAATCCCTTCTGCTATCGCATCTAACAGATCGGTAGCTACTTCGCTCGTCAAGGTTCTCACGTGACTCACCAAAGACAAGCGGATCGTTATCTGTTTGTGATCTTTATCTTTTTCGCTCTGATATATATCAACGGGCGAAAGAGTAATGGCTACATCTTTTGGTTTGTTTTTATTTGCTAGTTTCGAAACTTCTTCGAAAAGCTTCTTATAACTCAAGCCACTGCTAACTCTCAGACATATATCTTGTTCGATGGCCGGATATTTAGCTAGTGGCGCATAAGAATTTACAGAGTTCTGGCTAGTCGACTTTAGTATGTGCTCTATGCCTAGCTCAAAGCCAGCAGAGGAAGCGGGAAGTTTAAAATTCTTATTAACAGAATTTTTGTACTCGCCGATTATACCCAATAAATCGCCAGTATTTTTGTCCGAGACTAGTGCCGATCGACTCAAGTCAAATGGTGCAGTTACTGGATAATCCAGGTTACCATCGGCCTTGTTGTAATCTAGATCGATACCCAATTTGCTAGCCAGTTCGTCCAAATATCTTCGTGCCTTGTAGTACGCCGAGCCTTGACCTTTCGCCGGCTTCTTGTCAGCAATGGTTAGCGCTAACATTTCAAGTTCGCCAGGAACCTCGTCTGTCGATTTATGAATCTTGTTGTGCGACTTACCTATCTCGAATATCGCGAACCGGTCATAGCCCGCCTTAATATTTGCATGGACTTTATCTAATAAATTTGGGGTTAGAGTCTGTCTGTAATATTGCAGATCTGGGCTCAGAGCATTTCGAAGTTTATAAGAATTTTCCGGCTTCTGGCCAGCTTTTTCTAGTAGCTTGCCGTGCACAAAGTTATAGGTCAAAACCTCGTTAGCACCAAGAGTAGAGAGAGTCTGCCTGAGGCGCTTTTTTATATCAATCATCTGATTATTAATAGCCGG
>CAYTUF010000042.1:0-3341 GCA_964441225.1 uncultured Candidatus Saccharibacteria bacterium | reverse complement strand
TTGCAGGCTGGAAGGTATTTTATGAGCCAAAATCTGTTGCATACCACAGGATATCTGCTACCAGTTCGAAGTTCGCTAATTCTTTTGGGCGTTATCATTGGACGAAAAACTATGCTATGACGTACACAAAAAACATGCCGGGGATTCTCTTTTGGAAATACTTACCTCTTGTAGTACTTCAGATGTTTGTTTACCTATTTCGCAGCATTACAAAAAGAGAGTTTATAGCATATTTAAGAGGAGTTGTTTCACTCATTAGGTCTTTGCCTGGACTCATAAAAGATAGACGCAAAATCCAATCAAACAGAAAGGTTAGTGTTAGGCAGATTGATACCCTCCTGACTCATTCGAGACCACCAAAAATCCCAATAATCTAGTTGGCTTAAGTTTTCTTTTGAACAAGGCCGGCGGTGAGCCACCAGGTGGCGGCGACAGCTTCGTTGCTCCAGGTTAAAAGTAGTAGTGCGCAAACCGTGATACCTGCAAAAGATGCTAGCAATGAGCGCGGTAAAATCCCGCTAGATTTATAAAGCCTGCGCAGGATAATAAAGCACGCGCCAAGTAGTAGCACCAGGCCGATTATGCCAACCTCGTAGCCTATCTGGATAAAATAATCCTCTGTTAGCATAACTTTTTTTGAACGTATCGAAACAAGTCCGGCGGTGCCTGGCCCATGCCCCAGGGGCTTTTCGGCTATTCCCTCTAGACCCTCTAGCGCATACCGAGTATGAAGTGTGTTGGAATCAGCTAGCTTGGTATTTTCGTCGGCGTGGAAAATAATGTTTTTTACTGCATATTGATCTTGGAAAATATACGTTCCCACGCCAAAAATAACCAAAAATGCAAGCAAGAACACCCAAGATTTACGGAAAAATTCTCTTAGATATTTCAGATTTCCCCAAAGCGTGACCAGCATTATGGACAACAATGCGCCTATCCAGGCACTTCTGGAAAACGAGAGAAATAGTGCCAAAGAGTGTAGTAAGAAAAGTCCTGCGATAAAAATACGGAGTCGCCTCTTTTTGAACCAAGCTAAAGTTAAAATTGTTATAGGTAAAATTAGATACGCCCCCAAAGAGTTAGGATCACGCAAGGTGGACATAATACGCGGCAAATCCGGCTTGTCATCTATGTAAAATGCCGGTTTTACACCTCTGTCTAGCGAATAACCAACGTGCGTGAGTATGTCTTTTGGCAAATAATATTGCAAGATACCAAGTAGCGCGACAACGGTAGAAATAACCAATATTATCCGCAGGATAGATGTGACGGTAACCTTGCCTGGGTAGACCAAAACGGCGCCCCAGCCAAGCAAGCCGTAGCCGAGGAGCCGTGAGTTATATACGCTCCCAAGGATTGCTCCGCTAGACGAAATATCTGGATTTATCCGCCAGATTATAAAATGCACCAACAGATAGCCAAGCGAAAGTAGTAAAAAGATAGAAAACTGCTTGTCCTGGCGGTGTTTTTTGGTGCCAAAGACAAGCCCCCCTGTAAAAATAAGGGCCAAAAACAAAAAGACGTCTTTGGCGATTTTCCAATAATCCAGCCCCCCAGTAGCTAAACTTAGCGACTGACTCAAAAATATATGAAACGGCATATAGACAAGGAGCGCGACTACCAAATAATACGGAATTTTTCGCAGAGCATGCATTGAAGCTAAGTATACTTGAGACTAGCGACTAATGGCTAGGGTTAGCTATTAACAACAAGAGGCTATTGACTAGATTGTCTAAAATATAATGCGATCGCATATTTTATTAGCCTGATTTGAAATAAGCTATCAGGGCAATCGTCTCCTAGAGTTTAGGTTTTGTTATAAACGCTTCTGTCCATCAAGGCCTTTTCTTGAAGATTTTTTTTGATGTTTAAGATATAATTTCGCTTATGGCAAAAGCAAAGACTAGTAACAAAAAGGTGGCAAAATCTGGTGGCAGGCTTGCTTCTTTGAAGGCTTGGGGTAAGAAACACAAAGTAATTACCAGTTTGCTAGTTATCGCACTATTGTTTGGTGTGTACTACGGGGTTAGAGCTAGTTATGAATGGACTCAGTTTAAGCTAGCTGAGAGGAAAGTGGATAGTCTGTATGCATTAACCATAGAGAAGCTGGGAGAGCCAAACTACAAAAACATTGAAGGTACCTGCGGACACGCCTCTGCAAAGTTTCATAAGGGTGATTTATCTTGCCGATATAGTTTTGTTTTAGTATTTAAACCAGGTAGCCTGAAAAGTATTAAAGATATTCATGATAAAGTTGCTCTGATTGCAAAAGATTATGGAGGGATAAAAGACCCCGACTACAGCAAAGACAACCCGCCACAGACACAAAATGAACAATACTATGACCTAAAGAGTCGATTAAGTACCACTTGTGCAGTTAACATATACGAAACAGGTCAATCTGTAGCAACGAGATATGGAGATAGTCATAGCTTGGTTGATTTTGGCCAAGTAACAGTTGTGAGCGGTGTATGTTATGGTGGTCCCCTAATAAAGTCTATTTATCCAGAATTAGATTAGTTTTCTATGGCAAAAGCAAAGACTAGTAACAAAAAGGTGGCAAAATCTGGTGGCAGGCTTGCTTCTTTGAAGGCTTGGGGTAAGAAACACAAAGTAATTACCAGTTTGCTAGTTATCGCACTATTGTTTGGTGTGTACTACGGGGTTAGAGCTAGTTATGAATGGACTCAGTTTAAGCTGGCTGAAAGAAAAGTAGATAGTCTATATGCATTAACCATAGAAAAACTGGGAGAGCCAGAGAAAAAAAGCTTTGAAAGTAGTTGTGGGCATGCCTCTGCAAAGTTTCATCAAGGGGCTTTAGGCTGTGGTTATGGTGGAAGCTTAACTTATAAGGTCAAAAATGTGGATGAAGCTAATAAAATAGCCAATGAGTTCGCAGACCTGATAGAAGACCAAAAAGAGTTCAAGCTAGACTATGCCAGCCAAAAAAGCCCAGTGGATCTGATGGATGAAAAAAATAACAAAGAGAGGATGGAATACGAACAAAGTGCAAGCTTCGTAAGACTCCCCTGTTCTTTCGAGATAAGCTTGGTGGGTGACGATGGATATTTTCTGCCCAACGCAAAAAATAATTGGGTGAAAATAAGAATGTCTTGCGATAAATCCCCCCTAATAAAATCAATTTATCCAGAATTAGATTAGTTTTCTATGGCAAAAGCAAAGACTAGTAACAAAAAGGTGGCAAAATCTGGTGGCAGGCTTGCTTCTTTGAAGGCTTGGGGTAAGAAACACAAAGTAATTACCAGTTTGCTAGTTATCGCACTATTGTTTGGTGTGTACTACGGGGTTAGAGCTAGTTATGAATGGACTCAGTTTAAGCT
>CAYTUF010000041.1:0-3613 GCA_964441225.1 uncultured Candidatus Saccharibacteria bacterium | reverse complement strand
TTTCCGGAAAAAGTTTCTGAAATGGTGGGGATGGCAGGATTTGAACCTGCGACCAATCGGTTATGAGCCGACTGCTCTAACCCCTGAGCTACATCCCCATTAACTTTGCACGGGTTACAACAGAATACAGACATAAATTATATCGTAAAAAAGGGTATAATATAAGACGTTACATGCTTGAAAAAATAAAAAATACGAAAAAATATAAAAAATTAGCTCCATACCTAGACATCAGAGTGGCGGGGCTGATCGTCTTTGGCGTAATCATGCTTTTGGTTGCATGGGGTGGTTTGGGGGTGCTTCAAACAAATTATGAGCTAGAAAAAAAGATCCATCAGTTTGAGCGGAGGAACGAGGTTGCAAAATTGGAGAACGAGAATATGGCGCTAGAAAACAAATACCTAGAATCGGATCAATATCTAGAGATTAATGCCAGACGACAATTTAACAAAGCCCTACCTGGCGAGAAGTTATATTTTGTCCCAGAAAACGTAGCGTTATCAAAAACTGTTGATTTAGTGAAGCGAGAGGATAAGGAAGGCCAAGAGCAGTCAAAATTGCCAAAATATGAACAAAATCTGCATGATTGGCGATCTTTTTTATTGCACCAAGAGTAGTTTGTTAAAAAGTTGTTAATATAGAGATATGAAGAAAGCAAAAAGTGTTTGGTTTAAGTTGCCAAATGGACTGCGAAAGCCCATTGTATTAATAGTTGGGCTGACGTTTCTGTTTGCTTCTTTGGCACTTGGTTGGCTCCCTGGGGTCAGCGGGATACTATTTTTTGTAATTGGCGTATCTATCTTGGCGACAGAGTTTGAATGGGCTAGTAGGTTTCGTATTTTTTCTCTCAAGATTGTTGCGAAAGTTAGCGATTGGTATTTTAAAAATAAAATGGCTGGAACTGTATTGCTGACATTTGCTACACTATTGTTTTTGATCTGCAGTGTGTATATTTATGAATTGCTTAATTAGTACTGCTAAATTATGATAGAACTATGCCAGTTAAGTTAAACGAAAATCGAGAACATATTGAAAGTTTTCTAAATCAAAATTCTATAGCTGTAGTGTCGACGATATCGAGCCACGGACAACCAAGCTCCGCGGCAGTTTATTTTACCCTAGACGACGAATTGAATTTTTATTTTATAACCAAAAGAGATACCAAAAAGAGTAAAAACTTAATGAATAACTCAAAAGCTGCGCTGGCTGTTTATGAGGCTACCTCACAGACGATAGTTCAAGCCGAGGGCGAAGCACACGAGGAAACCGATCCTGAAAGGACACAAAAAGTTTTCGGTGAGGTTTTAAGGTCATCTTTAGCCTCAAGTGAGGCAGGAGTCCCCCCGATATCAAAGTTACAAGCAGGGCACTATATTGCGTATAAGTTTAAACCTACTTCATTAAAAATGGCATCTTACATTCGTCCAGAGGGTGGATCAGCCGAACAAGTTTTTGAGATGACCTAGCCAAAAGTCCCATATTTTTAACAAGATTTAATTAACTGAAATTATAATATAGCTAAGAAGAACTTTGTCGGTGATTCTAACGAGACTTAAGTTAAAATTATAGACGAGCGCTGGTATAATCCATAAAGGAAAAGTTATGAAACAAGTTTTTAAAAGAGAACTCTATCAAGCGCAAATCGCACTTTGTGTAGCGATCTTGTTGCAATTTATAGTTTGGCGAATCAATCACCATCTTTTTCAGTCGCAGTATCTAATTATTCTGGTTGAGATTATTTTGCTTGTTGCGGTCAGTTTCTTGGCTGGCTTTCGTACAGCCCACTCGCGCAGGGTATCGCGTAGCTCAGCATTTTTGTTGCTTGGTGTGTTGTCGCTTGGCAATATACTTTCACTAATAATAGTTTTATCAATGCTTATATCTGGCTCTACAGAAATATCTGGCATAGGCTTACTGTCGTCGGCTATTGCCATCTTTCTAACTAATATCATTGTTTTTGCGCTTTGGTACTGGGAGGTCGACAGCCCCGGCCTCACTTTGAAAAAATGGTCGAGGCACGATCAAGACTTTTTGTTTTTACAACAAAGAAACCCAAGCTATTATCCAAACTGGGAGCCCGAATTTTTTGATTATCTTTATATTTCTATTACGACTGCCATCAATTTTGCGCCAGCAGACGTAAAGCCAATCACACGCTCGGCCAAGCTGTTGATGGCTGTTCAAGCATTGATCTCTGTTTTCACGCTAGCCCTTTTGGTTGCAAGAGCTGTTAATATTTTGGACTAATCTTCAATTTTTATTGATTTTATTATTTCGACGGCCTGTTTATATTCTGGAGAGGTTGTAACGTTTTTGATAGTTGCCAACCCCGGATTTTTATCCATAAACTCTTCGTTTATGTCTTTGATAGTTATTCTTGCCGAAACATAAATCTCTGGATTGTGGTGTCTGGTTAGGACTCTTGCTAATATTGCCTTGCAACTACTGTCGCTTGGCTTTATGTTGGCAACAGTTTTTGTTTCGGCAAGCCCCGAGTATAGATAATAAACATTACTCTTGTCTTTATCGCTTTCAATACTTTCTACAAAGCTCACATCCTTAGAGTTTTGCAAAGGAGCAGTTTGGACACTTAAAACTTTACCGAAATCACCTGGGTTACAGCCAACCCTCATATCAATATTTTGAGCAGATAAGCTAACAGTTGTCTTACCAGAAGCCGAGGCTATGGTTATGTATTCACTCACTCCGTCGTCGTTCTCGATAGGTAAAATACCGATAGTCTCTCGCGTAAGATTCCAGTCATTTGGATATTTAAAACTAACTTTTATGGGGAATTTTGGATCGATGGAATCTTCTTTTAGGTTTGATTGGGCTTGGCTGGCGTTTTGAGGGTTATCGTTTTTGCCAGAAGTTTGATCTATGATTATGTAGCTCATAAGGCCCAAAATCAAGATGGCCAGAAGTATCATCAAAGCGATTACTACCTCCGTTGCGCCAATTTTTTGTATGAATTTTTTCATAATGATCCTTATGGTTAATGTTAACTTAAAGTATATAGAAAATTCGTTTTATTTGCACGGGCGTCAAAATAAAAAACCGACACGATGGTCGGTTATTTATCTTGGTAGCGGGGGCAGGGGCAGGACAGCGGACTTCGTCCTTTTCCATTCGCACGAAAATAAAATACTAAAGTGCTTTATTTTCTTTGCTCATATTCACCGTCCCTGCGACTAAGATATTTTCTAAGAAAATCTCTGTCGCAGAACCGAAAACGACCCATCAAGTTAAAAACCCGACCTTGAGGTCGGGACTTTATCTTGGTAGCGGGGGCAGGACTCGAACCTGCGACCTTGTGGTTATGAGCCACACGAGCTGCCGCTGCTCCACCCCGCATCATTATTTTGAGATAATAATTTAACTCAATTTTTTACGTTTATTATTTTAACAAACAGAGGTAGATTTGTCAATTGCTAGGAGGCTTACTTTTTCTTGAACGGCTCTTGGTTTAAAGCTTTTCTTTGTTTTATAAGTTGCTTTCTTAATTTTTCTCTGCTCTTTTGGTTGCCAGAATTCTCGAAGGTTTTCTTAAATTTTCTAAATGCTTTGTTATCGACTAGGTTTTTGTCGTATTCTTTAGCGTCTTGTGGTTGTG
>CAYTUF010000040.1:0-3749 GCA_964441225.1 uncultured Candidatus Saccharibacteria bacterium | reverse complement strand
AACCATAATTAGGATATTCTTGGCTAACCTGTTGCATATAGTCATCTCTGGCAACTTTTGCCACAATACTTGATGCGCTGACAGAAGCGAACTCTTGATCGGCTTTTATGATAGCCTTTGCTTTAGGGTTGCTTGATAAGTAGTTTATGCTTCCGTCAATAATAATCTTATCTACTCTTGGAGCACCGGCAACTGCACGCTCAACAGCCAGCTTCATGCCTTTAGTTAACCCGAGCTGATCTATTTCTATTGGCTCTACCCAGCCTAAGCCAACAAATCGTGCAGATTCTCGTATCTTTTTATCAAGCTCTAGGCGCTTTTGCCTAGTCAGCAACTTAGAGTCTTTTAGGCCAGGGATCTCTTGCCCCAATACAACTGCCCCAACAACCAACGGACCAGCCCAGCACCCCCTACCAACTTCATCAATTCCCAGTACAATAGGTTTAAGAGCCATAGATTTAGTATAACAACTGGCCTATATTCGGAGAGCTCTCGCCAGCGCATTTTGGATGCGGGTTGCGCCTGGGGTTTTGTCTACTACCGATAGGGCACTGTCTATAGAGTTGCGCACTAACGGTAGGTTAGCCAATTTAATAGCTACAGAATACGCGTCGTCAATTGTACCGTGAAATTCGTTCCTACCTAATTCATAAACTTCTTTGGAACTATCTTTAAAATAGTATTCTAAATCCGGCTTTATTTGCTTATCACTTAGCCTCTCCTTTAAAAAAGCTCTCTGCGAGAGTATAAAATCAAGTAGCTCCTCGCTCGTTGGATTTCCTTGATGTAACTCATAGCATAAATTAATCGCATCGCGAGTCATCCTCTTTGGGCCTTCCATCGCTATTCCATTTATATCGGCTGTCGCTAAAATCAGTTTAAAAGGATCGCGAGATCCCTTTCTTAGATTAACTTGCTGGATATTACCATCGGGCCTTCTCGTGACTTTAGTCGCCAAAATGCCATCACGCAGCCTTGATATAAATTTGGATTGGTTTATAGGGCTATGCCCTCGACTGCGTATCATATTTACAGCAAAATCGGCACTTAACTTTTCGTCTAAGCTCTTTTCTTGTCCTCGCTCTATATCGTGAGTAGCACTACCGATTAATGCTAGATCATAAATTTTGCACTGATATGGTTTATATATATAGGGCAAAACAGCATTGGTGATACGAAAACTACGTTTCATTACATCAAGTGCGTGCGTAGCATTATGATACGGCAAAGGGTTGTCGGATTTCTCACCAAAGCGAGCATCAACCTCCTCTAGGGCTTCAGTAGCAACAGTCTTAGATTCGTTACAAATCTCTACCCCACGCGACTCGACAGCTTTGCTTAGTTCAGAAACCTCTTTTTCCCAGTCCATGTTAAGAATCCTCTAAAAATTTAGCTTATTTTAAAATAGCCCATCTTTGAAAGAAAATCATTTATTAGTCAGATTTTTATTCTTTAGCTTCGTCGGTGGTTTTAGGTTCTTCTTTTTTCTCGTTTGAAGCTACCGAGTTTAATTCGTCCTTTTCGTCCATCTTTGATTCTGGTTTTGCTTGCTCGGTCTCTTCTTTTTGTGCTTTTTCATTATCTATCTCTGGAGTTGCATTGACTGCTTCTTTGTCAAAATCAATACTAGCAAGCCTTGCCGATTTACCGGTTCGATCTCTCATATAAGTTAGGTAATTTCTTCGTACCTTGCTCCTTTTCGTAATCTCAACCTTTTCTACTAATGGGCTGTGGAGCAAGTAGGATTTTTCAACACCAACAACACCAGAGGATCGCCGTACGAAAATTCGTGCAGTTAAGCTGTCTTTATTGCTGACTTTTATAACTAGCCCTTCGAATACCTGGATACGTTCTTTATTACCTTCTTTGATCTTTTGGTGCACACGTACAGTATCGCCGCTCTTAACACCAACGGTATGCGATTTTTTATAACTATCAGCTATAGCCCTTACGGATGGGTGCATTTTTACTCAAGTCCTCTTACATCTTTTAGATTATTGTTATTTGACCTAGACCACTATACCACATCTGTTAAATCTAATCTAGTCTCCCCTTTAAAAAAATTAGACCAATTTGGTGGGGTATAATGATACCTTATGGATTATAAAAAAGAATCAAAAATAAAACATGCCCAGCTGAAAGGCAAGATATCTCTATCTCTTAAAGACGCTCTGGACACAAAAGATAAACTATCTACTTATTACACCCCCGGAGTTGGAGAGGTAAGCAGAATTATTAGCCAAGATTCGGAACTAGCAAGCCAGTACACATGGGTCGGCAATAATGTCGCTGTTATCAGCGATGGTTCAGCAGTTTTAGGGCTGGGCAATATCGGGCCGAAAGCTTCCCTGCCGGTTATGGAAGGAAAAGCGATGCTTTTTAAACACTTTGCTGATATTGATGCCGTGCCGATCGTACTCGATGTGCATAGTGCAGATGAGATTGTAAATACCGTTAAAGCCATTGCTCCCGGTTTTGGGGGGATCAACCTCGAAGACATCGCGGCACCAATATGCTTCGAGGTGGAAGAACGCCTTAAAAAAGAACTTTCAATACCCGTAATGCACGACGATCAGCACGGAACCGCCATTGTAGTATTAGCTGGGCTTATTAACGCTTACAAGGTTTCAGGTAAAAACCTAGACTCTTCTAAGGTCGTCGTAAACGGCGTCGGAGCTGCCGGCGTTGCCATTATGAAGCTACTGGCCAGCTACACCCCTCAGATATCGATTATCGCGGTTGACAGCCAGGGCATTATCGGTAAACACAGAAAAGACTTAAACTCTACCAAACAGTCCCTGCTAGACGAAGATATAATTGTCAGCGATAAATCTGGTGAGCTAAAGGACGCGCTTGTCGGTGCAGATATTTTTATTGGTGTTAGCAAAGGTGGTATATTAAGCTCTAAGCACATTAAGTCTATGACAAAAAGCCCTGTTATTTTTGCTATGGCCAACCCGGATCCAGAGATTTTACCAGATGAGGCCCTAAAAGCTGGAGCATCGGTTGTTGCCACGGGTCGGAGCGACTTTGCGAATCAGATAAACAACGCTCTTGTATTCCCAGGCGTTTTCAGGGGCGCCCTTGATAACAAAGTTAAAAAAATTACTACCGCCCATAAGATTGCGTCGGCCAAAGCAATCGCCAGTTTAGTAGAAAATCCAAGCGCACAAGAGATTATTCCGTCTGTTTTCGACGATCGCCTAGTCCCAGCTATTGCCAAAATCATCGTTTAGCCGACGACACGGTAAACTTCTTCCAAAGTAGTTTCTCCTGCTATAGCTTTAAGCACCCCGTCTTGAAGCATTGTTACCATGCCGTCGGCAATAGCTTGCTTCTCTAGCCTATCCGTAGTTATTTCGTTTGGTGGTAAACTCAAGAGTTTTTGCACACCTTCGCTCATCGGCATCTGTTCACGCAAGGCCATTTGTCCTTTGTAGCCAAAAGGGTTATCTTTTGTAATCTGAGGTTTATATAGTGTTATGGTGTCTAGGTTAGGTCGATTAACATTCGGTGGCAGAGTATCAATTACAGTTTGTAGCTGTCTTTTAAGCCCGTCGTCTGGTTGGTATGGTTGCTTTGTTTCTGGGTCTAATCTTCTAATGAGGCGCTGAGCCATAACCAAATGTAGTGCGCTGGCAAATAGCGGATTGATCCCAACAGCATCGAGCATACGAGTTAAGGCTGCGGCAGCCGATGAAGCGTGAAAAGTCGACAACACTGAGTGCCCTGTCAGCGCACCTTGCAAG
>CAYTUF010000039.1:0-4275 GCA_964441225.1 uncultured Candidatus Saccharibacteria bacterium | reverse complement strand
TAGAGCTTTTGGCAGTCGATTAAACCCATAAAGCCTACCGACTTCCTCTGCGACATCTTCTGGAGTTTCTATGTCTGTTCGCCAAAATGGCGCCCGTACTTCAACTTCTTTGCCGCTCGTTTCAAAGCCAAATTCGACATTTTTCAATAAAGTCCCCATATCAGCCTCCGAAATATCTAGGCCTAGTAACGAATTTATGAAATTTACAGAGGTAACAACCGACCCAGAGCCTTGGTTTTTTTTCTTATTATTAGCGACGTCTATTACTTCGCTGGCTACTTTGCCCCCGCAAGTACGCAAAATATCGCTAGCTGTTTTGGCAATAACTACTGGGCACTGAGCTGGGCTCTGCCCCTTCGTAAAACGCGTCGATGCATCAGTGAACAAGCCATGTGCCATACTGGTGCGCCGAATCGAGTACATATCAAAATTAGCACATTCTAAAATTATATTTTTGGTGGTGTCATCTACTTCTGTATCGGCTCCCCCCATAACCCCGCCAAGGGCAATCGCCTGCTTGTCCGTAGCAATAACAATATCAGTATCTTTAGCCTTAATAGTTTTGCCACCAAGCAACTTCAATTGCTCGTCTTGGTTCGCATTTCTTAGAACTAGCTTGGCTGAGGAGCCACCAGACAAAGCTTTAACTTTGTCGAAGTCATAAGCATGCAATGGCTGAGCTGTTAAGTACATCCAATAATTGGTGAGGTCTACTATATTATTGACCGGCTTTATGCCCACTCGCATTAGGTTTATTTGTAGCCAAAGTGGGCTGGGGCTAACATTAACATCAGAGATTGCTACAGCCATGAATCTCTTAGCAAAATTAGGAATCTGATTTTCTACCTCAAGATTTAGCTCACCCGATTTTTCTAGCTTTTCTGGTGTCAAATACCAATCTGGACTGGTAAATTTTTGATTTTGAATTCCGGCTAGCTCACGGGCGACCCCCAACATGCCAAACAAGTCGGGCCGGTGTGTGAACATCTTATTCTCAATATCAATAATGTAATCATCTAGCTTATAAACCTCGGCAAAAGTTTGCCCAAGGTCGGCTTGCCTATCCAGACCAAGCTCAACAATCCCGTCATGGTCGCTACTGATATCTAGCTCGCTAGCGCTAGCTAGCATCCCGTTACTTACTTTGCCTCTTAGCTCTCGGGCTTCTAAGACAAACGGGTCTTTATCAAAAGTGGCGGGCACGGTTGCACCTGGTGGAATCCAAGCGACTAGCATTCCAGCTTTTACATTCGGCGCTCCACAAACTACTTGGACAAGACCCTTAGAATCTCGCTCAATTTCTTTAACCACTCCGCCGTCATCTATTTTGCACAGGCTAAGTTTGTCGGCATTGGGGTGTTTTTGGCATTTCACAACTTTTGCAACCAAAACGCCTTTGTACTTTTTGCCAAGGTCAATTATCTCCTCTATACCACCCAGCTGGGTATTGATCTTTTCTGCCAAATCATCAACGCCTTTTGGCATAGGGTCGCCAGCCGTCTTATGAAGCTGATTAAAAAACCGAATATTCTCTACGCTAATTTTCATACAAATTGCCTCATTCTTGCAACAACCGCAAATTCCATAAAGTATTCTTCCAGCGTAGGGTCTTCGTTATCGGTCAAAATACTTTCTGCAAATACCTCACGGGCTCTTAATACCTCTTTAACGCGGGGGGACTTTTGGGCCACTAAGCCTTCTGTGGTTGCGTCTATTAAATCTAATCCTCGGTAAAATGCACCTTGCATACTGCGGATGTCGCCTCGTTTTTTGGCGCCTAAAGCCCTCCCCACCTCAGACCCAATGTTGCCCATCTGGTCAAATATAGTCATCGATTGCCAATTATTTTTATCAAACTGGTGGCTACCCATGAACAACCTCTGAAATTATTTCAATTATTTGCCTGCGCACATTCTCGTCCTTAATGTTCCGGGTCGGGTTGCTTAGCGGACGAATATTTATCATGCTATCGAACTCTATGAACTCATCAGTCCCGTAAAAATCAGGTTTTAGGTTAATGCCCCAAAGATCTTTCTGTTTTGAGCCTTGCTCCAATAGCTTTTGCTCGCCATCAACATGCATTTCCATATCGACAATTACGATTTTTTTGGCGATATCAACATCGGCCTTTACTAAGGTTCCGTACATCTTACTAGCCATATCTTCCAGCTCGCCAATCGAAATTTTCTTAACTATCTTCATAATAGAGTTCATTATACCATCCCTGTTAGAATAGTTTGATGCAAGAACTATCTGTTATCAATCGGGCTCAGGAGCTTTATCAGAAAGTCAGTAGAGCTACCGAGAAATTACCCAGCCTCAAAAAACAAACCGTTGGTAAGCGCCTAGAAGAGTCTATCCTACTGCTACTAGAGCTACTGATTATGGCAAAACACGCTCCGAAAGCCCATAAGTCGGCATATCTTATAAAAGCTACGGCCCAGAACGAGATTGTTCAGTTTCATCTGCGGATTCTGCTGGAGCAAAAATTGGCAAATGAAACTACCCTCTACCAACTCTCCAGCCTCAACCAAGAAATTGGCCGCATGCTTGGTGGTTGGTATAAAAGCTTGAAATAACTAAGCCACAAAACCCCCACTTTTTATACGATCGTGAGGAAAGTGGGGGCGTTTCTATTCGCCTCATTTTGCCTCATCGAGAAACGCACGCCATTATTGTCATTCGCATGCTCGTTAGACCTGTTCAGCTTCAGCTGAGAGCCATTGGCGTTAGCATTGCCAACGATCGAGTCGTCGTCCACTTTTGTTCTCTGAAGTCTCAAGATTTGTTCTGTTCGCAAACAGGCAAAACATCGGTAAATTTACTTCAAACGCACGTGGGGCAAAGTTATCTATAAACTTTATATTTATTTGATTGTCAGCAAAGTATCTTCAATGTATAGGACACAAAATACCGCTTTATTTCGACAATACAAATCTGTGGTTAATTGTACCAAAGATAAAAAGGAGAAAAGAAGTTTAAAGACTAAAAGTCTAAGCTTCTTCTAGCCCCACCGAGAAACGCACGCCATAGCGGCCATACGCAAGCTCGCCAGACCCGCCCACCTCCAGCCGAGAGCCATCGGCGTCAGCATCGCCAACGAACGAGTCGCCGCCCACTGACTTTTTGTCTAGTTGCACAAATCTGGTAAAGGTTGGTGCATCCATAAGTGGTGCACCTTCTTCTCTTCGCAAGGCTTGGAGTAGTACATAATCAGTGAGGTTAAGTAGCGTTTTGCCTTTGGCGAATTTGATCTGTTCTTTTAGATACTTTTTAGTAGCTTGAAGACCTGCTTCTTGATAGTCATTTTCTGGTTCTGTTAAGATTTGCGCTCGAACATCGCCTGGCGCAGGTTCTTCGCCACCAGTTGTACGACGATTTATGTTTGCAAGATCGTATTGATCCCATAGTTCGTCAGACACCCGAGTTTTGTTGTCTTTAGACTGTGCTTGGTCAAAAGCGAATATAAGAGTGCTCAGCCAATAGTTTTTCGTAAGATTAACAGCCACAAATGGCTCTAGAGCTTGGTCTGGGTTTTCACTGACAAGTTGTTCAATCTGAGGAGTAATAAGCTCTGGAGCTTGCTCGGCTGTATCTGGGCTAAAGATATTAAAGTCAGTATAAACTTTTGTTATTAGCCTAGCTCTGTCGGCTGGGTCAACGCCAGTAGGGATTGAGGTCTGTAGTTCTGGGCTAAAAAGATCACGCAAATTTGTAGCTTGTTCTGGGCTAGTTTGGCTCATGGTTCAATAAATTCTCCTTTGATTTGTATTCTATTGTATCAGATTTGAGGATATGTGTCAAGAATCTTGTCTATTTCATCAATTATTTTCCAGTCTAATTCGTCTTTGGCCTTTTGATTAAGGTTTAAGGATTTGTAGCTGGCAATGTTGTTTGTGCTAACTTTATCAAGAACTGATCGGGTGGTATGTTGGTCGACAAGCACTTCTTCGGACGAAACATCGTGCCCTAGAAAGCGTAGTCCACCAGTTGCTTTGACTATTACATTGTTTTTTGGATTTATCTGCAGTTTTAGGTTTTTTTGTAGAAAATCTACAGATTGTTTTCTATATTCAAAAACTTTTTGTCTGTTTAGCGCGAAGATTACGAAATCATCACCATAACGCAGGTATGCCTGTGGCTTTAATTTGTGTCGGACGAATCGATCAAATTCGTTAAGATAGATGTTGCTGAAAATTTGTGAGGTTAAGTTACCAATTGGTAAACCCTGACTGACTGACTGACTGACTGACTGACTGACTGACTGACTGACTG
>CAYTUF010000038.1:0-4963 GCA_964441225.1 uncultured Candidatus Saccharibacteria bacterium | reverse complement strand
GTATCCATAACGCACAGGTTGAAGCTAGCATAAGTTAGGTAGGCTGTCAAGCCTACCGTTACGATTCGTTCGGCGTCGAACTGCGTGAACGGAGCGTAATGGACTCGAAAAATATTTCGGGAGCGACTTTTAAGGATACCACACACTTAGCTATGTCAATAAGTTCTACACCAATTGACTTAGAGTATATTATATAAGTAGTATATATACGTAATAAAACCGTTCTAGTAAAACGGTTTTATTACTATACCCATACTTAGGTATTATATTAATGTATTTATATTAATTGAATCTTAATAAGAATCCTCTTTCAAAATTAAAAATAAAAGTTTTCTCCTTTTTGTGTTGACAGCAAACATATTCGATGTCATATTGCGATTATGTCCAGTTCCAATTGGGTTATGTTGCCTTTAAATCAGCCACAAGTTACAGGTACAACCATTACGGTTTCGGGACAACTATCGCCAGAAGACATCCGAAAGGGCGGCGTAATGCAAAAGCTCTTTCAAGTAGGCGTAATCTTTAAACATAAAGGATCACGAGTACTATGGGAAGTGATAGGAACCATAGATAATGACGACGGTTCTATTAAGTTTGCAAAGCTAAAATCTAAGAAATCAGGATATGTAAAGTATTTCGCAGCAGATACGCATAGTTATGATAGTCTAGATTTATACGAAGCGCCTGAAGCATTAAAGATTCTATTTGGGGACCAGAAGCATGTCAAAGCAAACCCTCCAGCACCTCTTGGAAATCCACAAGAAGCTGAACAAGCCTTTGACGTTGACCTTACGGAAGACCAAATCGAATAAGAGTATAACTGTTCAGGTATATGGTTGTACTTATGGTGGTAAAGCTTGCGTAAGAAAAATAAGCAACACAACTAGGCTATATGTTAATATAGACCAGTTAGAAATACCTGAAGAATTTAAGGCACTTGAAGTATTATATGGTTAGTCTTTTTTATGTCCTCCCTCAAGCCTAATTTCAAAATAGGCGATTTCGCACTGGTGCAAGGCCAGATTGTAGAAATTTTAGACGTTCGTATCGGTACCAGCCGAGAATTCGATTGGTTTAGATATAAAGTCAAGCTAAATGGCGGTACAATAACCAATTGGGTTAATGAGATCGACATTAAGCAGCTACCGCAACAAACCACGGCTCAGGTTCTATTCCGCAAAGCTCAATAGTTTGTTGACTTATGGTACACAATGTAATCTATATGAGGGCAAAAACCTATGGATTACAGGTTTATTGAGTGGCGAGGCGAAATATACATCGTTACGGGCATAGGGTATGATACCCAGATTGACCCGCCGGACGTTTTCCATTGCGTACCTTTAGAAAGGTTCTCAATTATCCGGTCATTACTGGAATTTCCAGGAATAGTCAAAGTTCCTTTTACAGAAGCTATTGAAATCACTGATAAAAAGCGAATTTTTGCTATTTGGGCACTCTTTGGAGGCGGGCATGGCTAAAAGAGAAGTGGCAAATTCAGAAATCATTAATATTTTAGAGCACATAGCAGATATTATGAAGCTGGAGCGCCATGAAGAAAATAAAGTCATTGATTTCAAACCAGGGGACGTGGTAAAGTGTCCTATATTGCAGGGATTATATAGGGTTGAAGTAATAGGAGCTAATAAAATCCTAGTTTCACCCCTAAAAGGTGACAAAATTTGTTACCCAATAGATCCTAAATACTTGAAAAAAGTAGATATTAACGAAAAGACTGTAGATATTTTATACAATGGTAAAGCTTAAAAAGGGTGATTTTCTTATAGATGAACATAATGTATGGCGGATTGATTTTGTAGCTAGTGATGTAGTCTATGTTGGACAACAATGGAAGTCTAATCAATCACAGGCTCCTCAAAACGATAAGATGAGTAGAGGCCGTATTCGCCATTATATTGCATCTGGACATTTTAAGCATGTCCCTAAAGAAAAAGCTAGTAGTATTAAAGTATTATATGGATAGAACAGAATATAATCGTTTATATGCTCGTAAACGTAGAGCTAAACGCACAAAAGAGCAGCATGAGGCAGATAAGGCTTATAATAGAGCTTATTATAAAAAGAATGCTAAAAAGGATTGTGCTAGAAAATTAGAGAGATATAGAACTGAACCATTATATCGTTTAAAATGTAATCTTAGAAAACGTTTAAATAGAGCTTTAAAACGAAATACTAAAAAAGGATCTGCTATTAAAGACTTAGGTTGTTCTATAGAAGATTTTAAAAAGTACATAGAATCTAAATGGTTAGAAGGAATGACCTGGGAAAATTATACTTATCAAGGTTGGCATATAGACCATATTAAACCTTTATCTAGTTTTAATTTAGAAGAGCCAGAAGAATTTAAAAAAGCTAATCATTACACTAATTTACAACCATTATGGAAAAAGGACAACCTAATCAAGGGCAAGAAATATTAAAATAATTTCGTATAGTTAGGTTGACTTATGGTACACAATTATATCAAAGAAGGAGTCTTGCATGGCTAAGGCGAAAACTGTCCGCAAGAAGAAAAAGACAGCAGAGCCGACTCAGGAAGTTGTTCAAGAACAGCAACAACCTCTCCAAGAGCAAGAACTCTCCGAGGAGCAAATGGCACAATTGATGGTAGACCTAGACTTGTTTCAAAACAAGTTTTTAAGTCATATTGCTTGTACCGATAAATTCGAGATTATCCCGACAGCCGATGATGATGGTCATGTCTTGTCTCAGGAACAATTAGCCCTTATTAAAAGGGAAGTAAATCGTTTAGGACTAGCAACTATCTGGACTTATGATGTGGGCAAAATGACAATCGTTATGTCACCACGTAAGGACACAAAGTTATTGGTAGGTATGATCTCAAACGGGGCCGAGGTTCATTAAGTTCTTATAAAAAGTGATTAGTTTCCACCTTCGTATGGCTTCAGTGCCCTCGAAGCTATACTGACTTAAACATGAGAACATTAATCTCCTCCCCCTGAAAGCCCTAGACTGATTCCCACTGTAGCGCACCCTGCTACCTTTCTAGGGCTTCTTTTTTCTTAACGAGGAGAAATATGGAAAAGATCAAGTACCAATGTAAGAATTGCGGCTGGGAAACTGCAATTCGTCAAGAATGGGGCGACCTACGTCCCAAACGTTGCATGAACAAGAAGTGCAACACAAGCTTTGTCAAGCACCGTGACGCCCTTATTACGACGCATCCTGAAAAAAAGGAAGAAGAAGTAGTACAGGCACCGCAAGCGCAGGAGAAGAAACATGGCAAAGCAAACCGTAAGTCTGAAAAAGGCAGCCAGCCTGAGCAACAACAGACTGAAGAGTAAGCCCGTAAGTAATGTAAGCACAAGGACAGATTATGGCAAACGATCCTCAAAATCCAAACCTGCTTCAAAACGTAGCAGAGCCAAAGGACGAAAAGGAAACTAAGCCTACAAAACTAGATGCCGTTCGAGCAGCCAGAGAGTTGACGAACGAAGGTTCTAGTTGGAATATCTTGCAAGAAATTATGCAAGAGATTCAGGCTTCTTATATCGTCGTTGACGCTAAGACTATGCCTGACGCTACAAAACTTGCCGAACAGCTTCGAGAAGAAGTAGAGAAACGATTCACAGACGAACCTGAAAAACAGAAGATTCTGCTAGACGGTATCCCTCATGTCCGCTCCATTAGACAATGGTTTAAAAAAGACGGATGGGAAGATGCAGTTTGGGGCAAGATTCGTACAGATCAGTTATTCTCTTCTGAAAAACGAGCCGAGGTTATTGAGTCATTAAGACTTCGGGCAATAAAAAGATCGGACGTTGCTGCCAAATTATGGCTAACAATGTCTGGGGATTACAACGAGAAAGTGGAAGTCAACGATAAAACGTTGGACGCTTTCCGTGAAGTTAATTCTATTCTTCAACGTAAGAGACGTGAGGATAAAGATTAATGGAACAGTACAACGTCGAAGGCAAGCCTATACGCCTAGCCGAGCTTGATATTGAAGCTCTTGCTACGTATTTAATGGAAAAGCAGATCAGAACTGCCCAAGGCAAACTTATCCAGCCGTTACACGCTGGACATAAAGAAGTCTTGGTAGACCCTGCTCGCTTTAAAGTTTTGGCATGTGGTCGCCGTTGGGGTAAAACGCTACTTACTTCTTTGATCGCTCTTTCGGTTTTGATGCAAGTCAACCGTCGAGTATGGATCGTAGCACCAACATATGATTTGACTGAAAAAGTATTTCGTGAGCTATACAACATCCTAGTGAATCAGCTTAAAGTTATTAAGCCTGGTAAACAAGGTAAAGCTCGCAACCAGAAGGGTGATTATTACCTTCAAACTCCGTGGGGGAGTGTTCTAGAAGCGAAATCATTAGAAAACCCGGATTCACTTGCCGGTGAAGCGAACGACTTAGTTATCGTGGATGAGGCGGCCCTTGTGCCGAACATCGACGACATCTGGACTCAGATGATTCGTCCGACGCTCATGGATAAAGAGGGAAGTGCTATTTTTATTAGTACTCCCCGTGGTAAGAACGGCTTCTATAAAATGTTCATGTATGGACAGGTTGGTAGTAAGCAGCGTTCCGGTAAACTTAAAGTTGTATACGATAAAGAAAAAGATACGACTAATGACATGAGAGACTGGAGTTCGTTCCAGCGTAGTAGTTACGACAATCCGTTGTTAGCTAGCTCTCCTGAAAAATCTAAAGAGGAAGTTGACCTAGCATATCGAAGCGCCATCTTGGATGGTAAATTAACCACATTTAAACAAGAATATTTGGCAGACTTCGAGGCCGTTTCGGATAGTTGTTTTCCTGGTTTCGTCCCTGAAAAGACAGACAAGATTCAATTTCCTAACGTTGTAGATTATATTTGGCACCCAGATGAAGGTCCAGTGTTTGCAGCTTGCGATCATAACTTTGCGAAACCCGCAAGTACTATTTTCGCACAAGTAAACAAGTACGGAGATGTTATTA
>CAYTUF010000037.1:0-5114 GCA_964441225.1 uncultured Candidatus Saccharibacteria bacterium | reverse complement strand
TTCATCTGTCCAAAAAACATACAAGTATTCTTTAAAAGATCGGCTTTCTTTAATGTATCGTAAAGCTCATGACCTTCACGGATACGCTCACCTATGCCTGTAAAAAATGATAGCCCCATGCCACTTTTAGCTATGTTGTTGATAAGCTCCATAGTAAGAACTGTCTTACCCACACCAGCGCCACCGATAATGCCAATCTTTCTGCCCTTTACAAAAGGTGTTAGAAAATCAATAACTTTTATACCAGTTTCCATAATCTCTGGTTTTGCTACCTTAAATTCCGTACTACGAGAAGGAATTTTCAATATATCTCTGTAAATAGTTTGCGAAGGATCAAGCGCTGGCAAATTATCCAGTGGCTGGCCGAGAGCATCGAAAATTCTGCCGATTGTTTGGTCGCCAACCGGTATTTGAATACCTCGGTTAAGTTTTTCTACGGCCATACCTTTTTGAAGCGTTTTATCAAAGCGCAGATTAAGACAAAGTGCTCTCCCCCCACTCATAAGTCTCTCTACCAATAGTTCGGTTTTAGCCAAATTATCAACCCGAACTAACTCGCCAATTCTTGGAGTATCTTCGTCGAAAGAAACGATAGTTATTAGATCTTTTATACCCGTTATTACACCGTTCATGCTTTTGCCCCAATCTTCCTCAGGCCATTGACAATCTCTTTCAGGCGATCGTCTTTTATGGTTCGTCTTGCGCGATTGTATTGTAGGTTTAGATTGTCCAAAGAATCGTCTGCTGCTTGATGGGCTGCTGACATTGCTTTATAACGACTGGCGTGTTGAGCCAGTTTAGAACTAAAAATAAGCTGTCTTACACTGATATGGAGCATCGACTCTTCAAGATAGCCAACAACATCGGCAACGCTCGGTTCAAAAATATAAGTAGCCTCGCTAATGACCTCGTCGTCCTCTTGTGCGTTTTCACCAAGTTCTTTGACTGCTGTAGATAGCTCTATCTTTTTAATATTCTGAACCATCAAAGACTTATATTCCTGATAAAATACAGTGGTACTTTTATACTTTTGGATTATTTCTATAATCGGAGATATATCGATATTTTGATCGTTCTCTGGCGATTTAAAATATTTTTCAAATGAAATTCCTTTTTGAGCTAGTTGCACAACCCCGTGATGGCCAACTACCACAATATCGTGCTTAGTTTTGTCGTAGCTTTCTAGCATGTGGTTGATGAGCTTTTGGTCGATATCACCACTAAAAGATCCTTCAGCTGTTATTGCTATAAAAAGTACCTTGTCGATAATTTTACTTTTGTCTTCGGTGCGTCCAAAACGAAATTGACTGTCAACTCGAAGTTGAGAATAAATTGACCACAAATCATTAAAAAATTCTGAAGCTCGCAATACTTGATTTTTAACTTTAGTAATCTTCATGCTGGCGATACCTTCAAAAGCACTACTAAGACCAACTATTGTATCGGTCGCATCTATTTCTAGTTCGATATCGCGTAATTGCCTCATGCGCTGGCTACCTCTGTCTTAGGTTTCGCCTCCTCTTTACCGCTCAGTAAACAGGCTTTTTTTAGATCGTCCCGTACTTTTTCAAAATCTTCATCTTTTTTGATCTTGCTTACGTATTCCTGAACTTTACTCTTTAGAGCACTCACGTCTAGCTTATCCTTTTCGCCCAAGCCTAAAACTATATCCATCATAAGCTGTTGGGCAAGGATGTTATATGTATCGGTTGGCCCCTGCGATAAAATTTTAAGCAAACTGCGCCCTTTTTCTAAAACCGATTTAGACTCTAATGCTAGCTCTGACCCAAAATGAGAAAATTCTTCAGCCTGACGATATTCCGCTAGAAGTTTTAATGCCTGTGAGCCTTGGTCTTTCTGCCTCTTGCTATGCCCGGCACCACCAACACGAGTAACACTCAGACCCATATTGATAGCCGGACGAATACCCTCCCGAAAAATATTCATGTCAAGTATCCATTGCCCGTCAGTAATAGACATAATGTTCGTCGGCAAATAAGCGGTAATATCGCCATTCGGGACTAAAACCAATGGTATGCTAGTCAAACATTTCCCAGAACTTTTTAGACGACCGGCTCTTTCAAGTAGGCTCGAGTGAGCATAGAACATATCTCCAGGATAAGAATCGCGACCAGGACTAATATTGCTAAGTAGTGCGATTTCTCGTCTAACGTGAGCGTGAGTAGTTAAATCATCATAAATGATAATTGTGTCTTGATTGCATTTTTGCCAAAGATACTCCGCCATAGAACAGGCGACATACGGCGCCAAATAACTCATAATTAATGATTCAAAAACGGTTGAGACTACAACGATAGCAGACTTCAAAGAATCAGTTTCTTCCAGTCGAGACAGCAGTGAATCTACATCACTTCGACGTTTAGCTATCATACAATAAACAACAACTTGATCGGTATTCTTCTGATTAATTGTCAGTTGAGTAGCAATAGAACTTTTTCCAGACTTACTGTCACCGAGCAGTGCCAACCTTTGCCCGCGCACAATTGGGAAAATAGCATCAATAGCTGTAACACCACTCTCTAGTTGTGTGTCTAATAGCTCCCTCTCATACAATTTTGGAGCTGGGTTAAAAACAGTCCAGACATTATCGATTGCGATAGGGCCCTTGCCGTCAAGTGGTTGTCCGGTTACAGACACAACCCGCCCAACAAAATCTTTGCCGACCTTGCAGACTAATTCTTGATGTTGTACAACTGCAACAGAGCCAACCCTGACTTCTTCAGCTCCTAGGTGAAGAACCTCTACGCTATCCTCTAAAATATGCTGGACAAACCCCTTAGACCCATCCTCAAATATTACTAACGCGTGAGTACTGACAGGCTGGAGCCCCTTTAGCGTAATCAAAAATTTATCAACTGCAATAACCTCACCAACTGGCTGGCCTGATGCAACGAGCGTATTAAAATGCTGGTTATTGTCCACCGCTACCACCAAGTTTTTCTATTAGAAAATGCCTGTTTTCTCTTAGACTGTGGCGCAAGCTCATGTCAAAGACCTTATTGGTTGTGCGCACCACGCAACCAGCAGCAATACTCGGCTGCAAACCAATATCAAGCAAAATCTGTGGGTGAATATTTTTTCTAAGCCATAAAATTATATTCTCAACAAAGCGAGCCGATGGTTCAACGGTAAAACTCATATGAATCTTAGGGTAATTGTCAAAAAATTGTCTTAAAAGCTCGAGCAATTTAACTCTTGAGTTTTCTTCCAGCAAAGAACATTTATTCAAACTAGATAAATCTTCGAGTGTGCGAGTAGTCTTTGGTAAGTTAACAGTTGTTCCTCCCCTGCGAAGCGAAGCCTGACGAAGTGTATCGTCGAGCGCTTCTAGCTCTCGCAGTACACGCCCAAGATCGGTAGGGCTGACTAACCTTGTTGGTATCAATAGTGTCGTTGTTCTAGTTTCTTCCATAATTTCTTAGTTAAAATTATTATGCTCCTGACAAAATATCTTCAATTATGACCTGTTTGTTCCGCTCTAATTCGCCCAATATGTATTCGAGTTGATCGTTTAAGTCTATCTGGTTCCCAATCGCACTAACAATGTAGTGATTTACGATTTCGGTCATATTCTGATTAAAACGCTCTAGTGCTCTTTTCTTTTCCTCATTTATTTCTCTCGTTAATTCGTCGCTTAGCATTTTACGCTGGTCTTCAACGGCCGCCTGGGTTTTTTCAATTGATTCAATCGCTATTTTTTTTGCGTCACTTATCGATTGTTCGTACGTTACAAAAGCTTCGTGCAGGGTCTTTGTGATCTCCTGTTTCATGTACTCATTTATCTGCGAGGTGGTTAAACGTAAATCTTGTTGCAAAAACATAGCGTTTTCATCAATAATTTTTTCAAAATGTAGTCGTCCTCGGTTACGTAACTCTTCTCTAAACTCATCATTAAAAATATGCTCAACCTCTTTTTTGGCATTCTTTCCGTAATCATCTGTATCGTCTTGAGAGGTATGTTTTGTCTTGTCGAGCTTTAGTGCAACCCAAATAAACGCTACTAGAGCTGAGGATATAGAGCCAACTATAAGACTTGTTTGTAGCCAATCTTGTATGTTCATGCCCACCCTATTTTCATTAGATAACCTTAGCCCAGTTTATGTCTCTTGTTCCAAACAACATCATTTTTATTATTCTTCAGTAGTAAATATAGCGCAAAATGCTTATTTTTTAAACCTAAAGGGGCTATTTTTAAGCAATTTCTTTTTTTAGAACTTCTATTAATTTTGCGATATCTGAATCTTTTGTGCTACGACCAAAAGAAAATCGCAGAGACGATTTAATCATCGCCTCATCTAAACCGATTGCCCCCAGCACATGCGATGGCTCTCTGCTGATCGCCGAACAAGCTGAACCGGCCGACGCTAATATGCCATAAGTATCTAGCTTTACAAGTAATCTTTCGCCGTCAACTCCGGGGAACACAGCATTAATATTACTAGGCAACCTCTTCTTTACTGAACCATTTATGATAACCCCTGGGAAATGCGTTCTTAGAGAGTCTATAAAATTTTTTTGTAATAATTTTAGTCGCTTTTGTTCGTTTTCTTTCATCAACTGCGCTATTTCTAAGGCCTTTGCCAAACCTATTGCGTAAGGTGCATAAAGTGTACCACTACGCAGATTATTTTGTTGCCCACCGCCCAAAATCTGAGGTTTTAGCTTAACTATTGGAGAAACGTATAAAGCGCCGGTCTGTGCGGGACCATATATTTTACTACCACTGAAAGTTAGCAGATCAACACCCAACGAATGCACATGAATATCTAGGGTCCCTGCGCTTTGGCAAGCATCTGTATGCAAAAAAATAGGTTTTTTAACTGCTCGTTTAGCTCTGTCTTTTCGGATGTCGTTGATAATCCTAGAGATATCTTTGATCGGTTGCACCACACCTATCTCATTATTGGCATGAATTATGCTAACAAGCACAACATCATCATCAATTTTTTGTTTTAGTTCTGCCAAGTCTATGATGCCCTGCTCGTTAACTTTTGCTAACTGATGCTGATACTCTCCAGCTGGTGCTAAAACCGATTCGTGTTCAATATTAGAAGTTACAACCTTGCCACCTAGAAATGTCCGCATTACCCCAT
>CAYTUF010000036.1:0-5184 GCA_964441225.1 uncultured Candidatus Saccharibacteria bacterium | reverse complement strand
AGAGGGATTCGAACCCTCGGTACGTATTGCTACGCACACACGCTTTCCAAGCGTGCTCCTTCAACCACTCGGACACCTCTCCAAATATAAAACTACTCTCACGCTTTAATGTATTACTATAGAGCACGCTTGGTCCAGGCGTGGTCACCTCTGGCGACCCCGAAACTTCATCTTTGAAAACAAGTTTTCAAGAGAAGATTTCCTTGCGAACTGCTATCGAGCAGTTCTCACCTTCAACCACTCGGACACCTCTCCAGCAGGTATATTTTAACAGACAAGAACTTTTGAAGTGCTTATGAGTATAAAAAATACTACAAAAACACCTTGCGACCGAAGATGTCAAGGGGTTACACTAATAGTTACTATGGCTGTAATAAACCTCAACGATGTAAGTAAGCTATATGGCTTTGGCGATGCAACGACCGTTGCTCTTGAGGAGATTTCCTTAAAAATCGAAAAGGGTGAATTTGTGGCCATAATGGGCCCTAGCGGTTGTGGTAAGTCTACTCTATTGAATATTATCGGCCTGCTTGATCATCCTACTCACGGCGAATACAAGCTAGATGGCCGTTTTAGTGAGACTCTAAAGGCGAAAGATCGAGCGAAGGCTCGTAGAGATAAAATTGGCTTTGTTTTTCAGACTTCGAATCTGCTTGCAAAGCTGAACGTACTAGATAATGTTGCGTTGCCCCTTGCGTACAAAGGGCGGACTTGGATTAAGCGAGTTCAGATTGCTAGCAATATGTTAGAACGAGTTGGTTTGGCAGACAGAGCATATTTTATGCCCAGCCAATTAAGCGGAGGTCAAGTCCAAAGGGCAGCTATCGCTAGGGCTCTTGTTAACGATCCAAAGATTATTATTGCTGATGAGCCAACTGGAAATCTTGATAGCGAATCATCTAGGCTGGTTATGGAACTAATAAGCGAGATCCATAAAGCTGGCAATACCGTTTTGATGGTTACACATAACCCAGAACTAACTCGTTATGCTACCAGAATTCTTTATATGCATGATGGCATGATAGTTTATGATGAGCAAAAACCTCTGGGCAAACTGGCAGACACAGCTGAAAAGACAACTTTATTTAAGGAGAAAACAGATGAAGAGGCCGATCTTGCCGGTGTGTCAGCCCTGATGAAGTTATCCGACAAAGAAGACACTGCTCCTGCCAAGAGACGAGTGCCAAAAAAGCCAAAAAATCGGAAAAAATTAAGTATAAAAAAATCTATAAATAAGCGAAGGACAAAAAAATGAAGTTTTCTGTCTTGAGCGAAAATTATAAACTTGCGCTAGCTTCTGTGCGTGCCAGCCGAACGAGGAGTCTGCTGACGCTTTTTGGCATTATTCTGGGGGTGGTAAGTGTAGTCACGGTCATGAGTTTGGGCGAGGGCGTTAAACACCAAGTTATGAACGAAGCGAACCGCCTGGGCGGTGATGTTTTGGTAGTCAAACCCGGCGCGGTCGCTTCATCTGAAGTGTCTTTGTCGTCTATTAGCAATACCAACGGTGGCCCAACTGTTGGCTCGCTATCAGATAAAGACGTAAAAGTAATCGCAAATACAAAAGGGGTTGATAAGGTAGCTCCTATGGCGTCGATAAGTGGTGTGCCATCTAGAAATAACTTGCACGACGAGTCAGCGTTAATAGTTGGGACAAGCCCAGATCTGCTTAGCCTAGCTGGAGTGAAGCTCGATTACGGCAATTTCTTTAACGAATACGACAAAGATGAACGAGCTGCAGTCATCGGCTCGAGTGTGGCTGACGTATTATTTAAAGATATCGCACCCGTAGGACAAACTCTAAAAATCCGCGGTCAAGATTTTATTGTTCGTGGTGTGTTGGAACGTAATCAGACAAATTTGTTAGGTAACGAAATAGACTTTAACAAAGCCGTTTTTGTTCCCTATAATACGGCTATAACTACCTCTGGAAATAACTTTAATATTTATGAAGTTTTGATAAAAACTCAGTCGGTTGGAACGTCCGGTTCAGTGGCGTCGAGTCTGACAAAAGCTGTCCTAGATTCGCATGGAGGCCAACACGACTTTCGTGTTATCAAGCCTGGCGATAATATTTTGATGGCGAACGGAGTCCTGCGTTTGGTCGCTGGGCTGGTAACTGCCGTGGCGGTTATTGCTATGTTGATTGGTGGTATTAGCATCATGAATATTATGCTGGTATCTGTTACAGAAAGAACTCACGAAATCGGTATCAGAAAAGCCGTGGGGGCTACCAACAAACAGATTGGTATGCAGTTTATGACGGAGTCAATTGTTCTATCCGTTTGGGGGGCAATATTTGGGTTAGTAGTAGCGGGATTTATAAATATTTCTATTCGTATAGCAACCGACTTTCAGCCGATCATAACTTGGCGACCGGTAGTCGCTTCTGTGCTTATATCCGTCATTGTCGGCATAGTCTTTGGTACGATGCCCGCTATTAAAGCTGCCAAAAAAGACCCCATTGAAGCTTTGCGTTCTAGCGAATAGCTTAGGCTACTTTAGATAGGGTATTCTCATCGACAATCGACATAAACTCTATCGCAGTCGGTCTATTTAAGGGGTCTTTTTCGAGGCAAGCATTTATCATTGAACGAATGACAGGTGTTGTTCTACGTCTTAAGAGGAGTGACTCTGCAGGCGGTAGGTTATCCTCATAGGGCTTGGTGCCGTTAGGCCATGGTGTTCCATTCGTCATAGAAACGTATGTGGCAACTCCCAGTGAAAAAATATCACTAGCCCTGGTTGGTGGTTCTGCTTTAAAAATTTCAGGGGCCGAGAAGCCGTGAGTGCCCTTCACTACTATATCGTTTCCATTTTCGATATCTTTTTCTCTGACGGCAATTCCAAAATCTCCTAGTTTTACCTCGCCATCTCCTAAAAATATATTCGCTGGCTTGATATCTCGATGGATAATTCCTGCCTCGTGAATGTCAGCAATCCCCCTTGCTATATTGGCAAAGCATCCCAAAATAAAATCGGTTGAGAAGTTCTTTGCTTGCTGAGAGAAATTTCCATCTTTATAGTACCCCATCGTTATATATGGGCTAGACGAAGATTCTGCTTGGTGCAAACCCGAGGTTATGGGGCTTACAACATAAGGGCTCGATACATCTTTCATCATTTTGAACTCGTTGGCTAACTCTTCGGCGCTCTGGCTACTCTTACTTATTGCTAGTTTTACTACCGTCTCGGCATAGGATTTCTGCCTATCTTGGGTCAAACAGATTAAAGATTTGTGGTTTTCACTCACATCACCTCCGGCAAGAATTCGTTCGATACCGTAACGGTCGTCTATTGAGCTACCGACTTCAAATTCAGCGCAATTTATCGTTTCATAATTACAAGGTTGAGTCGCCGGCTGTTGTTTGTTCATAGTTTTGGTTTTATCTACCCTAAGGATTACTATAGTCCTTTCATAAGCAATTTCAACCCCTATTTTGGAAGTGATAGTATAATGATTTATAGATGGCAAAATATTTGAGACATAAGGGGCTACAACGACGAAGTATCTTTCGGAAATTACTTATACTAATTTTGGTCGTTTTGGTCGGTTTTTTTATCTATGAGCTCTACGGTATGCGAGATTGGTACTCTACGACCCACAATAAAAATCCGGTTATAACTAATGATGTTATAACCCACACTACGGATAAACCAGATGAGACTAAGCCATTTTGTGAAACATATAAGACTGATGCTAATACTCCCAGGTTTATTTCTATGCCAACGATAAACACTTCTGGTTGTATTTTAAAGGTTGGTATTGATCAGACAGGAGCAGTGGCGGCCCCAAACAATATCTTTCTGGCAGGTTGGTTCGTCAATAGCGTAACGCCCGGAGAACTCGGAGTATCGTTAGTCGATGGGCACAATGGTGGTCGTTATGCTGATGGTATTTTCAAAAGTTTAAAGAACATTAAGCCGGGCGATAGATTTAGTGTAGAATTTGGCGATAAATCTCTACGCAATTTTGAAGTTGTGAGTGTAGATAGCTATCCGGTAGCAGACACAGCCAAGCATATGCTGGAGCCAAACCCCGACATAAAAAGACAATTAAACCTAGTGACTTGTACGGGTACATTTGATGATGCAAGGATCCAGTTCGACAAACGCTTAGTTGTTGTATCGAAGCGTATCGATTAAGCTAGACGAGTTATGGCCGATAAGCGTATGCGTCGTTTTGTTGTTTTTGTAATTTTAGTTTTGGCTATCTCTTTTTTTAGCGCCTGGAGCAGTAGAGACACAAGACAATCTGGTTGGACAAGAGCTGATCAGCCATCTGCAGGAGACTCTGAACCGCGTTCACCAAAAGCTATTGATGAGCTTGGTAAACTTGCCGTGAAGGGTCGTAGCCCAAAAACAGGCTACAGCAGGCTTGAGTTTGGTGAGGGTTGGGCAAAAAATAATGGATGCGATACGCGCAACAAAGTTTTACAAAGAGATCTAAGCGACAAAAGACTAGCGGATGACGGTTGTATAGTTCTAAACGGTGTCCTCGAAGATCCGTATACAGGAAAAAGAATAGAATTTATGAGAGGCTCAATTACTAGCTCGGCCGTACAGATAGATCATGTAGTAGCATTATCCGATGCTTGGCAAAAAGGAGCCCAATTTATCTCTTTAGAATCGAGAATTAATCTCGCGAATGACGCACTTAATTTGTTGGCTGTAGATGGCCCTACAAATATGAAAAAGAGCGACGGAGATGCAGCGACGTGGCTACCGTCAAATAAGGCGTTCAGATGTCAATATGTTGCACGACAAATTGCCGTAAAGGTTAAGTATACTCTATGGGTTACTCTTCCGGAGCGCGGTGCTATGGAAAAGGTTTTAAAAAACTGCCCTGATCAGCTGGTTCCAATTGTAAAATAATGTCGAATTTACTGCGAAAACGTTTGCACATCTCTTGGCTAATCTTATGGCTTTGTGTCGGTATGCTACTGGGTCTTGCGGTGTCAGCTGTAATTTCCTTATTCCTCCCGACCTCGTTTGTTATTTTTGCCTGCCTGCTGATCGTTTTTAGTTTACTAAGTAAAAGATCCTACATGGTTGTTTTTATCGTTTTGGCTGGCTTTTTACTTGGATTTGCTAGGGGCGTGCATAAACAACAAAATTTTCATCAGACTCAAAATTTTACTGGTTCAAATGTAATCATCCAGGGAAAGGTATCAGACGATGTAG
>CAYTUF010000035.1:0-5341 GCA_964441225.1 uncultured Candidatus Saccharibacteria bacterium | reverse complement strand
TGCTCGGCACAACTGTTTTCGAGACAGTCCAGTTCAACCACTCCTGCACCTCTCCTAAAAATCAAATCATGGTACGCCCGACAGGATTCGAACCTACGACCTTCGGCTCCGCAAGCCGACGCTCTATCCAGCTGAGCTACGGGCGCTCAATTAACAGAGGTAATCTTATCATATATGCACTTTTATTGCTACGAGCTTAGAACCGTATCTTTTTGGCGAAACGATCTATTGGATTTTCTACGTATTCTTCGTTCGGTAAATGAAGCGATAAATCATCGATGATTTTGCCGGCCATATCAGGAGAAAAATGTATCGATAACTCAGGCATAAAGCGCCTTAATGGCATAAAGCTTATGGCTCCAATCGCACCCTCTTGAAAAAGGGAAAATGATTTAAATAGCGAATACGGATAAAACTTTTTGTCGATGGTCAGCCCTTTGTTGTTAATTTCATAGCTAAGAACCCTGGGTTTTCGCCCAGCTAAGATAGCAAACAATATTCCCGCAATAACAATAGCTATTGATGACAACACATCCCTGGTCGCTAAATATAGAACTCCCGAGAGTAGAGCTACTCCCCCAAGTAATGCTAAATACCACAAAATTGTTTTTTGATGATCAACAAACTCTGAAGCCGTCCATTTTAAACCTGGTGATTGTTGCTTAGATAATATTGTCTCCTGCGCTGACTTCTTGTCCATTAAGAATTATTTTAATGCTTAAGCCCCTAATGCTTCAAGTAAAATCTAGTTTCTGTTATAATTTACATCTGTTATCGATGACGATTATGGAGAGGTACCCAAGTGGCTGAAGGGGACGGTTTGCTAAATCGTTAGGGGGGAGCAATCTCCCGCGAGGGTTCGAATCCCTCTCTCTCCGCCAGACAGGAATTTTCAAGTTTGAGGGGGTCGCCTCGCGGCGGCTTTGCCATCGCTCGGCTAGCATTTCAAAGGGCTTTTTTGGCGAAAACGAAATGCATTTATCAATTAAGGGCGCAAGAATTTTTAAGGACAAAAGTATTTCGGCAACTTTCAATAAATGAAATTGGCTCGGGGAAAATCGCGAAGTTATATCTTCCGGACTTCGTACCGAATAATTTATCCGAAGACGAGAAAGTTGTTTTGCAATCTCTGGTTACAAAACTGCTAGACAGCTTGAAAAATGTTAAACTTACAATATGAACAACCTTAATCTTAAACAAAGTCCGACACTCCGCGATTTTCAGGAATATGTCGCGCAGCTTGTGAAAGAGCGGGGTTTCGATAAAGAAACCGTGCCAGAAATGTTTATGCTCTTTCTCGAAGAGTGTGGAGAAATGGCAAAAGCTGCGCGAAAGACGCAGAAAATAAAAACGGATATAAATTCCGAGCAATTTCATCTTGACCATGAAGTTGCCGATGTGTTTATTTATCTTTTGGACATTTGCAACCATTTCAACATAGATCTCGAAAAAGCGTTTCGAGACAAAGAAGAAATGAACAAGAAAAGAGTTTGGGAATAGTATTTTCATAATTGAATGCCGCCAAGGAAAAAATCGAAATCGTTAATTTTCGCGGCGAAGCCGCGTTTGTCCGTCCGCCAGACCCGAGCCGCGCGGAGCGCGACGATGGCAGAACTCCGTTCGAGCTATTTCTAAAATACACCGCCAGAAAGATGAAGTTGCTATCCCCTGCTTTTTTATAAAAGCCTAGAGCTTGGTGCTACAATAAACCTTAAGATATGTTTTCTTCATGGATAATCTCACTGCTAGTAGCTGTAAGCGCCTCAGCCTGGATCTATACTAGAATGCTCCGGCGGACTGGTAATAACACACAAAGTTCTCTGTTGATTGCCGGACTTGTAGGAGTCGCAGTTTTTATAGCAATTATGATAATTTTAAGTTTTGTTAACGACTATTTAGGATAATAAGTAGCAATAAACGGCTAGTTTCTCTTCCCTTTTTAGTACAAAAACTGATATCATAGGGTTATAAAAGGGGTGTAGTGGCACTGCTGGTTATTAATAAGGTTAAAAGGTGGAAATCTAACTGATGGACGAGAAGAGTCTTGGTTTAAGGCTACAAGAGGCAAGGAAAAGAGCTGGGCTTACACAGCAACAACTCTGTCAGCAGTCGGACTTGAGTTACTCTACGCTTGCCAAAATAGAACGCGGTGCTATCAAAGCCCCATCGATCTTTACCATCCAGCAGATAGCAGGAGCCCTAGGAACGTCGATGGATACATTGGTAGGTTCAGGCACAATAAACCTACCAAATCAGCCTAAGAAACGCTCTAAAAGCGGTATACGGTTCGTTTACTTTGACATAAACGGCTGTTTGGTTAGATTTTTCCAGCGGGCCTTCGTAACGACAGCAAAAGAAACTGGTGTGCCTCTGGACATAGTAGAAACGACCTTTTGGCATTATAACGATGCAGTCTGCAGTGGCGAGATAGGCATAGAAGAATTTAACCGGCATCTGGCAGAAAAGTTTAATCTAGATAGCTTTGACTGGAACGAACACTATCTTTCCGCCATCGAACCTATCAAAGAAAGCATCGAGCTACTAGAGTGGGTCGCCAAGCATTACAGGGTTGGCTTGCTAAGCAACTTAATGCCTGGAGTGCTTCCGGAGATGTTTTCTCGGAATATTTTGCCAAAATTAGACTTCGATCAAGTTATCGAATCTCATGCTGTTAAAACAATTAAACCCGAAGACAAAATTTACGAGCTGGCTGGTGTTCGTACAGATGTTAAGCCAGAAGAAATCTTGTTTATAGATGACTCTAGGGGTAATCTTATTGCAGCTGAGCGTTTTGGTTGGCGGGTTGTCTGGTTTGACGATTACAGACCAGAAGAGTCAGTCGCAAAAATTAAGCAAATACTAGAATTTTAAAGGATTTAAAACACATGAAATCTTTCAAGGGGCGAATTAACCGTAGAACATACTTAGTAGGTAGCATAATAAGCGTTGCTACGGCTGGGCTATTAATGGTGTTTGTTCTTATTCCGTTCGCTATTTTAGATTTTATGTTGCCTAGTGTCGGTGCTAGCGAAATCATAAGATGGCTTCAGAAGATATTGCTTATTATCCCAGCTGGTTACTTCTTGCTTATGACCCTACTGTTGACCTCGAGGAGAGCTCAAGATTTTGGCCACAATGGTACAAAATGGATAATCGCCCTAGCTCTTATCTTTTTAGCCAAGCACTACCTGGGACATCCAATATTCTCACTTCTACTGCTAATCGTCATCGGTTTGTTGTGCCTGGTTCCAGGCGTACAGAGGCGGAATAAATTTGGTGGAAAACAGCCAGCCAAACTAAACCTACAGGATGTTTACAGACTTTAGATAGCACCAAGAGACTTTAATTGGACGCGTAAATCACTTTTTGATTGGACAAGCTCTTCTAGTCTTGCTCTAGATTCATTAACCAACTTTTCTGGAGCATTTTGCACGTAGCTTTTGTTATCTAGACGTTTGTTAATCAGTTCAATCTGCTGGGTTATTTCTGACAGCCTATTTTCAAGGTCGGCTGTCATATTAAGTGCCTCTTCCTTGCTTAAAATAATTCGCCAACTTCCTGGTATGGTGCTGAGCTTTAGACCTCTGTCGTTTCCCTCTTTTATAGTCTCAAATTTACCTAGATTTTTTATTAGATCCAGATTATTTTTTGCAGGATTAAAGTTAGAAAATTGTAGATTTAACTGGCTTTGTTTTAGGTTGGTTTTTATGCTTCTCACTTCGGCAACTAGTTGTTTGATTTGTGTAAATTCTTTGGCGTTTTTGCTTTGGAAATGGCGAGGTTTTAGCCACGATGAGGTAATTAGTAGATCGTCCTCTGAGGTAAACATTTTTTGCCAAATCGATTCTGTTAGAAACGGTGCGAATGGATGTGCTAGCTTTAGAATATCTCTAAAAACAGAACGCAGAAGCTCTGTGTTTAGAGCCGACTTACTTGCCTCGATATACCAATCGGCGAAATCGTCCCAAACGAAATGATACAGCGTATCGTATGCTTCGCTAAAGCGGTAAGTCTCGATGAATGTTGATATAGCTTTAGAAGATAAATTTAGACGTTCGATGATCCAGTCATCAGCGATAGAAATGCTATTTTCCTCGCTCCTCGAGCTGATGTAGCGAGCGATATTCCAAAGTTTATTGCAGAAATTACGTGCTTCTTCAACCCTCCGACTGTCATAACCCCTGTTAACCCCAGCTGATCGCCCAGAGATTAACCCCATTCGTAGGGCATCAGCTCCATTTTCCTTGATAACAGGTACGGGATCTATCACGTTACCCAGAGATTTACTCATCTTGGAACCATCCTCAGCCATGACATAGCCGTGGATGTAAACTTCTTTAAACGGCACATCACCAGTTGTGTAGAGACCCAGCATAATCATTCGGCTGACCCAAGGGAAAAGTATTTCTCCACCGGTGTCGAGTAAGCTTGTTGGGTAAAATTTTTTATAATCTGCTCCATCTGGATAATCTAGTGTAGCGTAAGGCCAACTCGAGCTTGAGAACCATGTATCGAAGACATCTGGGTCTCTAAGGTAGGTCTTGCCATCGAGTTCTATCGTTTCTAAATCAACTCTTTCGTCAAAAATCCAATCCTGGGAGTCTTCCCTGTTAACAAAAGCTGGGATTGGTATGCCCCAGGCAATTTGACGGCTTATATTCCAGTCCTGGAGCCCTTCCAGATAGGTTATCAGCTGATTTTTCTTAGAATGCGGGTAGAATACCACCCTGTCTTTTTTGAGCGCTTCTATGGCTTTTGTGGCCAAAGGCTTCATATTTATAAACCACTGCTCCAGAAGAAGTGGCTCGATAACGGTCGAGCATTTGTAACAGTGTCCGACATTGTGAGAATGTTCTTTGACCCCCGATAAATAGCTTTGTTTTTTTAGATCTGTGACTATTTTTTCACGTGCTTGTTTTACGCTTAACCCTCGATATTGTTCAGGCGCATTGTGGTTTATGGTGCCGTCATGACCAATAACCGTTATTTGTGGTAGGTCGTGTCTCTTCCCTGCCTCAAAGTCGTTAGGATCGTGTGCTGGAGTAATCTTGACTGCTCCAGTCCCAAATTTAATATCGACAAAATCATCAATGATTATAGGTATTTCCCTATCTGTTAAGGGTAGTTTAACGGTCTTGCCAACCAAGGATTTATATCTGTCATCATCTGGGTGTACGGCAACAGCAACATCTCCGAGCATAGTTTCGGGCCGGGTTGTGGCAACGATCACTTCCCCACCACCGTCAGTTAGAGGATAGCGAATGCTCCAAATCTGCCCCTTTACCTCTTTGTAAGCGACCTCAATATCGGCGAAGCCTGTGCCGTGAAAAGTACAGTAGTT
>CAYTUF010000034.1:0-6003 GCA_964441225.1 uncultured Candidatus Saccharibacteria bacterium | reverse complement strand
GCTTGGATTCATAGATATCGCTGAACTGAACAAATGCAATAATATCTTCTTTAGCAAATTCGCTACCCATAAGGATGCGGTACGGTGTGCCTGAAAGGTGTAGCTTAATCTTGGCATTGATTGCTTGCAAGCCCTGAATTTTGCCCAGCTCGTCAATACCGTCAGTGTCCTTGAGTGACTCTTCGTCTTCTTCATTTAGTTCAACACCAGCTAGAATCTTACCTAGTACTTGAGCACGAGCACCAAAGTGAGTTTCATCGATAATTAGTAGGTCTGGCTTAGCACTTTGTAGTATCTCGTGACGCTTCTTTACTTCTGTGGCCGATCCGGCAAGATCTTGCAACGTCAGAAATAGCACAATGTTGGTGCAGATTTCCGTTTTACCATCACCAGTGTAGAACTCTTTGCCGTAGACTTCGCGAAAGTTCATACCAGGTGTTAGGTCGGCGCTCTCCATAAAGCGATAACCGTTGAAGTCTTTGTGACTTTCAACTGTTTGCTTCCACTCAGACTTAACATCGGCCTTAGCAGAAACAACAAGGGTGAGTTTTGAATCTATTTCTTTTGCACACCACATTGAAGTGATTGACTTGCCAAAACGCATGACAGCATACATTAAAAGGTTTGTCCGGCCATGTGTAACGGCGGTCGTGAAGTTATTGATCACTACTTGCTGGTTGTCACGTGGGGCAAAGTCGCTTTCACGGGCATAGTGTTGCTCTATCCTGTCCTTAAGACTGTCGTAGTAAGTGTATTTGCCAGGTGTACCGTAACTGTCGATAACATCATCCACAGCAGCCGCTACGTTGTCACCGTTAATGCCTTCAAAAAATTCATTTGAATAAATATTGTGGTCTCTGTCGATACTAACGCGGGCTGTTCCGTTAGCTTCAAGATATTTGTGCACCGAGTGATCCCGAAAGAACACGTTTTCATTGACTAGTGCCTTGTGACGCGAAACTTCTGTTAGGTCTTTGTAGTGCCGACGCCATTCCTCTAGGCGTTCTTCGACTGGACGATATGAATCACCCACTTTAAGAAGATTTGGCAAGGTGTTTGTTTGAAAAGAATATATATGCGGCTCTACTCGCCCGATAATTATTTCTTTAATTTTTGAATCGTCAAAATCAGCCATATTAAACAATATTATATCTTAAAAACAGGTATAGTTGTTGAACTCGCTGCACTGAGACAGGAAGTAATACTGCTCTATTGCAATCTACAAGATGCAAACTCTAAGAGTAGAGTGTGTAAGGTGTTAATCTACGACGTAATGTCGGGCAAGTCTTTAAGCTTCTTGTCATTGTATTGCCAGTAGTTCGCACCTTGATAGGCGCCGCTAGAGTTTAGCTGGCCTTTGTCATCAAATATTTTATAGGTTAGAGGCGACAGCTTCCATGTTTGACCACCATAGTCAACTTCACGTTCACCACAGACCATCGCAGTTATTGAGTCGTCTGATATAAAAGATATTTTGTCACCGTCCTTTAAGCCTTTGCGATAAAAACTAAATAGCGCACCTTGTTTGCGTGCCGTTGAAACAACATCAAACTCTTTCTCCTTGTTGATGTTTTCTGGATAAACTACATTGCCCTCAAAGGATAAGAGTAGCTGCCGGATTAAATCTTGGTCCAGCGCAAATAATTCACTATTACCGACCTGATGTTTACTGAAGGTTTCGTGGAGCAGGCTTTCTTTGTCGTCGTAATCCTCAACTTCAATTGCAAAATAGCGCTTAAGACCGGCTACGTTGTAGTAGCCATTGGCTTCTAGGAAGCGCATACGCTCCTGATAGTTACCCGAGCCAGTCTTGCCAATTTTTACCAAACCGGACACTGCCGTGGTCATTAGATATATTATTCCTTTGGACATGGTCTAATTATACCTGAAAGTCCTTCCTCCCTCTGTCTTTCTTAGTGTACGGGGGAACAAAAAGAATCAAGGTAGTACAAGTCTCCACCTTGACACTTTTTGTTTGCGCCCGTGCCTTCACCTCGAAGAGGGAGAAATAGCCCTCTCGATAATCAAAGGAGGGTTCTATGAACACCGAATCAACAAACGATAAGTCAGCAAAGTTAGCTGAATTGAACGACGCAGCTCGCTCGAATGCGTTCAACTACGTTGCAACTCGAGGCGTTATGTCACTCGAACCAGAGGTAATTAGCGATATATTCGCAGCTGTGCAGCAGTTTGACGATTTCAACGAAGATAACGATCCGTACAAAGAGCACGATTTCGGCTCATTTACGATTGCCGGAAACAAGATCTTCTGGAAGATCGACTGCTACCGTAAAGATCTGCGAGGTAGCATTGATCCGCTAGATCCGGAGTGCTGCCGAGTACTAACAATCATGTTAGCTGAGGAGTACTAACTCCAAGCGTCCTGAGTAAGACGTTAAACTGCTCAAGAATCTATATCCGACAAACTTTTAAACACAAAACTGAAATCATCTTCATCCAAATAGGCATCATCCATTTTTTCATCAGCATATTCCTTCAGTTTGCGCAGCTCGGACTTTGAGCTGCGAACAATGTGCACGTCAGGATATTGTTCCCACTCCCAATCATCAGACTCGTAATGATCTATGTACTTGCGTATACGCTTCTTGACGATAAACAAGTGCTGGTCATCTGTGAGTTCTATGAAGTAATGCTTTTGTTTCTTTGGCTGAACGAATAGGCTCGGTAACGGTTTGATGATACCTTCAATACCACTCATTTCCGGACCGGTCATAATGACCGTATCGTCGCTATACTTCATGCCTAGCGCCACACATGCGCCATGGATTGCTACTTGTTGGTCAATGAACGCCTCTGACCTCGTACGTTCTCTTAATCGGCTATCCAGACTTGCATCGGGCATGACTTGCTGAAGATACTTGATAGCTTTAGGTGCCAGGTAATACCTAGCTGATTTATTCTGCAAGCGATAGCTCTTTCTATGTATCTTTCCAAGATATTCACCAGCATAAAGTATTTCTAGGGCGCTGTAGGCTGCATTGGTAGAGATATTTCTCTGTTTAGCTAGATTATCCGTCGTTACATAACGAAAGCGATAGACGATTAGAATTAGGTCGTGTTGCTTTTGATTTAGTTTTCTCTCACTCATACTATACGTAGTATAAAAGAGAGAACATAAAATAGTAAATATAACAGATGATAATGCTCAATAAAGTTCTAGTTTCGGAATTATAATAATTCTACAACAAAAAGTACTTGCAACTATGCCTATTAAGGTAGTAAACTATAACTATATAGGTAGGTCATCGAGGGTAAAATGGGTAGGAAAAAAGGGTCAACCAACAAGCCAAAGCACGAACCAGAGCTCACCTTACAGGAGCGCATGGAGATACTTGCGAACCTTCTTATTGATACAGTCGAAGAAGAAATCAAGGAACGCGAGCATGCTGCAGAAAGCTAACATTAATGCGGTAGCAGCAATACGAGTTTCAACCACAAAGCAAGGCACTGATGGAGACTCGCCCGAAGCTCAGCGCGAACAAATTGAACGCTTTGCCGAAACCCGTGGCATCAAAATTAAACAATATTTTGTCTTTTTAGAATCTGCCAGCAAAGAACAGCAACCCATCCAGCAAGCCATAGATTACTGCAAGAACCAAAAGAATGGCATCAACCTATTCATAATCAAATCCATAGACCGCTTTACGCGTGGTGGGTCAGATACTTACAACCCGCTCAAGCACCAACTAGAGCAAGCGGGTGTTTCATTAGTCGATATATATGGCGTCATAAGCAATCAGAAAGTAAATACGCTAGATCATCTTGGTTTTGAGTATAAATGGAGCGTTTATTCACCGACCAAGAAGTCAGAGATACTTGAAGCCGAAAGATCCAAAGACGAGCTGCGAGACATACTTAGCCGTGTTATCGGTGCCGAGATTCGCTACACACAACTTGGTTATTGGATGCGTCAGTCACCCTATGGATTTACGAGCGAGAAAATTGACACACAGCACGGCAAACGGACGGTACTGCGCCCACACCCAGAAGAAGCGCCATTGATTAAGCAGATGTACACTCTGCGTGCAGAAAACTACCTAACTGATCAACAAATAGTAGACAAGCTGAATAACCAGGGCTACAAGTCTAGGACGCACAACATCCGTAGCAAGCACGACCCAGGCAAAGTGGTTCGTCAGACGGGCGGTAACCCACTTACTGTAAAAGCCATGCATAAGCTACTACGAAACACCATCTACGCCGGAATAAACGTCGAGAAGTGGACCGACAATAAGCCAACTAAAAGCGCCTTCGATGGACTGGTTAGTATAGCATTGTTCAATAAAGCAAATCGTGGCAAAAAGATAATCGATGTTAATGAAAGTGGCGACTATGTTGTCAGTAAGGCTAAGGCGCCAGTTAACGTCCTAAGACGTGGTACAAAAACATCTGAGTTTGCTTTTAGGCGATTCGTCCTTTGTCCAGAGTGCGAGCGTCCATTGCTAGGCAGTGCATCAAAAGGTCGAAACGGTAAATACTATCCCGCCTATCATTGCAGCAATCATGGTCACTACTTCCGAGTGAGCAAAGACGAACTTGAGGAAAGCATAGATATGTATATTAAGCAGTTTATCGTCCCCCAGGAGCGCATAGACGACCTTATGACATTACTTCGCAATATGTATGAAAAGCATCAAGAAAAGGCTCAGAAAGAGCTTGAGAGTGTAGATGATCGTATTGCTGCACTTAGAGGCGAGGCTGAAATGGTAGTTAATAAACTTAAGGTGTTGACCAATGATACAGCCCTAAAATACATGGAGGAAGATCTTGAGCGTATAGAAAAGCAAATCGCTACCCTAGAGCTACAAAAAGAACAAAAAGGCGCCAATGAGGGCACAGAAATGGAGCAAGTTTTCGCCCGAGTAAAATATTTCCTGGAAAACCTTGATGAGCTGCTACTAAAACAGAGGTCACAAGTCAAAAAAGCGCTATTCTTTAAGGCTTTATTTACAAAGTTGCCAAACTACAAAGAAATAAATCCTGGAAACAAAAATTCACCCCTTTTTACTGGGGTGAATCCTTTGATCTCACTGCTTAATGCAGATAATTCACTTATGGTGATCCCGCGGGGAATCGAACCCCGATTGCCAGGATGAAAACCTGGTGTCCTAACCGTTAGACGACGGGACCGCGTGTAAAATAACCCGCAAATCATAGCATTTTTGAGGCAGAAGTTCAACCAGATTGGACACCTAGAAGCAAATATACTAACCTTAAGAAGAAAGCAAATAAGGAGGGGACATGGCAGAACGAGGTGGGTACGACCCAAATATGGTAGGACCTGACGGAATCCCGGGGTCACCAGCCGCTCGAGAGAGTGAGCGTGCCAGGATGGAAAGAGTTTATCAGCGCAGAAGGCGTGCACTTGGAGGAGTCGGCGGCTTACTTCTGGCTGCGCTTGCAGCAGCAGGCTTGTCGGCGGGCAATAAGGTAGATAAGACCGACATAGAGCCAGTCGGTGGCGAAACCACCACTCAAACATCTGAGCAGACGCGACTCCTCGAGATCGATTCGTTGCGCCCAGGCCAAGAGGTATCGTACTATCGTGGCATAGTAGAACTTGACCTGAATAAATTAAACTTGCGAGACAGGCCAATGGCCATTCAGGATAATGCCGGTACCTCAAACAAAATAAAGGTCTCCGAGGACAGTATGATTGTGATTAATCCAATATATGTTGAGAGCAACGAAGATGGAGCCTGGTTTAGGGGATACGATGCAGAGGGGCACGAGTTTAATTTTGCTGGCAACGTCGGTCATATTACTTCAGTTGAAACTGGTCAGCCAGTCTCTCTTGGTCAATCAAGTATTTACAGCGAAAATGGGGTCGAGAATACAGCAAAAATTGTCGCAACTACCTCTTCCGGTGTTGCAGCTCGTACAGAGAGCGGCGAAGAGCTAATAGTTGGCACAGTTACGAGAACTGGTTAGTAAAATAGAAGACCCACCGCGGTGGATGTGAGCAGGCGCTCACGGCGGTGG
>CAYTUF010000033.1:0-6544 GCA_964441225.1 uncultured Candidatus Saccharibacteria bacterium | reverse complement strand
CGCACTTGATCGGTATTGTTTTGTTACGTTTTCGAGCCGAATATACGGCTTCGTTTCATTCATTTTCGGTAGCTACCAATCAACGTAATTACTATAGTATAATCATAGCATAAGCTGTTTGTACTATGATGCGTGAATTTAGCACTTTTTCAACCGAACACCTGTTATTGCTTTTGCTTAGCGGTGTGTCTGTAGGCGTGCTTGTATTCTATGCTAAATCTTTATCGACAACTTCCGATAAACGGCAATTTGCCTATACTTTAGCGGGGCTTATTATCGTCCAAGAACTAGTCGGTCAGCTGGCACGTGTAGCATTACATGATTGGCAGATCGGCCAGGATCTCCTGCTACATATGTGTGGTCTTGCAGTACTAATAATTCCATATGCACTCATTGCTCAAAAGAAATGGGCTATTGAACTCGGTTATTATTGGGGGGTCGGTGGTTCGATTCAGGCATTGATCACTCCAAGCTTGAGCTATGCGTTGCCTGAATACCACACAGTGCATTTTTTTATCTCACATACCTGTCTGCTGGCCGGGGCTGTATGCCTAATAATACTGACACGGCATCGTCTAACATGGCACGGATTACGAACTGCTGTCCTGGCTACGCTTATGACACCATTTGCTGCACTGGGCTGCAATGTATTCATTAATCAATTCTGGCCAGAAGCACATGCGAATTACTGGTATACACTAGCTAAACCATCGGGCAATAACATTACCGCCTCTATGCCAAATTGGCCGCTCTATTTGCCCATTATGGCGCTTATGGCGGTAGTGTGTATGTTAATTTTGTTCTTGATTGGCCCCCGCGAGAATCGTCATCGCAATGTAAGCTAGTGGTTATCTGAAAAAATAGTTACTCCGCGGTATACTGTAGTAGCGGAGGGGTGTAGCTCAGATGGCTAGAGCGTCGGTCTCCAAAACCGAAGGCCGCGGGTTCGATTCCTGCCACCCCTGCCAAGCAGAACAGTTCAAAAAAATAACAGATAGAAAAAGTTCTATTTCGTATTGCTCAAATATTATTTTTGAAAATTTTCCTGCAATTAATCTGTAAAAAAGTTCGATTCCTGTTTGTCCTCCACTTGTACAATCGAACTTTTTCGTAGAATTAATTAGTATTGCTGAAGCAGTTAGACCATACGTTGTAGCGGAATGAGATTTTAGAGTACAGTTTTTCGCAGTAACTGGGCGTTTAGCGCAACTATTACAGTAGAAGCAGACATGAGTACTGCGCCCACTGCTGGTGACAGTACAATCCCGGCCCCAAATAGTACACCCGCAGCTAGCGGAATTGCGAAAATGTTATAGCCAGTAGCCCAGCCAAGATTTTGGAACATTTTACGGTACGTAGCTTTGGATAGCTTTATTACTTTAACTACATCTTGAGGATTACTGTTGACCAGGATAATATCTGCCGACTTAATGGCTACATCAGTGCCCGCCCCAATAGCGATACCTATGTCGGCTTGTGTGAGTGCTGGTGCATCATTTATGCCATCTCCAACCATCGCGACCTTATTACTATTCTTCTGAAGTGCTTTTACTTTCGCAGATTTATCTTCAGGACGCACTTCAGCAAAATATTGATCTAATCCAAGTTGTTTTGATACATAGGACGCTACTTCTTCAGAGTCGCCCGTTATCATGGCCGTCTTTATGCCCATTTCCTTAAGCGTAGCGATGGTCTGCTTTGATTCATCGCGAACTATGTCAGCTAAGCCTAACGCACCGATAACCTGTTCGTTGGTAATCAAATACACTTCCGTCTTGCCCTCTCTCGCAGCTTTTTTTACTGCTTTGGCGATATCCGCAGGAACACTAAGCTTGTTTTCTTCTATATACCGGTAACTGGCAGCTATATACACTTCGCTACCGTGCAATGTGCCTTGTACACCTAAACCTGGCAGAGCTTTAAAGTCAGTGACCTTATCAAGGTGAACATGTTCTCCTTCCGCTTTTCGTACAATGCCCTTACCTACAATATGCTCACTATTCTGTTCAAGACTTGCGGTTAAATGTAAAACATCTTCTTTGCTATGTCCTTTTGTAGCCCATATATCGGTAACGCCGTGTTCACCTTTTGTCAATGTTCCTGTTTTATCAAAAAGTACCCAATCTAGTTTTCGAGCTGATTCGAGGGCTAATCTTTTGCGAACCAGTAAGCCGTTTTTGGCCGATAACGCAGTCGATATTGAAACAACTAAGGGTATAGCCAAGCCTAGTGCATGAGGACAAGCAATAATCAGAACCGTAACTGACCGTTCTAAGGCAAAACCCGCGTCTTTTGCAATTAGCCAATAAATAAACGTGGTTATGGCGGTAATTATTGCAATGAAAGTTAGATAAAATGCTGCCTTGTCTGCAAGAACCTGAACATTAGACTTTGAGGTTTGTGCTTCGGCAACAAGACGCATGATCCCAGCTAAAGCTGTGTCGTCCCCGATTTTTGTAACCCGTACAGTGATTGAACCGTCTTGGTTGACAGTTCCCGCAACAACGCCATCATTTGAGGCTTTAGCTACAGGCTTTGATTCTCCGGTTATAGCAGCTTCATCTATCGACGTCGTTCCATTAGTAATAACTCCGTCAATTGGTATTCTTGTCCCTGGCCTGACTAATACAAGATCTCCCACGCTCAGTTCGCTCACTAATACTTCCATGGGCTTGCCTTTGACTAACTTTTCGGCTTTGTCGGGAAGCAACTTAGATATAGCGTCAAGGGCGTTTTCAGCTTTAGCAACTGATGCCATTTCTAGCCAATGCCCTAGTAACATGATAGTTACTAGGGTTGCTAGCTCCCAGAAGAAGCCATCGCCCTCTATGAAGAACTGTGTTGCAATGCTATAGGCATACGCAGTAATGATTGCCAGGCTGATAAGAGTCATCATGCCTGGCAATTTTGCTTTTAACTCGCCCCACGCACTACGAATGAACACCAAACCACCATAAAAGAAGATGATGGTACTAAACACGAATGGCACATATTGTGAGCCAGGAAATGCTGGCGGCGTGAAGTTCAGCCAATGCTGTATCATCTCGCTATATGCGAGTACAGGTATGGTTAAAATTAAGGACAACCAAAACTTATCCTTAAACATTGTCACAGAATGTCCTGCGTGCTTGTCGTGCTCTTGGTGCTCACTGTTATCGTGATGGTGTTCGTGGTGTGAGTGATCCATAGCTTAATCTCCGCACGTGCTTTCGTGTAAAGGCACAAGGTTATCAAAACGTGCCTGTATCTGTTCTTTAGTGGGCTCCTTTTCTTGTACAAATATAGCTACATTGCCAACCAGGTTATTTATGCGGGTCAATTCTTCCTCTGTTTTTTCGGACGGATGCTCATCTACCACACCGCCGTGAGCAGAGGCTTTTGGAAATAGCCAGTCTAGCACGTTGGCAGACGACACCTCTTCGTTGTGTCCTACGTTACTTTTCTTGCCAAAGAACGTTTCAAGATCCTGTTTCAGAAAATCATTCCAAACTTTTTGCTGATAGTCATTTTTATCGCCAACATATACATAGAAATTAGCTTTATCGGGTACGGTTGGCAGCACCTTGCCATATATCTTTACAGAGCTAGGTATAATACCAGCGTCGTACCGTCGCCCAAGCAATTCGTCCTCACCGCCAATGTAGTTCCATCCAAAGTACTTCAGAAACTCGCCGCCAGTCATACCGTTCCAATGAACGTGCGTCAGTTGGTCCATCTTATCGTGGAAGTCTATCGGTATACTGCCAACTTCTGCACTACACGTAGTAGAATTACCGCTTACTACTTGAAATTCATCCTTTGAAAAGTCAACCGCCTTACCGTTAACCAGTATTTGTGTGCGGTAATGGTAATGCTGGTAAGTAGGCTTTCTGAGATGTTCAGGAGTAGATGCGTATACATAACCATACCATCCACCGACAAGCAGTGTAATCGCTGCCAGAGTAGCTGCCGCATAAGCAGCTACTCTTTTACTAAGCTTCAGGGTACTCTTACTAGCTTGAGTTTTGTTTGATACTTCTGTCTCGCTCATTTTTAGTGCCCACCGTGCATCATCTGGTTCATTTCGCTGCTAGAGTAGCCCCGGTCTTGCTGCCATTGCTTCATCTCAACTATCTCCTTATCTTGAGCTGCAATGATGGCTTGGCTCAGCTGCTTTATCTCGTCGTGTTTCGCTCGTCCCGCCGACAGCTTAGCCATATCAACTGCTCCCTCGTGATGAGTTATCATCATCTCGATAAAGGCCTTGTCATAGGCGTCGCCCGATAAGCCCTCTAGTTGCTTATTCATATCCATCATAGACATTGAATTGTGATCTGTAGTCGTTGGCTGCTGTTCGGTAGCAGCGGGCGTATTTGTGTTTTTGTTGTCATCATTTTGGCTGCCAACCACATAGCCGCCGAATCCAGCTGCTGCGATAAGTGCAACCATTACTACTGCGATTATACTCTTATTTTTCATAGTTATCTCCAATCCTTAGTTATCTGATTATGGTTTAGCCCAATAACTTATTCCATTCGGTTTTTTACCAACGCTAATACGAGCAACTTCTTTTCCAGCGTTATTATCAACCACTGAAACGTCGTTACTCTCCATATTTGTAACGTATGTGAACCTATCATCTGGCGACACAACTACACCGTGAGGAGCACTGCCGACTGGAATAGTTTGAGTTGTCTTTGCTTGTTCCAAATCTACTTTGTATAAGTTGTTTCCAGCTGGTTGACCGAAGTCATTACCCTGGTCGGCGACGTACGCATAGCGGGAGTCAGGCGATGGATACAGCTGCAGGGGTCCTTTTGATTCATTTGGTAGGGGTGCATAGCGTACCTTGCCACTCGAAGTATCTACGATAGCGACACTCTTGCTGGTGAAGACTGACGCTAGAGCATACTTGCCATTTGCGGTCACGCCAGTCTGAACAGGAGTTCCGTTAAGCGGAATATACTCGAATGTAAAGGTCGAGAGGCTCAGCTTGCCGATACTTTTATCTCCCATCAACGCAACATAAGCGTATTTGCCGTCAGGAGATACACGCAGACCGTGCGGCCCTGCATTAGCCTTTGCACTTGCGGTTGCAACAACCGTAAACGTCTTAGTGTCGATTTTGTACACTTCAGCCTTGTTTTGTGAAGTAGCCAATGCGAATCTACTGTCGGGCGTAAGCACCACGTGTGCCAAGTGGAGGTCACTACCTATATCAATCCGCTTGGTTATCTTATCGGTTAAGGGGTCGATGACAACGACTTGATCAGAACTGGTAGATACGTCATTGTGTCCTTCACCGGCATACGCAGTCGGGAACAGCTTGTTCAATACACGTGTCTTCAAGCTCGCAGTATGATTTGCCATAGCATTTGCAGTAACCCATACAGATTTGCCATCTGGTGCAACCTGGACGTTGTGTGCCATATACATTGCTCCATCTGCATTTTCTTTATTGGCTAGTTCTATCTTTGCAATGACAGATTGTGACTTGGGGCTAATTACGTCTATTCTCCCAGCGTCTTCGGCTGCGACATATACTTTATCATTAGCGATTTCCGCTCCCGTAACAGGGAAAAGTAGATATGCAGCGACCACTACAAGCAGTACAGATACTCCGCCAATTAGCCATAGATATTTTCTTTTCATTTGTACTCCAAAATTACCTTAAAGTGTGTTTGCGTGAGGACAAACACACTCTCAAGCTCTGAAGACACCGTACAGAATATAAATCGGTATCTTTGGTGGTGGTTTAACAGAGTCTGCATATCTCTCTTGGCTTACTATGCTGTCGTTAAAATGCCAGCCTTCCGTAAGCACATAGAAAGGTACGACTGGTTCGTCATTTTCTTCGCCATTATTAGAATCTAGGGATTCTTCTTTACTAAACACAGCCGTTCGACATAGTGTGGCACATGAAGCTGAATCACTTGAGCTGTGCTTCATACCGCTATTCATCTCATGGGACATTGCTGGCATTGCAGAAGTGTGAACCGAAAAAGATACTAAATTCAGAAGCAATACCGCAACTATAAGGGCTGTATTCTTTAGTGTTATTAGGTATTGCACGTCTATTTAGCTCTAATGTTATTAAGCTCGTAGAGTTTCATAAGTTCTTCGAGAGCTATTGTTTGCTCTTTCTCTTTACCAGAAGCAATCATATCGGTGATATGCGTAGTGATGTGGTTTTCTAGGACTAGCTTATTAAGAGAGGATAGCGACTTTTGTATTGCAAGGGACTGGGTCAAGATGTCCATGCAATAGTCTTCGTTTTCAATCATCTTTTGGACGCCACGCATTTGACCCTCAAGTATCTTAGATCGGTGCAGTGCGCGTTGTTTTAAGTCAGATATCATAACCTAAGTATAGTACCCCCAGGGGGTATGTCAAGCATCTTATCTCCAATTTGTAATGCGGGTAAATTTAATCATCTGATTAGCTAGCTCAGTAGATACCGTTCTCCTCATAACTTCCTTGCTGTAGCTTTGAGAAAGTATATTCAGACTCCCTTCCCATAGTATTGTTTTATCTATGACTGCTAACTTGCGGTGGCGCATGTCAT
>CAYTUF010000032.1:2106-6781 GCA_964441225.1 uncultured Candidatus Saccharibacteria bacterium | reverse complement strand
AACGGCGTGCAACCAATCCCACCAGCCACAAAAAGCAAGGGGATTGATACGTCTTTTGGTAAAACAAAATCTCCCATGGGGTTGGCCATTTTAAGTTTTGCTCCACTTTTTAGACCATACAAAGTTTGTTTATAGGTGCTACTTTTTTCAGTTACTTTGGTTGTAATGGAGAGTAACTTATCCTGGGGTGCGCTAGAAATCGTAAACCAGCGTTTGGTTCCTCTTGAGTCTGGGTCGTTATGTGGCAAATAAAGTTCGATAAATTGTCCAGCGATAAAACGCAACTGTGTACTTGGCTCAAACCAAAAAGAATAGATGTCTTTGGCCACCTTTTCTTTTTTTATGAAACTAACTTCAAGCATCTTTTTTGAGCTTTACGATTCTGTCAGGGAAGTCCGTAATAATAGAGATATTTGGGTAAAGAATTTTCAAAAATCTGGCCAGAAAAGTTCGATTTACTGTAAAAACTATTATTTTGAGGTTTTTCTTTCGCATTTGCCAATAAGCTAAAGGGTTGATTACCCAAAAATTTACTGACACCCCGCTAAACCCAAGCAGTTGAGCTTTTTTTATAGCGTTAAATGGGTGGGTGAGCTCTGACACATAAGCATCGATATCTGGCCTTAATTGTGTGAACGTAAACATTTCTTTGTGGTTTTCACTAGTAATGCTAATTCGCGAACAGTCTGTTTTTGTTATTTCTTTCGCTAATGCTCGAGCCCAGTGGTTACCTTTGCAGTCTATCAATAGCGGTAGTTTGCCAGTAGACTCTAATATCTCATGTAGGGTGGGGATGGGATATCCGCTTTTGGTGGTTAATAAGTTAATTTTTTTAAGAGTTAAGTCGCTTACATATCTATTCTTCCCTGTGATCCTGTAAAGGCTAGAATCGTGTAGTGCGACGAGTTTTCCATCTTTTGTGGAGCGAATATCAAACTCAATTCCATCAACCTTGGCCTCAATAGCTTTTTCTACCCCAACAAGCGTATTCTCTGGAGCTAATCCTGCTGCACCTCGATGACCAATCACTAACATATGCTACATTATATGGTATAGACTCATAAGATTCTAAACGGAAAGGAAATATATAGTGGCAGATTTTAATAAAATTTTAGATGCGGGTGATGTAGGCGGCGGAATAATTAATACAATTGTTGAGATACCGAAATGGTCAACTCTTAAGATTGAGTGGAATAGGGAGCTTGCGGTTTTTGAACTTGATCGGGTAGAGCCAAGCATCTTTGCGAAGCCAGTTAATTACGGCTTTATCCCCCAAACCTTAGATGAAGATGGTGACGAGCTAGACACCTTGATAATCACTAATGAACCCATACCGACTGGGGTATATTTGAAGGCTCGCGTTATTGGAGTTTTAAAGTTCGTAGACGATGGTGAAGTTGATGATAAAATTATCGTAGTTCCAGCAGATGACCGAAATACAGACGACGCAATTACTTCCATAAGCGACCTACAAGAACGCTGGAAGCAAAAAATCGAACATCATTTTTCTCATTATAAAGATCTCAAAAAACCAGGCAGTACAACGGTAAAAGGCTGGGGTGACGGTGAGGAAGCTAAAAAAATAATCAGAGAGTCTATCGAGAGGTACAAGAACTCAACCTCTTGAATTTTTGACCCCAGGTTGCCATAATAAAAGAGAAATAACCATAAGGGGTAAAAATGAAAACAAGAATAGCGATAAATGGATTTGGCAGGATTGGTCGCAATGCTTTTAAGATTGCGCACGGCCGTCCCGATCTAGAAATAGTAGCTATAAACGATTTAACAGACACAAAGACGCTTGCTTTTCTGCTAAGTCATGATAGCAATTATGGGCTATATGACAAGAAAATTGGTTACGACGATAATCATATAATAGTCGATGACTACAAAGTACCAGTTTATGCGGAGCGTGATCCTAAGGCTTTGCCTTGGAAAGAAAACGATGTGGATGTCGTCATAGAATCTACAGGTCGGTTCACCAAAAAAGAGGATGCTCAGATGCACATAACAGCCGGGGCTAAAAAAGTAGTAATCTCGGCTCCTACCAAGAGTGCTGATGTTGAAACTTTAGTAATTGGCGCAAATGAAGAAATGATCGAAAAAGCTGGAGATATAGTAAGTAACGCCAGTTGCACAACTAACTCGGTGGCAGCAGTTATGGCAATTATGAACGAAACTTATGGGGTAGAAAATGCAATGTTAACCACCGTCCATAGTTATACAGCCAGCCAGGCTTTGCAGGATGCGCCTGCAAAAGATCTAAGAGAAGGGCGTAACGCTGCGGAGAACATTGTGCCAACTACTACTGGAGCGGCCATCGCCGTTACCAAAGCTTTGCCAGAACTTAAAAATAAATTTGATGGGTTAAGTATAAGAGTGCCCAGCCCGGTTGTAAGCGTGAGTGATGTAACGATGGTTCTTAAGAAGCCTAGTACCAAAGAGGCTATAAACGATGTATTTAGGAGAGCGGTCAAAGAGCCATACTACCAAGGAATTTTAGATGTTAGTGAGGAACCTCTCGTTAGCAAAGACTACGTGGGTAACAGCCATTCTGGGATAGTTGATTTATTGCTTACTAATGTCGTAGGAGGAACTCTTGCCAAAGTTGTTGTATGGTACGACAACGAATGGGGGTACAGTAACCGTTTGATTGAGCTTGTAGCTGATGTAGGTAAGACAATAAAGTAAAAATGACTATTTATCTTGGCGCAGACCACAAAGGGTATCATCTGAAGGGCCAGTTGTTTGAGTATTTAAAAAAACATGGCTATAAAGTTCAAGACGTAGGTAGCGCTGAGCTTGATCCTGATGATGATTTCCCTGAGTTTGCGGCCAGGGTGGTTTCGGCGATTAAAATATCTAATGACAGAGACCCAAGAGGGATTTTAATATGCGGTAGTGGTCAAGGTATGGCTATGGCGGCCAATCGTTTTAAGGGTATATATGCAACACTAGGTTGGAATAAACAATCAGCCAGAGAATCTAGAGACGAGGATAATAGTAATGTCCTTTGTATCCCTGCTAAACATGTTAACGAGAAAGAGATGAAGTTGATAGTCGAAGTGTGGCTAAATACTCCCTTTGATTCAGCTGCTAGGAGAGTAAGACGATTGAGGCAAATTGATCAGTTATGAAGCCGGTAGTCTGCCCTACTGTTACAGCAACAAATACTAGAGATTATTCAGCACAATTAACAACAAAAGCGCAATTCGCAGACAGAATACATATTGATCTTATGGATGGGGTTTTTGCACCTACAAAATCACCAGAATTATCAGAAATATGGTGGCCTCAAACCTGCAGGATTGATCTTCATTTGATGTATGAACACCCAGAGGAAGTCCTTGAAGAGATAGTAGCCTTGAAGCCCACCTTAGCAATTATTCACGCCGAAGCCGATGTGCGACACGCGCATTTCGCTAACAAGCTTCACGAAAATGGGATAAAATCTGGGTTGGCGGTATTGCCAGAAACTTCTATCGGCGAGGTAAAAACCATTTTACCTAGCTTTGATCACATTTTAATTTTTAGTGGGAATTTGGGCCATCACGGTGGGAGTAATGTAGATTTTGGACTATTAGATAAAGTAAAAGAAATCAAAAAAATTTATCCCGAAGTAGAGATAGGTTGGGACGGAGGAGTAAACAACCAAAACATTCGTCAACTTGTAAATGGTGACATTGATGTGCTTAATGTCGGGGGGTATATCGAGAACTCTAAGGATCAAGCATCATCATTTCAAATACTGAAAAAAGAGCTAGGTCTAGTTTGAGGGTACAGTTTGCGTCGACAACTAACTACATTAATATTTAAAAATTGGTATAATCATAAGCAGTATGAGTGATCAACTTAGTATTTCTGAGCTTGAAATTAAAGCTTATGACATCAGGCAAGATGTTATTAAGATGCTTGAAAATGCCGGGAGTGGTCATAGCGCAGGCTCTCTTGGTCTGGCAGATATTTTTACAGCACTCTACTTTGACGTTATAAATCATGATCCAAAAAATCCCGATTGGGACAAGAGAGATATTGTGTTGCTGAGTAACGGGCATTGTACACCGGTACGTTATGCAGCCATGGCGCACGCTGGGTATTTTGATAGAAAAGAACTGATGACGCTTCGCCAATTTGGTTCTCGGTTGCAGGGTCATCCAGAGAGAACACGCCTGCCAGGCCTTGAAAACACCAGTGGTCCACTGGGTTGCGGGCTTAGCCAAGCTTGCGGTATGTCTCTGGCAATGAAAATGAACAAAGAAACACACAGATGGATTTATGTAGTCCTAGGTGACGGTGAACAAAACGAGGGCAATATCTGGGAGGCTGCTATGCTGGCGAATAGTTATCGCTTAAGCAACATTATCGCTATAACTGACAGGAATAATATTCAGATCGACGGACAGACTGAGGACGTTATGCCTCTTGAAGACCTGGTAGCGAAATGGGAATCGTTTGGTTGGCACGTAATAGAGATTGACGGCAATAACATAAAAGAAGTTATCGATGCTTGTGCGTTGGCAAGAGCAATAATTGACAGCCCGGTTATGATAATTGCTCGGACAATCCCTGGTAAAGGAGTTGACTTTATGGAATACGACTTCACGTGGCACGGGAAGCCACCCGACGTAAAGCAAGCCAAGCAAGCACTTCGAGAACTTCGAACTCTACAAGGTAA
>CAYTUF010000032.1:0-2096 GCA_964441225.1 uncultured Candidatus Saccharibacteria bacterium | reverse complement strand
CGAAGGTCAGTAAATGCAAAATATGTTTTTAGTTTCGGACGTTTTAAGTAAAGATTTGGTAAATGAGCCAATACGCAAAGGATTCGGTAAGGGCTTATTGGAAGCGGGGAAGCTTGATGAAAATGTTGTGGCAGCTTGTGCTGATTTAACAGATAGTACTCAGATGAGCTTATTCAAAGAAGCATTTCCGGATAGATTTGTAGAGATAGGAGTGGCCGAACAAAACCTGGTTACTGTTGGCTCAGGTCTGGCTGCTATGGGCAAAATTCCCTTCGTCAGTAGCTACGCAGCATTTAGCCCAGGACGAAACTGGGAACAAATCAGGACTACGATCTGTCTTAATGATCAACCAGTTAAAGTTGTTGGGTCCCATGCGGGGGTTAGTGTTGGCCCAGATGGCGCTACACACCAAGCTCTAGAGGATATTGCACTTATGCGAGTTCTTCCAAATATGGTAGTAATCGCCCCTGCCGATAGCGAGGAAGCCCGTAAGGCTACTCTGGCTCTGGCTAAGGATAAACGCCCAGGATATCTTCGTTTGGCCAGAGAAGCTACACCCGTAATTACCACAGAACAAACACCGTTTGAGATCGGCAAAGCTTATATTTTAGACGAGGGGAGAGACATCTCTATAATCGCAACAGGAACCATGACCTACCAAGCCTTGGTGGCGGCTCATCACCTGTACAAGCAAGGTATAGACGCGGAAGTTGTCCATGTGCCAACAATCAAACCGCTAGATAAACCCACGATTATTAAAAGTGTTAGAAAAACTGGTTTAGTTATTACGGCTGAAGAGGGGCAGGCTGTAGGAGGACTTGGTGGCGCAATAGCCGAGCTTCTTGGCGAAGAACAACCGACCCGTATGAAACGAATCGGCATGCAAGATAGATTTGGTGAATCTGGAGCACCAAATGAATTACTAGAACATTTCGGATTGACTGCTAAGCACATTTTCGAAAAAGCACGAGAATTACATGAAAGTCGAGGTAAATAAAATGCCCTTATCGTTAGCCCAAATTCGAGAAAATACAGCCTCTGCAAGAGAGCTAATGAAGCGTTCTCGTGCGGAACATTTTGCGGTTGGAGCTTTTAATATTGACAACCAAGAAACACTTCGAGCGGTTGTAAGGGCAGCGGTTGCCAAGAAGTCCCCAGTTTTGGTAGAGGTAAGTCAGGGAGAGGTAGATGCTCTTGGTTTAGAGAATATTCGCGACATGGTAGATAACTACAAAAACGAATTAGATTTGGAGATATTTATAAATCTGGACCATAGTCCTAGTGTGGAAACGGCAATAGCGGGTATTGAAGCCGGATTCGAGTTTATACACATAGACATATCGCAGGCTGATCGAGACGCTAGCGAAGAAGAAATTATCGCCCAAACCAAAGAGGTTGTAGAGTATGCAAAATTAACAGGAGCGTTGGTAGAGAGTGAGCCTCATTATTTTGGTGGCGCTTCGAACAAATTTAAAGAAAAGATTGACTACAAGGAAGTCCGAAAGACCTTTACGACACCAGAAGGGGCTCAGAGGTTCGTAGAGGTAACGGGCATTGATACCTTTGCTGCTGCGATAGGAAATCTCCACGGCTCATACCCTGTTCCAAAGAAGCTAGATATAGAGTTATTAAAGCAAATTAGACATTCGATTGATTGTAATATTAGCCTGCACGGTGGTAGCGGTACTCCATTGCACTATTTTTCTGAAGCTGTAAAAGTTGGGGTAAGTAAAATCAATATCAACACAGATATGCGTATCGCCTTTCGAGATACTTTAGAGAAAGTATTACGTGAAAATTCGGATGAGTACGCGGTTATGAAGTTAATGGACGAAGTAATCAGGGCAGTACAAACTGTAGTTGAGTCAAAAATCGATGTCTTTGGTAGTGCAGGAAAAGCAAAGCCTCGCTAACTTGTTTTTATGCGAACTATGATTCATAATGTAGCTTAAGCATGAGCGAAACAGAAAAAAATGTGGGATTTGATGTGTTGTCGGTGGGCGATGTAGTTACAGACGCCTTTATAAAGCTTTTAGACGATAGAGCTGGGTCATACGAGAGCTATCAAGGGGCGATTCTAATAATGCCTTTTGTGA
>CAYTUF010000031.1:933-6889 GCA_964441225.1 uncultured Candidatus Saccharibacteria bacterium | reverse complement strand
TGAGAAAAAAGATACGTACCTGATTTTAGCTGATCGCCCAGTTCGTGATTGCGAACATAAGCCTCAAAAACCCAGCTACTTTTTATAATTTTTTTATCTTTCAGTGCGTCAGCTATATCCGAGGCTCTACTACCTGTTTCAATAGTAATAGCATGTTTTGGTGTGTCTGAGCTCAGTGGCCCTAAATTATCTCTATAAACTTTTGTGATCACCAGAGCCGTAACAAAGAAGATTGCAAAAAAGATTATGGCAAAAGTACCAAAAAAGCTCTTGCTATGTTTTACTCCCTTTTTCGCAGAAAATTTCTTTCTTAGTTTCACGCGCTATTTATCCCTCATAAACTCTTCTAGTATAAAACATGCTGCCAGGGCATCAAGCTCGACTGTAGGTTTTTTCTGATCTTTTATCATCGCCTCGGCACGACGGCTACTCAAAGATTCATCAGCAAAATGTATCAGAAGACCAGTCTGTCCCCCTAATTTATCGGCGAAAGAACGAATACTCGCGGTTTGGGGTGTTTCAAGGCCGTCTAAATTCCGTGGAATACCAACCACCACCATGTTGGTCATTTGCTGTTTTGCTATTTCTTTAATCTGCGCAAAAACTGTTTCATCGTTGACGAGAATACCTATCGGCTCTGGCAATTTTGCGATCAAGCTAGCCCTTGCGACACCAATACGTTTCTCCCCTACATCCAGCCCAATAATATTTTCCGGCCTAGGGCTGTTGGCCTGAGTCAATTTCAACCCCTTTTGAATCTTCAATAATGATAGTAATTTTCGAGGTTTTCTTCGGAATACTGCGTGCCCAACTCGGTTTGACGGTAACTTTAGCCTCTACAATACCGGGTTTTGCCGAGAGCAGTCCTTCGGCCTCTCCTGTCTTTTTGCCAGCAACTGTTTGTTTTATCTCATCTTGATTGATATCTGGTCCAACCGATACTGTTGTGCTAATAGACAAAGTTGGGGAATTCTGAGAAGAAGATTTACTTACCTCAAAACTAGCAGTAGATAGTCCTTCGCTCAAAATTGACTGGTTATCGCCTCTTATCTGGTCTTTTATGTGCTCGGCTATTAGTTTTTTGAGATCATCTTCTTTAATCCCAAGCATCGTATACTTAATATTTGCCGAAACTGTTACTTCGTCGGCTTCAGCACCGATAGCTGGTGATGTATTAAATTTTGGAGAATTATCGCTAAAACTTTCCTCGATGGGGATAAATCCGTCTTTTTTCAACTTGTCTTTTAGTTCGTTTTTTATATCGTCTTTCTTAGAATCTATTCTTTGTTTAGCTGCTTCTACATCCGTCTTGGAGACAACCGTAACCATCTTGCTTGACCCACCCGTCATAGCCGAACCACTAGCTTTTAGGTTAGGGAACCCTGAAACACTGTAATCTCTTGCTCCGGAGTTATATCTATCGCCATTGTTTTGAGCCACTACGCTGACACTTGCTGTATGTGAGCCAGAACTTTTGCACTCTCCTCCACTATCAAAATTACCGTCCGTTAAGCTAACTGGTCTTTGAGTTATATACGTTTGATCACCGCTGCTCAGACCTGTACCGGCAGGAATGTTTACGGGACTATCCGTACAATTACTAAGCGTAACTGTACCGCCCGCTTTTGTTCCTTTATCTTTTTTCTCCGTAGCCGAAGATTTTTCATTATAATCAACCGATTTTTCTTGCTTTGTAGCTGGTACGATATCGGCGCTGACGTCAACACTACTTGCTCCAGTATTAGCCTGAAACTGGAAAGTCGTTGGTATTTGGCTTGCCTCTGTTTTTAAGGTTATAGTCGCACTTGGGGACAAGAAAATAGCCCAGATTAACCCACCTATTAGCACCACACCTGCTATAACCCCAAAAATTACTTTTTTCCTAAACTTATCAAAGTTTGGTACTTTCATTTTCTTATTACTAGCAGGTGACTTCGCCTTCGGTTCTGCTTCTGTCTGATTGGCCTTAGAAATTGGCTGGCTATTGTCTACCTCTATGCTTTCTTCTGGTAAACCAGCCACATCACCAATGGGTGTTTTTGGGTCCACCTCGCCTGCTTTGGCCTTCGGTTCTTGACCCTTTACGGGGCTTGGTGGGATGAACGGCTTTGAAGACAAATTAGAAGCTACGTAAAGACCTGCTGCTCCCGCTAAAGGCATAAGGGAAGACTCAGAAGTGATCAAGACGATATTTTTATCATTTTGAGTCGCTACTTTTTTGAGAAGCTTCATATTTACGATACTCTGAAAAACAGTCGATCTTTTTGGCAAAACTAACGCTACTATCTTTTTTGAGCTACTCTGAACGCGCCCAACGATAGCCGTAATATCGTCTTCTACATCTACATAAACTGTATCTTTACTATTTGTCGCCATTTTATTTATCTATACTCTTAATATCTTATCAAATTTTTCTCTAATTGAGCTAGCACTTGAACCACTTTGTTGCTCCATCGTATCTAGCCCCACGCGCAACAACCCCATAGCTGTTATATACGTATGGTCATTTATTTTTCCACTCTTATCTTGTATACCAATAACCTTATCTGGGGTTATAAAATCTATCTTGGGCTTTCTTGTAAAAGGTAATTCGGAGTACCAGTTAGTTTCTTTTAGAGACTGGTTTAGGGTCGATAAGCTAGCCCCACCACCACAAAGTAAGATCTGGTGTGGCAAGTGGTCTATTTTCGTAAACTCGCTTAACGCTAGTTCTACGCCCGCCACCCAAACATCACAGGTTTTATCTAGAGCTTGGTTTATATCGGCCTTATCGTTTTCGTCGATATCTTGAGAGCTTGCATCAAGTTTTATCTTTTCTGCCATATCAAAATCTATATTAAGTTCTTTCTCAATAGCATGAGTAAAAGCTCGTCCGCCGATACCAAACATTTTTGTCCCCTGAACTCCTCCGTCATTTAATACCGCTATATCCGTTGTGCCACCACCAACGTCCATCAAGATAGCACTCATTGTTGCATTTGGGTTATCTCCAATAACCGAGCGAGAAACAGCAAATGGCTCGGCGGCTACCGCCAATAAATCAAGATCTAGCTCTTTAGCGGTTCGCTCAAGTGCGGCGATGTGTATAAGTGGGACAAATGCTGTATAGAGCTGAATAACAACATCTCTTCCCTTAAACCCAATCGGATTAGTCACTTCGTAGCCGTCTATTGTGATACCAACTAGGGCGCTATTGACCAATCTAATATCTACTTGCTTGCCACCAAGTTCCCACGCTAGAGTCTCCTTTGCCCGTTTTTCTGCTCTGGTTTGAACCAGATCAATAATCTTCTCCATTTCTAGTACATCTAGCTCTTTATCTGGGTCTTTACGCACACATTTTACGGTAGTAGTTGTGCCTTTGACTAATTCTCCGGCAATACCTACCACGGCACTTCGTACACTCACACCAGCCTGCTCCTCAGCCTCTCCTAATGCCTTATTACAGTTTTGAACTACCGCACCAATATCGGCTATGGCTCCTGCTTGCATATCGGTCAAAGATTGATGCACTCTACCCACGCCAATAATCTCTATCTCGCTATTTTTATTAACCCTTCCGATGAGCGCTTTTACGTTTTCGGTACCTATATCAAGAGAAACTATGTGTTGATTGCCAGAGGAGTTAATTAGATTAGTTCTAGCCTTCACGCTAGCCTTTAGCTTGTTTAACATAAGTTTATTATACACATTTATGTTCTACCAATTGAAGTAATTCTGAACTTAGACCAACGAGGCTTCTATTCTTCTTATGCCAGCGGAGGATGATTTTTCTTTGGTGATTTTGAAGATGAGACACCCTTTCAGGGTTTCTCATCGCGCCAGGCGACGAAATAAATTCGATCGCTTGGGCTGCTCTTCCCAGCTAGTCTAACAGAGATGCTTCTATTCTTCTTATGCCAGCGGAGGATGATTTTTCTTTGGTGATTTTGAAGTGTTTGCCGCCCTCGGCGAGTTGCCCGGTGTGATCGACATGTGGACCGCCACAGATTTCTATGCTAAATGGCTCCTCACCTTCCGCTTTCATGGTGTAGACTTTGACTTTGTCTCCATATTTGTCACCAAATGCGCCTTTGGCGCCCAATTTGAAGGCTTCATCAGTTGGATACTCGGCAAAAGTTACAGTAAGGTTTTTTTCTATCTGCTCGTTAACGATTTTTTCGACTTCAGCTTTTTGCTCGTCGGTCATTTTGGCTGGATAGCTAAAGTCAAATCTTGTGCGGTCGCTAGTAACTTTTGAGCCTCTTTGCACAACATCGGGGCCTAATACCCGGCGCAGTGCCTCGTACATCAAATGCGTAGCGGTGTGGTGCTTGATAGTGTCTGGCTGGTGATCCACCAACCCTCCACGAAAAGCACCTTTGGCAGAAGTCTGTGAGCGCTGGCGTTGTTCGTTCATAAGTTTTGAAAAAACTTCGTCAGCATCGCCAGCCAGAGGGATCCGTCGTTTACTCGCCTCCTCTTTGCTAAGTTCCAACGGAAATCCATACGTATCATAAAGCTTGAAAAGAGTCTCGCCAGTGATAATTACCTTGTTCTCTACGATATAACCCTCCGGGTTTTCTCCGTCCTCTAGTGGAGTTGTAGCTAATGGAAGTTTCTCATAGTTTTTACCATTCTGGGTAAACACCTCTACAGCTTTCTCAAGTTCGCGAAGCCCCCTTCGCAAAGTTTGGCGAAAGGCTTTTTCTTCTTTTATTAGAACTTCAATAATTTTTTCTCGGTTTTCGGCAACCTCTGGGAAATCGTCGTGATAAAGGTCGGCAATTACTGGCACGATTTCTGGCAAAAAATCTTGCTCTATGCCTAAGTCGTGTGCCTTAACCATGGCTCTACGAATAAGCCGGCGCATGACATAGCCTTGTTCTTTGTTACTAGGCATAACCCCATCAACAGCCAAGAAGGTTGCGCCACGCAGATGATCGGCGATAACGCGCATACTCTCTGTATGCCCACCATACTTTTTACCCGACAGCTCCTCTAGCTTCTCGACAATTGGCCAGAGCAGGCTAATTTTGAAAACATCAGGGCTATCAATAGCAGCCGCAGAAATTCGCTCTAAGCCACCGCCAAAATCTACATTTTGTTCCTGCAAAGGCTCGAAACCACCATCTGTCCGGCGGTACTGCATAAAAACTTGATTGCCAATTTCCATAAATCGCCCACTATCACTGGCTGGATGCGCCTGCCCATAGCTGTCGTCATGATTTTCTGGGCCAAAATCATAAAATACTTCGCTATCTGGCCCGCATGGATCCCCGACTGGTGTTGTGTCTAGTCCGCCGTTTCGACTCCACCAGTTTTCACCGTCGTCATAGAAGAAAATTCGCCCACCTTGCATACCATTTTTGTCACCATCTTTGGCACTGCCGACTTCTACAATTTTGGCGTCGATATTTTTGGACTCAAAAAGCTCTTGCCAAACTTTTGATGCTTCATCGTCGCGAGGTATACCGTGCGTTTCGCTACCGATAAAACACGAAACATATAGTTTGCTTGGGTCTAGACCGATGACATCAACTAAAAATTCAAAAAACCAAGTTATTTGCTCGCGCTTGCCATAGTCGCCCAGACTCCAGTTGCCGAGCATCTCAAAAAAAGTTGTATGACGATTGTCGCCGACTTCATCGATATCTTGGGCGCGCAGGCAAGTTTGACTGTTGACTAGCCGTGTACCGTCTGGATGATTTTTGCCCAAAAGATACGGCACAAGCGGTTGCATGCCACTACCCGTAAACAAGGTTGTGGGGTCACCCTTTAGAAATAAACTAGCCCTACTAATAACTTTGTGGTTCTTGGACTCAAAAAAATCTAAGTAAGCCCGCCTAATTTCCTGTGTTGTCATCTGTTTGATTATATCAAACTATTGACAGACTAATACGTTGAATGATATAATAGTACTATGAGTGAGTCGAATAGCTTTTTTTCGGGGATCGAAGATATAGATGTTTTTCAC
>CAYTUF010000031.1:0-923 GCA_964441225.1 uncultured Candidatus Saccharibacteria bacterium | reverse complement strand
CAAAATACCAGAAATTCCAGAGAAATGCCGAGGCTGCCCAGTTGCAGAATCACTTCGAGATAGTGCACAGCAAAGGCGATCTCTAGGAGAGGTCTTCTATAAAGCCTTTGCAGATGGCTTGGACGATAAGGTGATTGATGAAATTTTAAACGAAGAGTCTTTTGATAAAGAGGGCTTAGAAGAATTACTGGCCGATGGCGTTGATATCGATGGAGTTTTAGTCTCGAATCTTGATGGATTTTTAAGAGAATTTAAAAAGTATAGAGGCGAAAATGTTGCGCAACTTATAGACCAAGCTAACGATGAGACTAAGGAGTACACGAATCTACTAGAAGCTTGTGCAAACTCTGGCCCCACGAGTCATGTCTTACCAAGAGATTTAGGCAGAAGGCCAGTTAGGGCATCGTTTTGCACAGGCGCCGTCAACAGTGTAAGCTTTCAAGACCCTAATGCTACCATCGTATTCTTTGAAGAAATCGACTAATTCCATAGATACAAATTGTTTCGTTCTAAATAACTATTCCGCCACCAAGAACTTGATTGTCGTCGTAAATAACTGCAGACTGACCAGGAGTAATAGCCCTGACTTCATCGTCTAATATTATTTTGGTAGTTTTGGCTTGCAATTCGACCTTTGCTTTTACCAAAGGTGCCCGGTAGCGAGTGCGGACTTGATAAGTTTTGTCCTTTACCGGTGGCTCATTTATCCAATGTAGATCCGATATATTGAGTTCTTTGTGCCACAACTTCTTATCGTGTAGTTGATTGGTCACATAAACTTCGTTTTTGTCCATGTCTTTGCCAACCACATAGTATGGCAAGCCACCGCCCACACCAAGCCCAGAACGCTGGCCAATGGTATAAAAAATAGCTCCGTCATGCTGGCCGATTTCCTTGCCATCTTGATCAATGATCGCTCCTGG
>CAYTUF010000030.1:0-7119 GCA_964441225.1 uncultured Candidatus Saccharibacteria bacterium | reverse complement strand
TTGGCTCCCGGGGCCGGACTCGAACCGGCAACCTCGAAGTTAACAGCTTCTTGCTCCACCAATTGAGCTACCCGGGAACAAAGAAGTAAATTAGATTAAAGATTTAATGTATTCTCGACCACGATAAGTCTTGAGTTGTTTCTCTCGTTTTATCGCCTGAGGACGAGTGGGCATTGACTCACAGTGTATCAATATCCATTCACCCTCAAGTTTTGTTGTAAAGTGCTTACCCCTACCACTATTGTGCTCACACAGTCTTCGCTGTAGGTTGTTGGTTTGACCGATATAGATTTTATCAGCCTTTATATTATAGACAGCATACACAAAAAACATAAATTCCTTAACAGCTTCTTGTCCGCCGGCTGGCGGACTACCCGGGAACAAAGAAGTAAATAGATATATGCTAACTAAACTATTTTAACTTCTCGTACCTTTTAGCTCAAGTCTATTTGCGCGTTCAGTGTCGCGTCTTTTGTTCGTCTGGCATTCGTCGAAGTGACTTACTAGTTAGCACTCGCATAAAATATTTATCTAAAACTTGTATCATCAGCATAATATAGTCTAAAATGAATTTTTTAATTAAAGGATAAATAATTATGAGCCAAGTAGAAGCTTTTGAGGTGGGTAGCGTACATAAATCTCCAGAGGAGATGATCGATTTTTTAAAGCGTTCGGCGGTTGTTTTTTTACCAGATACAATCGAAAAGCTGGAAAGTCTAGACGCTACTAGTCTGCGGTGCGTTGATGATCGCGACGATGGGTCGGCCGAGAGGATAGCGGTTGCCGGCGCAGGGCTAGGGGTGCTAATCGATGTTTTTGCTGGACTTAAGAAAGCAAAAGCTGATCTTGAGCCAAAAAGTGTAGTTGAAACTTTTATTACAGAGTTTGGTTTGCCGTCTTATCATACCGACGAATATAAAAAAGGTGAGTCACTTTGTTGCGCCGGTTGCGGTCATTGTAACGGCGTTTTTTCCGAACCGGAAAAATTTAGTATATCTGCGGGTACTACCAGATATTTTCGAGACGAATTTTTGCCATACTTAGCAAACGAGACCCGACCGACTGTTTACAGGGGTGAGCACAAGTCAGAAGCCACGGTCGTGGTAGAAGGACTTGATGTTGGGTTGGTTGCTAGCCAAGATGGCGTCAATGTTTTTGTCTACCAGCCTGATTGGCACGCGAAATTTCTAGACAGCGCAGCAAAGACATTTAGCCCAAAAACGGACATCCCAGCCGACACTCTATCTGAAATCTTTAGATCAGTGGCAACTACTAATCTTCAGAATACTCTAGATAAATTAGCGTCAGACTTGCCAACATACCACCTCCGTAGCGATAATGGTGAAATCGCCATTTCTCAGTAGGCGTTTAAAAATCGTTGTAGAGTTTAAGGTTGTTAGATGTCTATAATTTAGAGTCCTTCAGTCCCCTGGCTCAACTATTGCGATTTTTTAACTCAAGTCTATTTGCGCGTTCAGTGTCGCGCTTTTTGATCGTCTGGCGTTTGTCGTAGCGCTTTTTGCCTTTTCCGACGGCGATTTTAACCTTGATGTAACGACCTTTTATAAGTATTTCTAGGGGTACGATAGTCCTACCCTGTTTTTTAGCTTCAATCAGTGCTTCTATCTCGCGCCTTTTTAATAGAAGTTTGCGCTCTCTGGTAACTTCAGGTTCGTCCATTGGGATACCGGGCGAGCTGGTAATGGTTGCGTTGGTCAGCCAAACTTCATCGCCACGTATATTTACGTAAGCTCCACGTAGGTGCCCATGCTTGAGCCGTAGGGACTTGGTCTCTTTTCCGGATAAGACAATTCCAGCCAAAAGTTCATCGCCAAGCTCGTAATCAAAACGCGCTCGTCTGTTTTGGATTTTACCGGTTTCTTTTGCCTTCTTTTTTACCATAAGTATAGTATGGAGTATATTGTAAATATTGACAATATATTATATAATGCTAAATAGAAAGAGTTCTATAATTTATGTTTGAACACAGTGACAAAGCGATTTATGAATCTATAGCTGAAAAAGCTACGCATCATTTTGGTGAATCGCCCCTGAGTAGGATTGCTAGAGTTGCAGACTATGACCCCAAAAAGCTTACTCACGATTTTACTGAAGTGTACTTTGAGGCGGATCCAAAATTTTATACTACTGCTTTGTTCGATACTATTGCTTCGAAGGTAATGAAATCTAGCCGTAGACAGATGCGAAAACAAGTTGTTGCACCTTTTAGGGATACTGCATGGGAAGCAAAAGAATCTCTTCAAGCCGGTAGGCTAGCAGTTATGACTGGGCACCAGACGATGTTCGAGCCGGGCTTTGCGTTTTATGGCCTACAAAGAGCTCTAGAAAAAACTGGCGAAAACTACGGAGATCTCGCTAGGAATTCCCACCTGATTGTAGCCAGAGCTTTATCAACAGTAGAGTTGTTTGGTAAGTATCCTCTAACAAGCCTTGCAAACCAGATAACGAACATCCACTTTACCTTTCCACAGACTGCTAACTACAAAGATATCCCAAAGGACTTTAGGTCTTTTCACAATAGGCGCACAATCGCCTCTTTTTTGAAGGAAACACGCAAAATTGGCTCGATTGGTATTGTGGCTGCGTCTGCTACCACAGAGAAAAAAGTTGATGGCATCTTAGAGCTTCAACCTATTACCAGCGGGACAGCAAGATTATTCAGTAAAGATTGGGATATTTTGCCAGTTGGAGGGACATTTAAGCCAGACAACTTTGATCTGGTGCCAGGAGAAATCATCCCAGCTAGTGATGTAAATTCTGACAGATTAGATGAGGCTATGGACTGGATAGCCTACACTAGGCGCAAAAATGGTGTACCAGCCGTGTATCTGGGCTAGTTAGTTATCTCGAGTTAAGACGATGAATCTTTTGTCTGGCAACATTCCAAAGGCTTGGGTCGTGAGCCTTGACCTTTCGCCAGTACCACCATTCTGCTCCCCACGTATCTATCGAACGCAGTCCCGTACCTTCCCCGTATTCGAAACGCTTTTTTAAGATATCGCTATTCATGGACTTGTTTTGTTCGGGTATATCGGAAATTTTGTTTATTGAAAAGCCCTCTGGCAGCCAAGGCTCCATCTGCAGTTCATGAATTACTAGAGGTTTGGTGCTATATAACTCCCCCGCCCCTGCTAATGTGGCGTAAAACCAAGGTGGATAAGGATATTCGAAGTATCTGTGTGTGATGGTTTTGTCAAAAACGCGTTTGTACACAGAAACTCCATAAATATCTGCCTTCGGTTGATTAACAGGGAAGCCTCCCCAGTTGTTGGACCGGGCAATTATGATTGGGTGAGTTGGGTCGAGTTTTCTGACCAGGTTGACTTCCTCTATAAGGCGATTTCTGTCAAAATCGCTACATTTTCCAAATTCCTTCATAAAAAATTCGTTTTCTATTTGATAGTCCTGGATAGCAGGGCTAGATTTGTAGCGATTTACAACTGCGCTCATAAAATCGTAGAGTTTTGGTTGCCACTGACTTTTGGGAAGATCGTTGGCCCAGCTGGGCTGATGACATTCTGGCCAACGTGGTTGACGCAGTCCCAACGATAAGCTGACTGGCACGTTGGAATTTTCTGCCATTTTAATTTGCCAATCTAACTCACTAAAATCGTACGTGCCTGGTGTTTTCTCGATATCTTTCCAATAACTTACTAAGCGTAGATGTTTTACCCCTAGGTCATTGATGATGGCACCTAGAGTTTCCTCGGGGTCGAGCCCAAAACTACGCGCATAATCTGGTATAAAGGTTGCCCCGACAACTAGTGGCTCATTTTTGTGTTTTTGCTGGTACCAACGAGCAATCCCGTAGCTACCACCGACGATTAAAAAGAAAATACTTAGTAGCAACAAAGGTATGCGAAAGAGCCAGCTCCTATCGTGCCAGATAAATCTAAAAAAGAAATAACCCTTTTTGTGACTACCCTGCTTTTTACCATTCTTGGTTAATTTGTTACGATTCATATTGGATTTAAAATGAAAAAACCGCTTACGCTTTCGATAATCATACCAGCATATAATGAAGAATGCCATCTAAAGAGATGCCTGGACTCGATTGCCAAACAGACTGAACTACCAGATGAAGTAATAGTGGTTGATAACAATTCGATTGATAAAACAGCCGAGATTGCGAGAAGTTATGAATTTGTAACTCTCTTAAAGGAAAAGAAACAAGGGATTATTTCTGCTAGAAACCGCGGGATGAATAGTGCGAAAGGCGATATTTTAGCCAGGATAGATGCAGACGTGGCGCTCGACGCAGATTGGACTCATCGGGCTAAAAAAAGCTTTTCTGACCAAAATGTCATGGGAGTAGCGGGCGTAGCTAGGTCGTATTCTCTACCTTTTTTTGGCAGTCTGGCACTTTCGACAATCTGGACAAGAGGTTACCTGCTTTGGATGAGGATTGTGTTTAATGTACCGATTATGTTTGGTGCAAATATGTTAGTAAGAAGGTCGGCCTGGAAAGAAATCTTTCCAAAACTATCATTAGACGACTGGGCTGTACACGAGGATCAAGATATCTCTGTTGTCTTAGCCTCGCTTGGGCACTATGTTATCGAAAATAAAAAACTACTAGTACAAACCGATAGCGTCGATAAAGCCTACTGGCCAAAATACACTGAATACGTATTAAGGATGCGCAGTACTCTAAAGATTCATAAACAAAATAATAATTTAAGAAATTCTAAAAAATATTACACCCCCCTGCAGAGGTTGACGTTAGTGCTTCTATTATTTGTACCTATTAAATTGTTATTTTTGATAATTATGACGATAAACACCCCGATTTTATATTTTAGTGGCGGGCACGATAGATTTAAACCAGATATTTATAAGAGGTTTTTCTCTCGATTGACAAGTACTAGTTTAAGACGATAATTCTTCTGCAGGCACCCAGGCAGAGCTACGTAAGTAGCCTCTTGATCTTGGCTGATGTTGTAGAAAATTTAAGTCTGAAGCGAACGGCAAGAGGCTTTTTAGATCGTCAAGTTCGTAGGTATCGCCAAAGCCGAAAGCCTGCGTTGCTTCCTCAAAGCTACCTCGCCTCGTAAATGCCCTTATCTGCTCGGCCTTTGGAAGTACAAATTTGGATAGTCTAAGTGGACTAATCTTGGTTATTTGATCGACATTTTTTATTAGAAATTTATTATCAGTTTTTTCTAAGACAGAGTTTAAGCCTCGGTGTTCTTTTGTGGCAAAAAGAGTGCCTTGTGGGTAGCTGACTGCGTTGATGGAAATTCTGGCTAGGCTTATAGCGCTTCTCTCGCCATAAGTTTTTTTAAATAGAACTGGGTTGTTATGAGAGTCTACAAAAACAGTGTTCTTGGCTCGTCTGTGCCTGGGGTAAGTTGTGGCTGTGCCGTTGTTGTCTATGCCAGAGGCCTGTAGATAATTCCCCTCTGCATCAGAGCAAGCTTTGGTCTTCGAGGTAAAACCTAACGAGACAAAATTGTAAGCTTCTAGCTGGTTTCTAGTCCGGGTGCCGTTGACGAGGTCTAAAAAAATTCCGCCAATGTTGCTAAGCTCTTCTGGTTTTTTTATAACCTGGCTGGTCAAAGCCTGGTTGGGGTTTTGCCTAAGTAATAGATAAGCTCTGTTGATGGCATTGAAAACATCAGATCCAGCTGGGCTGTCGCCGACTTGTTCGTTTGTAACATCAAAGCAATCGCCGTAGCCCTCGCCAGATAGACCATTTAAAATTGTGGGGTGCAGGACGTTTTTAGAAATTTTGTATAAAACATCTGATTCTTGCGGTCGTTCCATATCTTCTCATTATAACACGATTGTAGTAAAAAGTCAATAATCTATACCAGGGTTGGCTAGGTATTTGTCATCAAAATGATGTTTGATCTTGGTCATATCGGTTGCGATATCTACGAGGCTTAAAAGGTCTATTGGAAAGTTTCTCCCAGTTAGACAAAGACTGGTGTTGCCAGCTTTGGTTTTAATAAGCTTTGAAAGGTCAGATTTGGTAAGCAAGCCGTCATTTACGGCATTGTTTATCTCGTCGCAGACAACGAGATCGTATTTACCCGATTTGGCACTTTTTAGGGCGACTCGGTACGTTTCTTTGGCGGCCTTTTTATGGTCTGCTTGGCTGACTTCTTGTGCGCTCAAGTCACCAGCGTTGTAAAAGCCTTTACCACCCTTGTAGAAGTATAGTTGGTCTTTGTATAAATCGCCGATGTCTCGTAAAAATACATGCTCGCTCACTCCCCAATATTTGATAAATTGAATAAAAGCCACATTCCAGCGGTTGCCTAGAGCGCGAGCCACCAGACCCAAGCTGGCGCTAGTTTTGCCTTTCCCCTCTCCGGTGTAAGCTATTACAATAGATTGTTTGGTTTTATAATCTTCAAAACTCATCGTATTAGATAGTCTAATACTTACCGGCAATAACTCAAAAACGTTTGCCCTGTTTTGTCATCATCTGTTACAATAATTCTTGACAGATGAAAACAGCCGATAGGAAATCGACTAAACCCAAAGTGGAGCCAAAAGCGAAAACAGAGGTGGTTGAACCAGAAAATACATGGTTAATATTTGTAGTGGCAGTTGCTAATATGTCTTGGCAACTAGCTATTGTGGTAGTTCTTCCTATTGTCGCAGGTTTTAAGCTTGATCAAACTACTGGCCTAGCTCCGATTTTTGCGATTACGGGGATTATTTTGGCGCTTATTATGGCTGTTTTAGTTGTAAAAAGAAATATGCATCTTTTGGGTTATAAACTAACGGGTGAAAAGGAAGTGAAATAATGCTTGGGATTTTCGCAAGCGGAGCCACGGAAGGCCCTAGTATTCATATTGCACCCGGCGAGGTTATGCGCGTTGCAGGGGTAGAAATCTCAAACTCGATGCTTTATGGATGGATTTGCACCATTTTGATTGTTGGATTATTAGTATGGGTAGCGCGCCAAGTAACCGTTAGGCCAAAGGGCGGGATTGTTCAATTTGTAGAGATTGGTGTAGATTTTATCACCGATCTGGTAGAAGGTGCCTTTGAAAATGCCAAGATTGGTCGCAAGTACGTTCCATTTTTTGTAATCTTGTTCTTTTTTATAATCTTAAATAATTGGATGGGGCTTATCCCAATTGC
>CAYTUF010000029.1:0-7608 GCA_964441225.1 uncultured Candidatus Saccharibacteria bacterium | reverse complement strand
ATAACTCTACCAAACCCACATTTAAGAAAAAGGTCTACGAAAGTAGGGTTGATAGACGAGACTGTCCAAAAAATAATCAACGACATGCGGTCTGCAACTCTTGACTGGGAAGATCATAGAGAGCATGAACTCGGTGTTGCGCTCGCAGCTGTCCAAATAGACGAGCTCAAAAAGATCATTATTGTTAGAAATAACTTTGAGGATAAAAACGACCAGTCTTTTCAGGTCTTTATTAACCCAGAAATTACCAAATATCTTGGCGATGTTGAGGAAGATTACGAGGGATGCTTAAGTATAAAAGACATCTACGGTAAAGTGCCGAGATACAACAAAATCAAGATTAAAGCCCTAGATGAAAACGGACAACTATTTAGGCTGACTGTCGAAGGTTTCTTAGCAAGAGTCTTGCAACACGAGATTGACCACACAAAAGGGGTTGTCTTTATTGATCACATAAAAGACAAACCGAAAGCTTTTTTTAGACTCACTGGCGAGGGTAATCTCGAGCCACTAAACTACATAAAAGACATAAAGAACAATCACAGTCTTTGGGAGAATTGACCCCATGCAAAAAAATAAAATCAGTTTAGTTTTCTTTGGTAGTGGCAACATCGCACGTCAAACCCTTGAAAGTCTTTGTAAACATTTTGATATAGAAGTAATTATCACAAAACCGTCTACGAAACTAGAAATGCAAAAAGCCTGCCCCAAAACTCAAGTTATGGTGGCAAATAATAAAAAAGATCTAAATAATCTGTTTGCAGAAAATAGTTTTAAGAGTCAATTGGGCGTTTTAGTGGATTATGGCGTTATCCTGGATGACAAAATTCTCAAAACATTCAAGTTCGGGATCATTAATTCTCATTTTTCTCTACTGCCTGAGTGGCGTGGTGCTGACCCCATAGTTTTTTCGATATTATCTGGCCAAGCTAAAACGGGAGTAAGTTTAATGCTGGTTGATTCAGGCATCGATACAGGTAAAATAATTACCCAAAAAAGCTTGCTTTTATCTCGAAGGGGGAACATAAGGGATTTAAACCAAAAATTAGTTAACCTGAGCAATTCGTTGCTCAAAGAATACATACCCAAATACATGGCAGGTGATGTTATGCCCTTCCCTCAACCTCAGCCAGACAAAGCTACCTATTCTCATAAACTCACAAAACAGTCAGGTAAGATTGACTGGACAAAATCTGCTACGCAAATAGAACGAGAAATCAGAGCGTATCTAGACTGGCCTAAAAGCTACACCGAGCTATCAGGAAGGGTCGTAATTATTACCGAGGCAGAGGTGCTCGAGCAGGCTGGCAAACCTGGCCAGGTAACAACAATGGGTAAAAATATCATTATTTTTTGTGGCAAGAAAGCACTGTTAATAAAAAAACTAAAACCAGCTGGCAAAAAAGAAATGTCTTCCGAGGCTTTCCTGGCCGGACACTCTATCTAGCCAGGCTGAGAGTTATCATTGTTAGAAGCTGCTAATATCTGGGGGGCAGAACTTTTAATCTCGTTCTTCAACTTTTCAAGCTCTTCGGATACAACTTGTTTATAGTTCGGAAAGTTACCCTCGAGCCACCGCAAAGAAGCATATTCTGAGGTAACAGCATCGAAATTAGGCTGTCGTTGTCTTTGAACTGCCCTCTTTTCTTCTGTCTCTCTAGCCTTCTGATAATTTGGGTTTTGCCGCCAACTGGGATCTATTTTATCCAAAAAACCTGTCGCTTTACTTGAGTCGCCACTAATTAGTGACTCAAATTCACTAAGCTGGGCATCACTCATCCCGCTGGCTAATTTCATACCAACTCGCATTTCTAAAGTTTCATAAATATGGCTACGCATCTTGGGTTTTTCTTCTGCGGGTAATGCTCCAAGCCCCAACTCTTCTAAAAATTTATCATTAAGATTAAACATTGTGATCTCCTCTAGCGGTACATTATACCAAAGTTCAGCTCATAATAGCTCTAATGATTATGGCGATTATCAACATGAAAACCAGGCTCAGCCCAAATAAAAAACCTAAAGTTATGGCTCGTTTATAACCAGACTTAGTACGAAGTAGTTTCGGAGCAACCTTAAGGTTACGTCCATCTTCCTCCACAATATAGTCTAGAAATCCACCCTCTTCTCCTCGTGCTCTTGCCATCAAAACAGAGCCTATGGATACTGGATTAGTATGTTCCACTACTCCAGTGTCAGACAATTTATCTTCATTTATTAACTTCTATCTATTGCGCGCGTACCTCAATTCTCCTGTTTTATCACTAGACTTTTCTAGATCAATACCCCTGGGGTCTTCGTGGCTTATCTTAATCTCTTTAGTTTTGGACTCCGAAGAGAGAAGGGTTTCTTTTGATTCTCTATCCTTTTTAACAATATTTGCTATAGCTTCTTTAGCCTTTTTCTTGTCTTGGTCGAGCCTCGCTAGATTTCTTTGTATCTGCTCGAGATAAGTATCTTCTTCTTGGCTATTTTCACCCGTATTTTGTGGCCGCTTTTCCATACGAATCCTCTTATATCTACTATAGTGTACGCTCTATTTCTTCCTCTGTATAGAATTCTAGTCGATCTCCAATCTGTAAATCTACCCGCGCGCTACTTGTAAAGCTAACTCCACACATTTCGCCCGCAGGTACTTCTTTGGCCTCTTGAGGCCCTCTTTGAAGTTTTGTTACCTCAACTTCTGCAATTTGATTATCGTCTCTATAAACTAGTGCTTTCGAAGGAACTCTAGCTACACCTTTTGTAACTTCACCGCCACAAATTACCTCAGTTTTCGTTACCTTAAAGATACCCTTTACCAGCAATCTCCCTATATCATCCCTGATAGTTTTTGGCATAAGCAGTTTAGATAACTCTTCTCGACAATCATCAATAAGCTCATAAATGATATTAAATGTTCTGATACTAATATTATCTCTTTGTGCCAATCTTGCGACAGCTCTTGGCGCTTCAACATTAAATCCGTAGATAACAGCATTACCAGAGGTAGCCAGATGCAAATCCATCTCATTGATGTTCCCTACATCGTAACCGACTATTCTAACCGCTACCTCGTCGGTGCCCAAAGACCTGAGGCTATCAACAACTGATTTTAGCGACCCCTGCACGTCAGCTTTAACAAGGATGTTTAGCTCATTTACTTTTTGCTTTTTATCTATAATCCTGATAATTTCATTGCTACTTATATCTTTTTCGTCGCTGTTATTTTTTTCGTGGCTATACTCATCAACCCTATTCCTGGCTTCTTTTTCACTACCTACAACTTCAAATCCATCGCCAAATCTTGGCAAAGCCTTGAAACCATAAATTCTTACAGGCGTAGAAGGTCCAGCCTCCTTAATAGATTGTCCATTTGCAAGCTCTAAGCTTCTAATCCTTGCCCATGTACTTCCTGTGGCTAAAATATCTCCGGATTTCAAGGTGCCGGATTCCACAAGAGCTACACCTATCGGCCCACGTCCTTTTTCCATATGTGCTTCGATGATAAGTCCCTTGGCGCTACCTCCAGTTTCAGCCTTTAGATCTTCTAAGTCGGCGACCAACAACACCATATCGAGCAACTTATCGATACCTGTTTTTTCTTTCGCCGAAACCTCAACAATCACAGTGTCTCCACCCCAATCTTCCGCCATCAGCCCGTGCTCAGAGAGCTGTTGCTTAACCCTGTTAGCATCCGCTCCCTCTTTATCGATTTTGTTAAGAGCCACTACTATTTTGACTCCGGCCTCCTTGGCAAAGCGTATAGCCTCAACCGTTTGAGGCTTAACTCCGTCATCGGCGGCAATCACCAAGATTGCTAAATCCGTCAACTGTGCGCCATGCTCACGAATTGCAGAGAAAGCTTCGTGCCCTGGAGTGTCCAAGAATGTGATCATCCTCCCAGCATGTTCAGCTTGGCTAGCTGAAATATGCTGAGTGATCCCCCCCGCCTCACCAGCGACAACCTTGGAACCACAAATTACATCGAGAAGAGAGGTTTTTCCATGATCAACATGCCCCATAACTGCCACCACTGGCGGTCTTGTGTCACCAGATTTGTTCTTTTGGTCTTTTTCTATCTTTGGCTTTTTCTCTTCACTGTCTTTCGGTTCTAGAATTACGTCTAAGTTCGCTATCTCACCCACAACGATAGTTGCGGTATCAAAATCAATTTTCTCATTAACAGTGGCGAAAACTCCGTTTTTCATCAGCTCACCGATCAAGGCTGACACAGGAATATCAAGCTTCTGCGCAAGCTTACCAACGATGATCGATTTTTCAATCCGGACGGTTCTTGACATTTTTCTCGTCCTCCATACTTAGCTCGCGCCGAGCTACTTTGCGTCCTTAAGACTTAGGGCAATTTTTCTAGCCTCTAAATCAACGTCTATTACCTTAAATTGTTTTTTCTCGTTTAGGCGGAATATCTTTTCTGGATCTGCCGAATCATCACTCATCTCGGAAACATGAACCAAAGCTTCAACAGCAGGACTTAGTTGTACGAAAGCTCCAAAAGGCGTAATCCTGGTTACCTTGCCCTCAACCATAGAACCAACCTTAAAAGCCTTTACTTCTTTTAGCCAAGGGTCTTCTTTGGTTTGCTTGATACTCAAAGAAAGCCTGTCTTTATCGATTGCGATTATTTTTGCTTTTACCTTATCGCCAACCTTTATGTAATCTCTGGGATTCTCAACTCTTTCCCAAGAAATCTCGGAAATATGAATCAACCCCTCGATCCCATCGATATTTACGAAAGCCCCAAAATCTATTACACCAGTTATTTCTCCCTCAACGACATCTCCTACTTTCATTTTAGAAAATAGCCCTTGTGTCTCATCTTTGATAGCCTCTTTCTCTGAAAATATCAATTTGTTATCCTTGCGACTAACATCTAAAATCCTAACTTTCATGGGCTTATTAGTGAGCGAATTTAGTTTCAAAAGAATCTCGTCCTTATCAGCACCAGTAACCCTTGGATAATGTCCAGCCGCTAGTTGTGAAACCGGCAAAAAACCCCTGATACCTTCCATCTCTACTAACAAACCGCCTCTGTTAGCGTCGTATGGACTTATCTCGATAATCTCTTGTTCGTCAAAAATTCTCTGTAACTCATCCCAACCCCTATCTTTAACGGCCCGCCTAACGCTAAGTAATGCATAGCCCTCATCCAGCTCTGGCTCCACCACGCTGGTGGTTACGCTATCGCCTTCGCTTAACTTCTGGCCAAAACCAATCTCTCGACGCATAACTACGCCTACACCTTGGGCCCCCATATCGACCCATACTTCGTGTTTTTTTACAGACAAAATCTTGCCTTCTACAACATCTCCAGATTTAATCTTTTTGGCGTCTGTTGTAGCTAACAATTCATCCATTGTTATAGTCTTTGACATTTCTTATAATGCCTCCTTAAATGTATTCCTCTAGTTGTTTAAGAGTATCTCTTAAAAAGCTCTTAAAGGTTAGTTAAGATTATATCTGTTAAATGAAGTGTTGTAAAGTGTTAGGTTAAATAAAATATGATAAACTAAGGCTTATAGTTATGTATTTGGGTATTGATATAGGAGGGACAAAGACGATCGTCGGCGTTATCAACGAAGACGGTACTATTGCGCGCACCGAACAGTTTGATACGCCGACTAGCTACAAACAACTACTCGATAAACTAAAGATAACCGTTGAGGATATTACATCGAATATTTCTAAAATAAAGAGTTGTTGTATTGCAATCCCTGGATTAATCGATCGGCAAAATGGTGTAGTCCTTGCTCTTGGCAACCGAGATTGGACGAATCTTAGTTTCAAAGCAGACATAAGCTCTGTGCTTGCTATCCCAAAAGAAAAAATCATTTTAGAAAATGATTCTCGTCTAGCGGGACTCGCCGAGGCCTACGTAGTTCGATATTCTTATCAAAACATCTTATACATCAATATAGGAACAGGTATAGGAGGTGCCCTAGTTCATCGAGGCAAGCTAGTAAAATCCATCCAAGATACCGAGTTTGGGCATATGAGTTTATCTTACAATGGTAAAATTCGTGACTGGCAAGATTTCGCTTCTGGCAAATGGGCTAAGAAAGAATTCGGCAAAGAGGTTAGCGAGATTGGTAATCAAACAAAATGGGATAAGATCGGCACCAATATCGCAACCGGAACAGCAGTTTTATGTTCGGTATTCCAGCCGGATGTAATAATTTTTGGTGGTGGAGTAGGACAGCACATCGACAGATTCTCTGATGTAGTCTTTGACTATCTTATAAGACATCTGCACCCCGTTGTCAGACGACCTCGAGCCATTTTAGCAGCAAGTTATCCAGATTTTGCTGTACTGCGAGGGTGTTATTTGTTTATCAAACAAAAGGAAGAACTGTAAATGAACCTGGTCAAGAAGTTACAAAGAGATTTTCCAGAAACACTTTTTGTAACTTCAGATAAGCCAAGGTGGGCGCCAGCAGATCATACGGTATTTTTTAATCCTAACAAAAAAAATGCTGATTGGTCACTTCTGCATGAGACTGGACACATGTTAGCCAATCATACCAGCTACGATAGCGATATAGACTTGCTAAAAATGGAAGTAGAAGCCTGGCAAAAAGCTAAAGAACTTGGCACTAAGTATGGGGTTAATATAGATAACGACCATATTGAAGACTGCCTAGACAGCTACCGCGATTGGCTTTACAAGAGAAGCCTGTGCCCAGCCTGCGAGCTAACTGGGCTAGAGCAACAACCTGGTATATATTCTTGTATTAACTGCGGTAAAAAATGGCGAGTTAGCGAAGATCGTTTTACCAGAGTTTACCGAAAAACAAAAACCCCCGCCTAAACAAAAATAAAGAATATTTAAGTTATAAGTAGCCAATCGTAGCAACCATAACAAACAAAAAGCCCGGCTTAAAAACCGGGCTTTTTATGCCTCAATTTAACTTGGCAATAACGCACCTATACTTAGGCGGTTTTCTTGGTACGTCGGCTTATTCGTCCGCCGATAGCACCAGCTTTTCTTGCTAGCTCACGGTTGGCGTAAAAACCACCAGTACGACCCTTTTTCCCACCAACAGCACCGATCTTTGCGTAAAAATCGCTACCGTATTTTTTCTTGTTAGTTGCAGCAGCAGCTTTACCGCCAGCTTTTGTTCCAGCCATTTTACTTCTCTCCTTTGGCTTAATTTGTCTCCACCCTTCTCGAAAGATATAAAAAAGAGCCCAAAAATTTGGACCCTCTCTTTTAATTCTCTCGAATTATGCTTATGATAGCACTATATACCGCTCATGTCAATACTATTAAACATAAGGTGCTTTTACCTCTTTTTAACTTCAATATTGAAACTCTCTTCAGGCGCAGACTTTACGGCTATTCTCTTTAGCTTCTCGTCATCTAGCTGTTCTTGCACTGTCCTGTTAGTAATACCTGCTTGTATTCTACTTCCAGCAATATCTCTCCTCAAGCCCTCAACAGCTACTTCTTGGTCTACCTTTATACCCTCAGGTCCAGGATATTCAACTCTTCCCTTTTCGTCTGGTTCTTGAGATTTGATATCTTCTAAATTATTACGTCCTAACTGTAGTCTTTCTAGCGCTTCTTTTTGCTCACCAGTTGGATTATTTGGCGCATTTAACATATCTTCT
>CAYTUF010000028.1:0-7683 GCA_964441225.1 uncultured Candidatus Saccharibacteria bacterium | reverse complement strand
GGCTAGAAACTATGCCACCACCCCAAAACCGAGATGTAACACTTATACTAAAACCTACTCAAACAGCCGTTATCCATAAATTCGCTAAAGAGAGCAACGTTTGATAAATCGCGTTTTTGAGCAATTGGTAGAAAATGCGTCTGAAAAACGTAGTAGGAAATATGCTAAAAATTTATCGAGTGCTCTTGCGGGCGAACTAACGAATGGCTATTTTCGTAATGATGAGTTTATTCTGAATATAGGCTTCGCTCCTCCTGGCATGACCATAAAAAGGTTTACCGATACAGTAGGCAATCTGATCATCGAGAGCTTAACTGAGAGCGCGCAACAAGATGACAGATTTTATTACAATGTCGGACAAACCGCTATAGAAAATATGAGAGAAAAAGACTTTAACTTTACTGATATTACGACCTTCCCGGTCCCATCAAGAAAGACCTACGTAGTAATTGGCCACGCTGATCAACAAAAACTAGAGGGCTTCGCTTAAGTGTTTGAGGGGTTTAGAAAAAGGCGAGAAATAATTCGCCACAAAAAAGAGTACGAGAATATCCATAAAGCTGGAAAATCTATGGCCAACAAGGTGATAGATCAAGTGGAAAAGGGAGCGTCTTCGCCTTACGAGGTTACTACACAAAATAACCTCTCTATGCCAGATGAGATGTTTTTATTAAGGGCTACGCGCCGAGCAACAGAATTTATGGCGAAGCACTTACCTCATCATGAGACTCTGTCTTTCGATGAACAGCAAACAACCCTTGTGAACCATAAAAACCCAAAGACCAAAGAGTTGGCCGTTATATTCGTTCACCAAAGCGAAGCTTAATCTACGCGGGCGTCTTGGTTAAGAAGTTTGCTACGCATCTGAGCAAAGCGCTGTTGAGTTTTAGCTGCTTGCTGTTGTGGCGTCAGTTTGGCTTGTTTGTCACCATTTTGCGGTTTGGTAGTTTTACCACCAATAATGTTTACTACCGGTATAACAATCGGACTTCGGTTGGTTTTTTCGTACAAGAAATGGGTTACATGCTCTTTGAGTTCTAGTTTAAACCTATCTAAATCAACTCGTTTATAACGTTGCATAACTGCTCGTTTAAGCTCTATCCTAAAGGAGTTCATAAGTTCCTCGTGATCTTTCATATAAATAAAGCCACGGCTTATGATGTCAGGGCTAGTTAGCAGTGCTCCCGTTTTTTTATCGATGGTCAAAACTACAGCTACTAGACCTTCATTTGAAAGCATTAAACGATCCTTGATAACCACATTGCTGACTATTGTGCCCGTTTGATCAACTAAAATCGTACCGTGAGGAACGGTTTCGCCAACCTCTAATAAATTATCGAGCAGTCCGATTACCTGACCGTTTTCGGCATTAATGGTGTTTTTTCTTGGTATACCCTCTTCGATAGCAATATCAATATGACGCCTTTTAGAGCGATAGCTACCATAGATTGGAATAAAAAACTTGGGCTTTAACATATCAATCATATCGCGGTATTCTTCGATGCTAGCGTGTCCAGATACATGAAGCGGGCCTGCGCCATCTAGATCGTAAGTTTCGTGCCTAAATACATGGACGTTCCTGCGCATCATATCGTCGACCATCTTACCAATCAGGGCGTCGTTACCAGTCTCTGGGATTGGCGTAGAGCTAAGTACAACCGAATCCTGTTCTTTGAGCTTTATGTGGTTATGATCCCCAGATGCCATACGTTGCAAAGCCGAGTTTGGCTCGCCTTGCCCCCCAGTACAAACGACCACAACCTCGTCATCCTTAAGAGAAGAAACGCTGGCAATCGGTATAAACGTACCTTTTGGCACTTTGACAAACCCATGTCGAACCGCCATCTCGAGTGTGCTAACCATACTCCTTCCATCTAGAGCAATCTTACGACCATTTTGTACCGCTGCATTAATAATCATCTGAATTCGGTTTACGTTAGTTGAAAAAATCGCTACAAAAATCCGGCCTGGTGATTGTTTCATTATGTTTACAAAGCTTGGCTCTATTGTGCTTTCACTTGGTGTCCTACCTGGTCTTTCACAAGTTGTACTCTCGCTGAGAAGCACTAAAACGCCTTGTTTGCCTAGCTCTTTTAGTCTATCTGTATCAGTTCTTTCATGATCAAGTGGATTTGGATCTAGCCTAAAATCTCCTGTGTTGATGACTCGTCCAACCGGCGTATCAAGCACTATGGCTGTAGAACCTGGTATAGAGTGCGTTACCCGTACCAGCTCCACAAAAAACTCACCAATTTTAAGCCTTTCGTGAGTGTCTTCGTTCATGGCTACTGTTTTGAGCTCAAAACCATCGGGCATTGGTAGTCCAAAATTTTCAAAAATCTCGTTTACACGACCGATGGTAAATTTACTGCCATAGACTGGTGCTGGATATTTTGGCAGAACATGTGGTAAACCACCGATGTGATCTAGATGACCATGGGTAATTATGTACGCCTTTAGCTTGTGCTTTATCGTATCGAGATAGCTCATATCGGCGATGCCATAATTTATCCCCGGCAAATCAACACCAAGGTCGCTTCCACAGTCTATGACTACTGCGTCGTTTTTATATTCGATTAATATCGTGTTTTTTGAGCCCCCACCGTCCATACCGCCAAGCCCGATTATCTTTAACCGTGGCCTGTCATCTATAAAGTTCGCACGGCCCGACTTAGACTCACTTGAACCGTTAGTTTTTGACGACAAGTACTGACTAGCAATCTTGTGGGCGTCTTCGGCCGAACGTCTTTGTGCACGCAGAGCCGCCCCTCGACTTGGAGGACGCTTGGCATTATTGTTCCCTGATTGTTTTACCTGCTTTTGTGTAGGTTTTGGTTTATTGTTCATATTTAATTTCCTTTTATTAACTTAATTTGATTCTTTTAGTAATTTTAGTATTTGAGAAATATTATTAAAATCCTCGATTAGCGTTTGGCGAAGTCCGCCGTTATAAAGCGCTGCCGCTGGATGATACAGAGGTAAAACGACAATTGGCAGGCTAGAAACCTGGCGAAGGTAAACTCGTTTGGGCTGACCATGAATCTCGCCAATTCTTTTGTCCGGCAGGAAATATTCCATGCTATGCCTACCTAAAGTACCAATGAGTTTTGGCTGTATGATCTCAATTTGCCTCAGTAGATATGGCCAAAAGGCTTTTTTCTCCTCCGGCAGTGGGTCTCGATTGTTTGGTGGGCGATATTTTACTATGTTTGTTATATAAATATCATCTCGCCTTAAGCCGATATTCGTTAGCAACTCGTCTAAAAACTTTCCGGCAGCCCCGACAAATGGTTTCCCTGATAAATCCTCGTTTTTACCTGGAGCCTCACCGATAAATAAAATATCAGCGCCAGGATCTCCTTCACCCATAACAAGGTTCGTGGCTTGTTTAGCCAAATCAGGACAGATATTGTTATCTATAATCTCTGCTCTGACCTGACTAAGCAAGTCGTGTTTATTTTTTTTGTCTCTTACCATTTATTTTAATTGCTCTATGGAAAAATAAAATACTAACGTAAATGAACACAAATGTAAAAAAGTAAGCAAACAGATTGGCCTTATCTATAGCTAGACTTGCCAAACCATAGGCTACTAACAGCGAGGCAACTCCGCCAATAACTGCTTTCGACCTTGTATTCGTCAATAAAATTAATTTATTCATGCTTTCTTGTCTTTAGAATCTTTTGCCTGTTTCATACTGAGTTGTAGCCTACCTCGATCATCTATGGCAACCAGCTTAACTGTCACCTTGTCGCCTTCTTTGGCTACATCTTCTGGCTTATTCACCCTTTCTTCACTCATCTCACTAACGTGCACCAAACCCTCTTTACCGGGTAGTATTTCTACAAAAACCCCAAAGTCTAGCGCGCTTACCACCCGACAATCTTTATATATCTTACCAACTTCTGGCTCAGCTGTCAGGCGCTTTATATATTGCTTGGCGCCATCAATACTCTTTTTGTCAGGGCTCGAAACCATAATCAGCCCATCGTCTTTTATGTCAATCTCTGCTCCGGTTTCGGCGATAATCTTGTTGATCGTTTCTCCACCTTTGCCAATAATTTCACGGATTTTATCAGGGTTAATCTGGATAGTCTCTACCCGTGGGGCATACTTACTCATCTCACCCCGAGGTCGACCAAGCACACTTAACATATGCTCCATAATAAAAGTCCTACCTTTTTTTGCCTGCAAGAGCGCTTCTTTCAAGACTTCTGGTTTCAAACCATGGACTTTCATATCCATCTGAAGTGCAGTGATACCCTTTTTTGTGCCGGTCACCTTAAAGTCCATATCCCCTGCAAAATCTTCTGCATCGGCAATGTCGCTCAAGATATAGGTTTTACCGTCATCCCCAAGCATTAAACCCATAGCGATACCGCTTACAGGTGCTCTCAAAGGAACGCCCGCATCCATTAGCGCCATACAGCTAGAACAAGTCGCTGCCATAGATGTTGAGCCGTTCTGGCTCATAATCTCGGTAACCGAACGAATTGTGTACGGAAAAGTTGCCTCATCTGGTAAAACAGGAGCAATCGCTCTCTCTGCCAAGCGTCCATGCCCAATCTCACGTCTGCCCGGACTACCGATTCGTCTAACTTCTCCTACTGTGTATCCTGGAGCATTATAATGATGAAAAAAGCGTTTCTCGCCCTCTTTTTCCATGGTGTCGATTACCTGAGCGTAGCTAAGTGGCGCAAGCGTTACGATATTCATAGCCTGCGTAACACCTCTAGTAAAGATGCTCGAGCCGTGAACTCGTGGCAAAACTCCTACCTCGCTAGAAAGTGGCCTGATCTCGTCCATTTTTCGTCCATCTGGTCGGATGTTGTCGTTTACAATACCCTCCCGAACATCTTTATGCACGGCCAAAGTAAAAGCATCGTTATATGCACCCTTTTGCTCTTCATATTCTTCTTCACCAATTTTATTAATGAAAAATTCGTGAAAGTCTAGCCTGATTCCATTTATCAATTGATTTCTCTCTGGGTATGGCAAACGTAGGGCTTCGCCAAATTTACCCTCAACCCACTCATCAACTTCTTTCTGAATCTCTGGCTTTGGTAAGTCTAGTTCGTATTCTTGTTTTTCTACGCCAACTTGTTTGATTAGTTTCTCCTGAAGCTCTATGGCTGGCTGAATTGCCTCGTGAGCAAAGTCAAAAGCTTTTGATACTTCCTCTTCTGTAGCTTCATTAGCGCCAGCCTCAACCATCATAATGCCAGTCTTCGTACCAGCTACAAACAAATCTAATTTGCCCTCTTCTAGGTCTTTGGCACTAGCAAACGGCACATATTCACCCTTCTCGTTTATCCCAAGGCGTACGCCAGCAATCGGACCATCAAACGGTGCACCAGTTAACATAAAAGCCGCGCTTAGCGCAATCATGGCAATAGCATCTGGCCTAAAACCTGGATCAAGGCTAAGAACAGTAGCCACCCCTTGCACTTCATGCCTATAACCTTTGGGCCAAAGCGGTCTAATTGGTCGATCAATTAATCTACCAATTAAAATAGCGTCTTCACTGGGCCTACCCTCTCTCTTGATGAATCGACTGCCACTAATCTTGCCCGATGCGTACATTTTTTCTTCATATTCAATAGAAAGCGGAAAGTAATCAAAACCTTTTAGTCTGCTGTCACTTACCGTCGCTGAAGCTAGTACAACTGTATCGCCGTAGCGAGCCATTACGCTGGCGCTAGTTCTAAAGCCAACTCGTCCTACCTCTAAGGTTAGTTTTTTACCACAAAAATCAGTGCTTACACTGATGATGTCTTTACCATATGGATTGATTATAGACATTATTAAGTAATTTCCTTTCTTTCGTCGCAAGGTTCAGATATACGCTTTTGTATAGCTGTTACTCTACGACGAAAATTTAATATTTCGATCGTCATTGACGGTCTCATTTTATTTACATTTCTTCTTTAAGATAAATGTACAAAAAATGTGAACGTCAAACTATTTACGAATACCTAGTTTCTTAATTAGCGCTAGATACGCCTGAGAATCTTTATCGGCAATATAACGAAGTAATCGGCGTCTTTTACCAACCATCTGGAGTAAACCACGGCGAGCCATGTGGTCTTTCTTGTTGTCTTTCAAATGCTCAGTAATCTCATTGATACGTGCCGTTAAAATACCGACTTGGACCTCTGGTGAACCAGTGTCTTTCTTATTTTTTGCATTATCGGCAATAATTTTCTGCTTTTTCTCAAGTGTAATCATGCGTTAAAAAGTATTCTAGCACACCTCTATCTGTTAATCAAGAGTTTATTCAGTCCGATAGCATCTGGTGCAATTCCTTGCTCAATTCTAAAATCACCAACTTGGGTTCGACGGAGGTCGCTCATGTAGGCGCCAGTTTGGAGCTTTTTGCCTATGTCTTCTACCAAGCTTCGGATGTATGTTCCACTGCTAACAGAGGTGGTGAGGCGTATTTCTGGATAATTATAGCTAGTTAGCTCTAGGCTGTTAATACGGATTTTACGGGGTTCTATAACCACCTCTTCTCCTTTTCGAGCAAGTTTATACGCCCGCTGACCGTTTATCTTGATAGCAGAATATGCGGGTGGTGTCTGCATGCTCTCACCCACAAAGCTCTGCAAAGCGTCTAGAACTTCGTTTTTCGTAGGTTTTTTGCTTGATACTTTCGATTTTTCGCCCTCTTCGTCTCCAGTTTTGCTAGTTTGCCCCAATCTCATAGTGACTTCATAGGTTTTATCGAGCTTAGAGAACTCCCCCGCTCGTTTGCAATACGAACCAACTACTAGTACCAGTAGTCCCGTAGCAAGAGGATCCAGCGTACCTGTGTGACCAACTCGAATCTTTCGAAGCGGCTTACTCTGCTGCCCAGTCGAGCTGGGCACGCCAGTAGCCTTTTGGCCCAGAACTGTGTCAGCTTGCCTCTGTCTCTCACTCTTCGTATCTGTTATACGCTTCGTTCGTTCCTCGTTGCTTCCTTGTTCTGAACCCAAATTCGAAACCTCGAGTTCGGTTGCTCTCTGAGCTTTTCGTAGAGTACTTCGGACTTTGGCAACTACATCAAAAGATGTCCAGCCCTTTGGCTTATCTATCAGCAAAATCCCATCAAACATTTACCCCTATTATATACTGCCTCTACTTGAAGCAATCTTTACTTGAGATTTACTTTTATACCGCCAGAAAATGCGCTATCGTGGAGTACTGCAGAAGTAATCTTTGTTTTTACAGGAACATCAAAAATAATGTCACCTTTTACGCTATTCCCAGGGTTAATCTCGTTATACCATGTACTGTTACTACTGTCAGATGCATACATTGTCGCTGTATCATCAGCTGAAAATTCTTGACCCTCTGAATTAATGAGTTTTTGATCGCTACTAAATAGGCTTTGTGCTTTATCCCCTATATTTTTGACACTTAAACTCATTCTACAAAATTCACCTTGTGCCTTTTGCGTCATAAATTCGTTTGTTCCAACTTGTTTTTCACCACACTTCACGCTTTTTACTGTAAATTCAAATTTTCCATCTCTGGCCGTTTCACCAATTTTGGCTACCGTTTCCTTTTTCTCTTCTTGTTTCATAGGTTTAGTAGAATTATCAGAACTTGAAGACTGCTTGTCACTTGTGCCACTGCTAGCTGAAATAACGATAATTACTCCGATTATTAACAGTGGTATGCTAATGACTTTATGTTTTT
>CAYTUF010000027.1:0-7757 GCA_964441225.1 uncultured Candidatus Saccharibacteria bacterium | reverse complement strand
ATTCTATTTAAATCATGCCAATTCATCCCATCTTCAGAAACTAATAAATGAATTATTTCGATCTCAGATAGACTTCCTGTAACTAATTCTAAATTTCCCTTTAAATAAACTTTATTAGAAGTTTGGGAAATTTTTGTTAGAGTTAATTTTGCCCGTCTCTAGCTAGGCAGATTTAGCTCTCCTCGGGCTTCAAAATCTTTTGAGGGCCTAGGACAACCCACCAAGAGTTAACTAGCTCTTGATGGCTTCTATCTTTCTTTTGCGAATATCAGACAGTTCTTTTTCAAAGTTTGCTATGTCTTTAAACCTTCTGTAAACACTAGCGAAACGCACATACGCAACTTCATTAAGTTCGGCCAGTTTTTCCATGACTAGCTTGCCTATCTTGGATGACGCCACCTCTGAGTCACCAAAATCATAAAGTTCTTGTTCTACTTCTGATATTAACTTTTCGAGCTGAAGGCTCGTAACTGGTGTCTTTTCGCATGCCCTATGAAGCCCAGCTAGTAATTTTTCTCGGTTAAATAGCTCTCGAACATCGTCGTTTTTTATGACAACGAGCTGAGGTCTTTCAATCCTTTCGTAGGTTGTAAAACGATGTGAGCATTTGCAACACATTCGTCTACGGCGGATGGATTCTCCGCTATTTACATCCCGGGATTCTATCACTTTGGTATCACTGGCATGACAACGATTACAGTTCATAAAAGTATACCTTCCTTGTTCAGTTTGAATGTTCTATCACGATATATTTTTTACTATATATGGTGTCTATACAAAGAATGATACCCCTACCCATGGGGCTTTGCAAGTATTTAACGGTGTATTAATTACAAACTCTAAATTTCTTCGTCTGAGTCGTCTTTTTGAGTCTTTTTGCGCTTCGTTAGACGGCGAATAAAAGAAGGCTTTTCAAGCTCTTCCTCATCAAAATCTTGAACAAAATTATTGGTCTCTTCATTCTTATTTTCTTCCTCATCACTTGAAGCCCAAATATTTGTCTCGTTTTCACTATTAAAATCATCGTGACTACCAGAGGCGTCTAAATCCATACTGATGTCTTCCGGAACATCTTGCTGATTGGTTTTTGCTTCAGTAATTTCGTCTGCCTCGTTAGACAAATCGGTCTCTGTTTGCTTGGCAAAGTAAGAATCATCAAAGCCAGTTGCCACCACTGTAACAATAATCTCTCCTTCAAGGTCGGGGTTTATTGTTGCCCCAAAGATGATATTGGCATCCTTGTCAGCCGAGGCAGTAATTGACTCAGCAACAGTGTTAATCTCGTGCATAGACATATCGTGTCCACCAATTACATTAAAGAGAATTCCTCTGGCACCATCGATCGACACCTCAAGTAGTGGCGATTCAATGGCCTGGCGAGCTGCATCGACAGCTCTATCGTCACCACTTGCACGACCTATGCCCATCAGGGCTGAACCAGCATTAGCCATAACCGTCTTAACATCAGCAAAGTCCAAATTAATCAGACCGTGCACGGTAATCAGGTCTGATATACCTTGTACCCCTTGCCTCAGTACATCGTCTGCCACCTTGAAAGCCTGTAAGATTGGTGTTGATCTATCGATTGTCTGAAGCAATCTGTCGTTTGGAATTATAATTAGTGTATCAACCGAACCCCTAAGGTTATTGATGGCTACCTCAGCATTTCGCCGTCTCTTGTCGCCTTCAAATGCAAACGGTTTAGTTGTAAAGCCCACCACTAAAGCACCCTCCTCTTTAGCAACTTTAGCCACAATATGCCCCGCGCCACTACCTGTACCTCCGCCAGCACCGATTGTTACGAAAACCATATCGGCCCCTTTGATTGCTTCTTGAATATCATCTTTCGATTCTTCGGCTGCTTTTTGTCCTACACTCGGGTCAGCACCAGCACCAAGACCCTTGGTTGTACCGTGTCCTATATGAATTTTCGTTTGCGCTTTAGAGTGATGTAGCGCCTGAGCATCAGTATTTATAGCGATAAACTCGACACCCTCTATGCCGGCCTCAACCATACGATTAATGGCCGCTCCTCCTGCCCCACCAACACCGACGACTTTAATCCGTGCAAACGTTTCTATTGATGGTGAAACCTGTGGCATAACAAAATGTCTCCTTATCTTTCAAAATCTATTGTAATTATAGCGCACACATAAGTTATGGTGCAATTAATTAGTTATGACAATCTACTTGCGCCTGAACAAATTACTTATGAAACCAAAGAAACTATCAGATACCATGCTTCCGCCAAAAGAGCTGTTGCTTTGTTCTTTAAATAGCATGTCTAACTCCATCAGCCCAATTGCAGTTATAAAAGAAGGGTCTTTGATGTCGTCAACTACACCGCTCAGTGGTGCATTTATTTTACCTATCCTTGATGCTAACCCAAGCCTATCTTTAGCCATGGGCGCAAGCCCTGGTATATTTGCGCTTCCTCCAACCAGGACAATACCACCAGGTAGTTTTTGAAATTTATGAATTTTCTTTAATGCTTTTTCTATGTATTCAAAAATCTCGTCAATTCTTGCTTCGATTATCATCTCTATTTCGCTACCATCAAAGACATAGTTCTTGTTGCCTTGAGTAACACTTAATTTACCCTTCTTGCCCTGATTAAATACTGATGCATGCTTAAGCTTAACCTTCTCGGCAATTTCTAAATCAATCTTTAAGCCAATAGCTAGGTCGTTAGTTATGTTAATACCACCCATCGGTATCACGGATACATGCTGAACCTCGCCGTCCTCTATTATCGCTAGATTGGTTGTCCCGGCGCCAATATCTATAACTAATGTTCCAGCGTCCTTCTGCTGTCTGCTTAGAGTTGCCTCTGCTGCCGCCAGACCAGACACAGTATAATGCGATGGTTTTACATGCACTTTCTCCAAGGTAGAATCAATACTCCTAAGATTTGGCGTAGATGCAATAACGATATGAGTATCAACCTCAAGTCGTACCCCTTTCATACCCTTCGGGTCCTTTATGCTCTCGTGTCCATCAACCCGGTAGCTCTTGGGAAACACCTGAACTATCTCTTTGTTTGACGGTATCTGCACAATAGTAGCTGCTTCCTCGGCCCTAAGTTTATCTTCTTCAATAATCTCTCTATTGGCAGCGCTTATCGCTATAACACCCTTAGAGTCTAAGCTACCTATGTGTACCCCATTGATATTAACAGTTGCCTCTTGAACCCTTAATCCAGCTATCCTTTCTGCTTCTGTAATAGCTTGATTAATAGCGATTGATACTTCTTCTAGGTGAGCAATCGTCCCTCTTTTCATACCGCTATTTGGAGCACTTCCATACCCCACAACAGATACGGTTGGCTCCTCGCTCGCCACATCCAGTGTCCCAATAACGCAACGTACCTGACTAGTTCCGATGTCTAAGCCTGTAAAGAATACGGGTTGATTATCTCGCATAAGTGCAAGTATACCGCTACCACTAGCTACGGAGCAAGGATTTAGCTTGTGGTTAAGATCTCACAACCGTTTTTTGTCACTAAAACAGTGTGCTCAAAGTGACATGCACTAGACCCATCTTGTGTTTTTATGGTCCAGCCATCATTGTCAACAAAAATACTCTCATCGCCAAGTGTAGCCATAGGCTCAACAGCGATAGTCATGTTCTCTTCTAGCACTGGGCCACTCCCCTTCTTTCCAAAATTTGGTATGTTTGGTTCCTCGTGCAAAGCATGTCCTACGCCGTGGCCTACTAAATCAGTCACGATTCCATACCCACCGCGCTTCAAAACCTGTTCAATCGCCCAGCCAATATCTCCTACGTGACATCCCGCCTTAACCTGCTTTAGCCCAGCCTTAAGAGATTCCTCTGTTGTGACTAGTAGTTTCTCGAGTTCTTTCGATGCCCCGCCAACCAACTGGCTCACCGCTCCGTCAACTATCATTCCCTCGTATATTACGCCAAAGTCTAAGCTTACAATATCCCCGTCAGCAATTTTCTTATTCTGAGATGGTATTCCATGAACAACTTCGTCATTAATCGATATGCAAACCGCCTCTGGGAAGCCTTGATACCCCAAAAAAGCTGGGATTACACCTCTGTTTTTAGTTTCTTTTTCAGCTATCTTAGATATTTCCTTTGTCGTTATACCGGCTTTCACATGACGACTCGCTACCTGGAGAACCTCGGCTAAAATCTTGCCACCTGCTCGCATCTTTGCTATTTCGTTAGGAGTCTTAGCTTTTGTGTACACTTATTTATTGCCCTTCAAATAGTTTGCTGATTTGCGCGTGTACTTCTTCAACTGTTTTTTCTCCATCAATATCGAAAACTTTTATATTCGACTGACTCAGGTATTCGACAACCGGCAAAGTAACTTCCTTATACTCTTTTAGGCGCTTGGCAACGACCTGTTCGTTATCATCGGCTCTGCCTCTTAGAGCAAGCCTCTCTTTAACCACTTGCTCCGATACTTTTACGTTTATTACACCCTCTATCTGCACCTTTCCTGTCTCGCACTGACCAACCAGCCACTGTGCTTGGGTAATCGTCCTAGGAAAACCATCCAATATCAAAAGTCGGCTATTTTCGCTACCAAGATAATCCTCCACGAGTTTAATGATGCGCTCGTCTTCTAGTAAATTACCCTTTAGCAGGTTCTTCCTTAGTTTTTCGCTAGCTTGACTCCTGAGCAACTCGCCTGTCGACATCCACGTAGCTTCTAGTTTTTTGGCCAATAGCTTGCCCTGAACACTTTTACCAGCTCCAGCGATTCCGATTAGTATTATGACTTTGTTTTTCAAACTATTGATTAATCCGATTTCTTACTAGTTTAGCAATGAGGCCACCATCGGCATTAGCTCCCGCCTTATCTTTAACTAAGGAAATTATCTTACCCATTGTTTGGCCACTAACTTCCCCAACCTCTGAAATAGCCTCGTCAATTAACCCAGCAATATCTTCTTCGCTTAGTGGCTCTGGTAAATATCTATTTATTATCTCCTTTTCATCTAGCTCTGCTTGAGCTCGGGCCATATCACCAGCTTTCTCATACAGACTAAACGCCTCGCCTCTTTTTTTGGCTTCTTTAGATAGGATCTTAATGATTTCTTCTTCGCTTAGCTGTCCCTTTTTGGCAACTCCAGCGTATTGGATGGCCGTTTTAATGTTCTTCAAAGCACTCACCGTAGACTTATCGCCAGCCAACATTGATTTTTTTAAGTCGCTATTTATGTTTTCTAAAATCATTTTTAGGATGTTTTGAGCTTCCTAATTTTCTGATCTTTTCGGTCTTTGCGCAATATTGCCTTTTGCCTTCGTTCGCTTTTGCTGAGTGGTTTTTCGTAATATTGCTGTGCTTTTGCACGCGCAATAACACCGGACTGCTGAACCTTGCGAGTAAAGCGCCTTAACATGTTCTCTGTGGACTCTTTAGAATCCTTTTTTGTCACCTGAATCATTTCTATAAAATCTTACCTTAAATATATCTTAATTTCAATCTATGATTGTCTCTTTTGGTTAGAACGTTGAGATTTTAATACGATACTTTGGAGCTCTTTAAAAATTGGAAAGCTTTTATTGGTTGAGTAGATCTTTGTGTTTGCCTGTCTTTCTGACTGCAAAAAACCAACCTTTTCTAACCTCTTTAGCTCACGTTGAATATTGCCAGCATCCTCTTTTATAAGTTTTGCTAGACCTCGAACGTGCGTCTTAAAATCGGGGTATTTTGCATATACCACAATTATTTTGCGCCTTACTCGTGAAGTAATAAATACATCCAACATAATATTTTTTTCGATGTTACACCAACAACGTTAGCCCTAAGTATACCGTTAAGTTAGCCTCTTTTCAAGGGCTCTTATACTAATTAGTCCAACACTCGACTATACTTACATATATAATGGCTATTTTCTTCTTTGAGGTTGCACCAGCAAGTCGCCTATATCATGGGCGTGATCCATTGATCTATTCTAGTGAATCCATATTAAGCCCAGGCACAATTGTCGAGATCAGTTTAAAAAATAAAAAAGCTTATGGTTTTGTAGTAAAAAAAACTAAGAAACCCAATTTCTCAGTTAAAAAATTAATAGCGACAAGCGACATACTACCCCTAAACTCTCTCCGACTATTCGAATGGTTAAATCAATACTACCCATCGCCACTCGGAATAACTGCCCAGCACTTTATTCCGAGTAAATTATTGACTCCCAGCAAGCCAACAAAATACCCAAACACCAAGCCTAGCCTCAGAGCTGAACCAGAAATTAGCCTGTCTAAAGATCAACAAATGACTATAAACAAAATCAACTCAAAATCGTCAGAAACCTATATCCTTCACGGCGAAACTAGTTCTGGCAAAACCCGAGTATATATCGAGGCTGTCCGTAAGGCAATAAACGATAATCAATCCGCTCTAATCTTAGTGCCGGAGATTGGTTTAAGCCCACAGGCTAACAGAGAATTCTCAAAAGTCTTTGACGGTATCGTGTTGACCTATCATTCGGATCTTACTCCTCTGCAAAAAAGAGAAATTTGGACCGAGCTGCTTAACTCTACCAGCCCAAAGATAGTTATCGGCCCTAGATCTGCCCTATTTTTACCCTTCAATAAACTCGGGGTAATCGTTGTAGACGAGTTCCACGACACAGCATATAAACAAGAAAGCACGCCCTACTATAATTCTTTACGCGTTGCCAGTAAGCTAGCTCAACTTCATGTATCAAACCTGGTCTTTGGTTCGGCAACCCCACCAATCAACGAGCTGGCCTGGGCTAAGCAAAAATCAATATCTGTACTGAAAATGTCTGCTCTACCAACATCAAGCCAACATAATATAAAGATAATTAGTGTAGATCTCGCAAAAAAATCAGAACTGAGCAACCAACCTCTGCTCAGTACAACTCTAATCAAAAATATTAACAGCGCGCTTGCACAAAAAACTCAGGTATTACTATTTTTAAACAAACGAGGTAGCTCTAGGGCTATTGTCTGCCAAGATTGTGGCTGGAGGATCAAGTGTAAAAACTGCGACCTACCACTCACTTATCACCAAGATACCTACAAACTTGTTTGTCATACCTGTGGCTTCACTCAAACCCCACCTACATCATGCCCCGAATGCACCTCAACTAATATCGTATTTAGGAGTCCAGGCACCAAATCAATCGTCGCCAGCCTAAAAAAAATCTTCCCGAATGCAAATATTGCTCGTTTCGATAAAGACAACCTAAAAAATGAACGTATAAATTCTAAGTTCGATGACATAAAAACTGGCAAAATCGATATTCTTGTAGGCACGCAGATCTTGGCCAAGGGTCACGACCTACCAAAACTTGGGCTAGTTGGCATTTTGCAAGCAGAATCAAGCCTTAATTTCCCAGACTACACAGCAAATGAAAAATCCTACCAGGTTATTCACCAATTAATCGGGCGCGTCGGCAGAAACAAGCAAATAGGTACAATAATTATACAAAGCTATACGCCGGATAACCCGCTCATAAAACTGGCTGCAAACAGAGATTGGCAGGCGTTTTACGATTCGGAGATTATCCATAGAAAATCTTTTGATTTCCCGCCGTTTTATCATGTACTAAAAATCTCTTCTGCTCGTACAACACCAGCTAGCGCGCAAAAGAGCCTAAAAGAAATAGCCACCAGCGTTAGAGGCACAGGGGTAAAAATCTCTGGGCCAACACCAAGCTTCATAGAAAAGAAACAAAATAAATATTATTGGCAATTAATCATCAAATCCAAGAAAAGAACTAATTTGGTAAAAATCGTAAGGTCTTTGCCAA
>CAYTUF010000026.1:0-8181 GCA_964441225.1 uncultured Candidatus Saccharibacteria bacterium | reverse complement strand
ATGCCCAGCAAGCAAGACGAATCCTCGATAGATTGGTTGGCTATGAGCTTTCGCCTGTGCTTTGGAAAAAGGTTAGGGGAGGGCTGAGCGCCGGTAGGGTACAATCCGTAGCAGTACGTTTAATTGTCGAAAGAGAACAAAAAATAAAAGAATTTAAACCTTCTTCTAAATTTAAAATATTTGCTTATTTTAAAGAATCAAACCAGATACTAAAAGCGGAGCTAAAAGAAACTCAGGAAACCAAGCAAAAAGCCGTTGACACCTTAAAAAAGCTGGAACCTGGTCCCTTCAAAATTATAAATATCGAACGAAAAGCCAGCACGCGTAGCCCTAGTCCACCGTTTACAACCAGCTCCCTGCAACAAGATGCCAGTACAAAACTTGGATTTAGCGTAAAGCAAACTATGACACTCGCCCAAAAACTATACGAAAATGGCTTTATAACCTATATGCGAACGGATAGTACCAACTTATCTCAAACTGCTCTTTTCTCTGCTAAATCTTTTATCGAAAAAAGTTACAGTGCTCAATACCACGCATCTAGGCAGTTCAAAACGAAAAATACTAACGCGCAGGAAGCACACGAGGCAATAAGACCAACGAATTTTAATAAAACCGAAGCAGGCGCGGACCCTCAAGCTAAAAAACTATATAACCTAATATGGCGCAGGACAGTTGCCAGCCAGATGGCTAGCGCTAAGATCGAAAAAACTATTGTCAGTGTTAGCTCGGGGTCAAACAACGAGACATTTCTTATAAAAGGTGAGGTTTTACAGTTTGATGGGTTCCTAAAAGTTTACGGCAAAAGTAAGGATGACCAACTTTTGCCAGCCCTAAACGTAGGTGATGAATTATCTCTAGATAGGCTCGAGGCCAACCAGACCTTTGATAAGCCCTTGGCGCGGTATTCGGAAGCTTCTCTCGTCAAAAAGTTAGAGGAGCTTGGCATTGGCCGACCTAGCACTTACGCACCAACCATCTCGATTATCCAAACACGAAAATACGTTGAAAAGCTCGACTCCGACGGACAGGACAGAACCGCAGTGTATCTAGTGCTCCAAAACGGTAAGCTATCTGAGTTAGAAAAGACAGAGAAAACAGGTGTCGAGAAAGCGCGACTACATCCAACACCATTAGCCGAGCTCACGACCGACTTCTTGACTAAACATTTTACTTCTATCGTAGATTATGACTTTACAGCACGAGCAGAAAGCCAATTCGATAAAGTTGCAGAAGGCAATATAACATGGCAGGACGTTATAAAAGATTTTTATAAAGATTTCCAGCCTCTAATAGAGAAATCGAACAGTATTAGTCGATCGGAAGTTAGCAAAGCCAAACACCTCGGAGATGACCCTAAGGATAAACGACCAGTTTTTGCTCGGTTTGGTAGATTCGGCCCGATGATCCAAAAGGGTGAGGCTACCGATACAGAAAAACCTGTTTTTGCACCTCTGCCCAAAAACACCACCATCGAGACCGTTACACTCAACCAGGCGCTAGAAATGCTCAAGCTGCCGCGCATCGTAGGTACCACCAAAGACGGTCAAGAAATCACAGCCAACGTAGGTCGTTTCGGCCCTTACATCCAAATTGGGAAAACTTTTGTGTCCATAAAGCCACACGACCCGATGAGTATAGAAGAAGATTTAGCGCGCCAGCTATACCAAGACAAATTAAAAAAGGAAGCCGACAAGTACATCAAACAATTCAGCGGTGGGGTAAATATAATTAACGGACCTTTTGGACCATATATTACAGATGGTAAAAAGAATGCTCGAATTCCCAAAGACATAAAACCAGAAAAAATAGACGAAGCTCAAGCCATAGAGTTACTGTCAAAAGCTCCAAATAGATCAAAACGCAGAACTAAAAAATAATACATCTCTATCTGTAAACACACGATATTTACACCACATATTGGACACATATACCTCAATAGTATTACAATATACTTTAGATGTATCAAAGGTGGTAAAGATATATTTGACTGCTTAATATTTTAGTGTTATAATACTACACATTAATCACGTTATCCTTAGGATAGCAGGGAAGTAGCAAAAGAATGATGACCAAAAAACAGATTACAGAGACCGTAGAGTCTATTCTCGATACCATTGAGCGAGAGAGAGAAAGAGAAATTATTTCTCGTCGTTATGGTTTGTATGACCGTCGAGAAACTCTAGAGCAAATAGGCGAGATGCTTGGCATTACCAGAGAAAGAGTTAGACAATTAGAAAAAGCTATCGTCACCAAACTTAATGAATCTGCCAAGAGTGGAAAACTCGAAGCGGTCAACAAAATAGAGACTATTTTGCTAGACAGCTTATCTAAAATGGGTAATGTCGCACGAGTCAATGATTTGGCTAAGTCATTAATCAAAGATAGCCCAACGACATCTATAGAGGAGTCCAGGCTGGTATTTATAGCTACCCTTAGCCCTAACTTAAGTGTTATAAAAGATAACGATTTTTATCATCAAGCAATAGCTATATCCAAAGTCCACGACGAGAAAAACGTTCAAAAACTAGTTGCAGAAATCATCGAAACCATAAAGAAGTTAGGTGAGCCAAAAGATATTGTATCTATCGCAAAAAAGATGGGTCGTGATGACGCAAAACACACCGCATCATTATCTAGTACGTCCAAGCAACTTTCTCATTTAAATGGCAAATGGGGACTTACCAAGTGGCCAACCGTTAACCCAAAAAATATTCGAGATAAAATCTATGTAATCTTGCAACAAAACGGCAAACAAATGCATTTTAGCGCTATTGCTAAAGCCATCAAGGCATCTGACTTTAAAAGAAAAGATGTAACAACTCAAGCAATTCATAACGAACTTATCAAAGATAAACGATTCGTATTGGTAGGACGGGGGATGTACGCCCTAAAAGAGTGGGGCTACAAAAAAGGGACTGTTGCTGATGTTATAACCGACATTTTAAAAGAAGCTGGCGAGCCACTCCACCGGGACGAAATCGTTAAAAGAGTCTTAAAAAGCCGTTTTGTTAAAGAGACTACTATTTTACTAAATCTGCAAAGTAAAGCCCAGTTCAAACGAGTTGCCAAGGCAACCTACGAACTCCAAGAAATATAAAGGAAAGGGGTAGTCTCATGGAACTTACACCTTCAATCCGCAATCGAAAAAACCTAATTCCCGCAGTAGCCACAATGGTTGCGATGGTATTTTCTGGGTGCAGTGTCGAGGATAATCCTGGAGATTATAAAATTTCTCAAGACCCCATTGTTATCCCCGAAACAGCCGAACCTCTTGGCCCTAACACAGTACATAAAAATAGCGATTACAAAAGCATATTTACCTCTGGGCCAGAATTTCTGGTACCGACAGAGGATGCTTCGAAAATTAAATGCCCCAAATATACAGGAGCCGATCACTTTGAGTCAACCTATCCAGAACGAAAGATTAAACTAATAAATGACCAAGCTGCAAAATTAGTCGTCCAATGTAGCTATAAAACCTACAATCCAGATGATGTGGCGTTTAAAACAAACGTCATCTCGACAGATTCTTTAGAAAATAAATAGACTATAGATGGAAAAGCCTCACACGCAAAAGCAAGCAGAAGAATTAGAGACCAGTCAATTTAGCGAACAGGCGCATCGGGTCGCTCGGGCGATTGTTGAGCGCAAAACACCAATTTTTACTATAAATACTCCCGCCATGCAAAGGCAGATATTAGCCCCAGAGCAGGGGATTGACCCCTGTCCACCCCTGATACATCTGCCACATAGCCGTTTCGGCAACCGATCAAACCGAGAGAGAAAACAATAAGATGTACGAATCTGTTATTAGCCATCCGCCCGAAAACTGGGAAATCGTCCCTTCAATTGACATAAGAGTAGGGAAGCGATTACATGACGAATACCCAAACCCGACCAATAGACCAGTTATCAACATTGATACAGGAGCTGCGGCCTTTGTACTACGCCAAGTTCAGCGCTCGGATGCTGCGCCGACGGTCGTAAGTCTCATGTTGCAAGAAGGTATAGCAAAAACTCACAAAAGATCGCCCGAGTATATCGGAGGAACTGCAAGGGGAAGAGGTTGGGGAACGGATATTAGAATTAATGCCCTCAACCCGGTGACACTTGAACCATGTAACCCAGAAAAATTACAAGCCAATACTGTTCATGAGTTAAAACATGCTGCCGATTACGCTAGCCCCTCTGCTAGGCTTGCCGATAAAGAATACGAAAAAAATATACAAGGCTTTAAAAATAAATTCCGTCTTGCCTGGGAGGTAGCTCGTAATAATTTCTTGGCAAGAAATGGAGATCCGATAGGCGCTATTTCAAACTACAGTGGGCTTGCCACAATGGAGAAGCCATGGACAGAAATGACTGTACATGAATACATCTACTACAATTCACCGGCTGAAAAAGCAGCATATAGTACTGCAGACCAGGCCCAAAAATTCCCTCAAGTCATCGAAATCTATGATGAGTCAGAACGAGAACAAAAAACGAACATCTAATAATTAATAGAGTCTACGCAAATATACAAAAAAAGACCTAGACTACACAAAAGTCTAGTACCTACAGACAGTGAGGCAAAGAGCATACAAAAAACAATGAGGACATTTACAAAAAATAATCAGGAAAACCAAGCAGAGCAGTGATATAGTAAGTCATCTGGAGTTATAGACATAACGTCGCACAATGTATATTTTACGACTTTAATTTATCTATCACAGATGATAACTTATACCTCCCTCACTAGGGGAGTTTTAATGATTATTGCCATAAACTTTAATATTGTGCTCCAGCTCTCCTACGAACTACGGATCATACTATTAATGGCTATGCTGTCAATCTTTGGGTACAAACGCATCGTGTTGCTAAATAGTTTTCCACAGTGTGTATTTGCATTTTCACGGTTTTCACGGTCTTATTACTTTTGCCTTTTATTTTCATCCCTATCCCCTATTTTTTATTATATTTGACTTTTTCGCATTACCCTATTTAAATAAGTTTTTTAAAGAACAAAATTAATATACCTTATCAAGAACAAAATACGAACATCAGTAGGGAGCGAGAGGGGCTTTATCTAACGTAAACTTTTTGTGGGACTCTAACATCGACATATCTACTGGGCATATTACCAGCTTTTTGTAACTGATCTTTGACAGCAAAGTACTCCCCTACACTCTGACGCGCATTTGTGTAAAAGCTAAACTTAACAAAATATTTTTCTTTATCAAATTTAATATTAATCCCATAGCCACCATCGCTAAGTTCGATAGAACTCGGCTCTATTCCCTTCTTGTCAGCCTGACCAACAATTTCCAATATGTATTCCATCTGCGAGCTAGCTAAAGCGCGCTCCCCAATGTTTATTGTTGTCTGCGATGGGTCAGTTATTACAGGTTTCTCGCCTACTGCCTGATTGGTGTCACTACTGACAGGATAGATAGCCTTTCCCAGATGGTCTAACGCATAAATTTTATCCCCAGAAACTAAATACGCGACAACTTCTGCGGGAGTTATTTGGACTATTGGGTTGTGAGAGAAAAACGAAAAAGTTACAATGACAGACTGCACCTCTGGGTTTTGGCTCTTGATGGCCGATTCGAATCCTTTTTGGTCAAAACTAAACTTAAATTTATTACGAAACGATGTGTGAATATTGCTATTTATGCTCTGTTGATACTTAGAAATTTCCTTTTGGTTTATCTTTTGATTAGTAACCTTAAGGGATGCGTTATCACCCACCAAAGACGCCCAGCCCGCCAAGACTAATATTGCTATAAGCAAAACCGCGCCTACCACCCGCCGCAACAAAACTCCTTTGCTTAACCTAATTTTCGGAGACTCACCCCTTTGAAAGGTCCGACTCTCTTCCCTGCGCAAAGAGCGATAACTAAAATTGGACTGCTTGCGATACCTGGGGTTTGCCTGTCTTGAGCGAGGTTTATCTGTAAAAAAAGCCATCGTTATTTTTCGATGATCCCTAATATCAGCTTCGCTAGGTTGTTTGTTGCATTTGCCGGAATAATTTCATGTAGTTTTCTGCCTAACTCCTGGCGTTTAGCCCTATTCCTTAACAGAATAGATATCTGCGTAAACAACTCTTCTTGTTTCTGCAAAGCAACCGATTCATCAACCATGACGATAGCGTTATCCTTAGCCAAAATTTTTGCGTTAATAACTTGGTGAGAGCTAGTCAGGTACGGGTTAGGAATAACCACCGCAGAAGTAGACAAAACAGACAACTCCGCAAGAGTAGTCGCGCCAGCACGAGTAACGACGACGTCGGCAGATTTCATATACTTAGAAATAGGCTTAATAAATCTACCCAAAATTAACCTTTTTTGCAATTCCTTGGGGTAATCTTGGTAAATATTATCATTTCCACGACCAAGCTGATGAATAATATTTAGGTCAGGAAACTCATCTAATAGTCTTTGGTTAACTTCTACTAAGACCCTGTCCACGCGCTGTGCTCCCAAGCTACCGCCAATCTCTAACAAAGTTAAACCACTGACAGGTAAGCCAATACTCGTCCTAGACCTAGCCCTCCCTTCTGAAGCCAATTTAAGAAATTCGTCGTCTACGGGTACGCCGACAAACTTTATTTTATGCTTAGGGTATCTATAATTCTCTGGGGGCATCCCAACGGCATTAAACTTGGCGTGTTTACTGATTAGCCTATTTGTTAAACCGGGAACCGCGTCAGAATCATGCGTAATATAAGGGATTTTAAGTAACCACGAAGCTACACCAATCGGTACCCCAACAAACCCACCTTTTATAAAAACTGCCTTTGGGCGCATAAATATAAGGATAATTAGACTTTGCAAAAAGCCAATAGCCAATAAGAAAATATCTCGAAGATTGAAAAAAGTACGCTTCGGATCTAAAAACCCCCTGTACCATGCTTCTCCAGAATAACGCCTATATTTACCTGCGAAGATCGTTTTAGTTTTGTACCCATCACCCTTTTTTGCAACCAAATGCCTGAAACGACCAGCCGTTTCTGTAACTATAACTGGCTGAAGATCGTCCTGTAGTTTATTTAGCTCTTTAGCGATAGCTATGAGCGGTGTAATATGGCCGCCGCTGCCCCCGCCGACGAGAAGTATTTTCTTCACTTGAGCCTCCTTGATTGGTTACATTTCTGATTGGTTCAAAACTAACAAAGCGTGAAATCTGGAAAACTATGCCAAGCGCCGCCATAACAAAGACAAGGCTAGTGCCCCCGTAACTAATAAACGGCAGGGTTATCCCCTTTAGTGGCAACAACCCGATCATGGCGCCCATATTTATTATAGTCTGTGTGCTAAGCCAGGCTAAAATTCCAACCACTAATAAACGAGAATAAAGATCTGATGTTCTCTCTATAACCCTTTTAAATCGAGAAAATAACCACAAATAGATGCTAATGACTATACAAACTCCAAAAAAGCCAAACTTTTCGGCTATAACAGCAAATATCGAATCATTGGCAGCTTCTGGAAGGTAGCCATATGCCTGAACGCTCTTACTAAAGCCAAGTCCAAAAATCCCACCACTACCAACCGCTATCAACGCCTGACAAGCTTGGTAGCCACTATCCTGGCAATCAGAAGAAGGATTGAGGAAAGTCTCCACTCTCTGCCTTCTATAACTACTGGTCGAAATAGCTAATAAGACGCCGATCGAAGTAATCATAACCACTAAAGCGATCCATCTAAAAGATAGCCCCGCCACATACGCCATAGCAAGCACTATAGCTAACATCACACCTGCTGAACCAAGGTCACTCTCTAACTTAGCAACCACCAGACCAATCAGCCCCATAACAACCAGTATCGGCTTTATGATGCTTCTTGAGTCTGCTCCGCTATTAACTCTCTCCACCAAATAAGACGCTAGCCAGATAATCAAACTGAGTTTTATTAGTTCTGCCACCTGAAAAGACAAACCACCAAGTTGAATCCATCTTGAAGCACCATTAATCGAACTACCAAAAATCTGGGCTCCTAGCGCAAACAACCCAGCTACTACAACAAAAACAGAGCTAGAACGCTTTAATAACGCAGTTGGGATAAAGCTAAAGATAATAAATGTCAACAAACCCAAGCCAATGGCAACAAGCTGTTTAGAGATAAAATAACTCTCGCTAACTCCTCGAGAAGTAGCGAGACCTGGGCTAATCGAATACACTACTATCAGCCC
>CAYTUF010000025.1:0-8927 GCA_964441225.1 uncultured Candidatus Saccharibacteria bacterium | reverse complement strand
TCTCGAAGTTCACTGATGTTTAGTATAGCAAACAGTTTAACCTAGTAATTTTACGAGTAAATAGCTAACGGCGATAAACACAATAACTAATCCTAAAGACCAAGCTGTTTGTCTGCCCGTCCAATAAGATGGTTGAGAGTGGTGCAGCTCGATATCGGGGTCGCCGTCGCCATGGAAGCCTTTGATTGGAAAATTTGGTACGCTCATCTTTATTCCTTATGTTTATTATATCAAGATTTTACAGATAACCAATATACTATGGCGTCTAGATCAGTGGGTAAAAAGCCAACTTTATTTATTAGCCTTCTACTTTTTCTTGAGTGTTGCAACCCGGTATTGGCATACTTGCTTGGTCGTAAATATTTTTGTCTCCCATAAAACTCTCCCAGTCGTTCATTAACTGAGTGAGTTTTTTCGTGACGTCGTCTTTTACCGAAGCATCTAGATAGTCAAATGTACAAGCATGTTTTGGAGGATTGCCGGGCAAAAGCACTCCCATCTCGACTAAACCTAAACCATCGAGGTTACGGCTGTCATAATCACTTACCTCAGCGATTACTTGGCCAGCTGTTACCCTATCACCCTTTTTGACCAGAGGATTTATCACATGCTCTGTTTCAAAGATGACTGACTGATCTTTGCCTTGCACCATAATACTGTAGTCGTTGCTGTAGAGCTTAGGTACATCATAAACTGTGCCATCAACAATAGAGTGAACCTTTGTGCCCAGTGGAGCAACAAAAGTCGGTTGTGGGTTTAGCCCGGCCTGTCTGGCGCTACTAGCTTTTATTTTATTGCCGTACTCCAAGAATATCGCCTCTAAACCGCCGGTTTTCATCGATGCCCACTTAGTAAATTTCATATCGCCTGCCATGCCAGTTGCTGGGTTGTACTTGTCGATATTTATAGGCAGATTCTTGATAGTCGGTACATCCGTTTCAGATTTTGAAACTTTGTTTATTAGGGTATTTGATGAGCCTGACTCTTTCGATCCGCCAGAGTTGATTTTGTTATAAACAAAAAATATTATGGCTCCTAGCACCAAAACAAAAATTATTATTAATAATATATGTGAAAATCCCTGCTGATTATTTCTAATTTTTTTCATAGAAATATTTAAGCATAAGCGAGTTTTAACTACAACACGAAGAAATGCGTTGTGTGGAAAAGATTAAATTTTGTTTTTTCGAGTAGTTAAGTAACCTATTCCAGAGGCAATCGCCAAGACAAAACCGATAGGAATGCTGTAAAACAGATAAAAACCAAAGGTAAACATACTATAGACAATTCCACCCAACAATTGCCCCCCTATTCTACAAGAGTCACTGCCCGCGTAGGCAGTGCTACAATCTAGCAAATTGGACAAAATATAAGACAAAATAAGTATTAAAAGTGGGAAAAATGCGAAAATTAAACTCCCCCAAAAGACCCTCTTGCTTATCTTTTTTACATTACTCTTACTCATAAGCGTGATTATACGCAGGCTTAGTACGTTAATCAATTGAGTTTGTCTACGCTCAAGAGAGTTTTCCAGGTCGATCCGCCGTTGGTTGTTTTCCAGACGTAACCATTTGCTCCCGTCATAAAGAAAGTATTTTTCTCGGTTGGATGAAAGACAATCTTGCTTATTATAGTTTTCTGGTCTTGTAGATTTTTGATCTCACTTGGCAAGGTTCCAAATGGCGTCCAGCTAGCCCCGGCGTTGGTGCTCTTGTAAAGTTGCTTTACGCATGGCCCTCCTCCGCACTGCCAAGAGTAGCCAACTAAAGTTTTGCCAGTTTTGTCATTTGGATCGTAGGTAGCATAGTCAAGGTTGTTCGATGACTGCTTCCAGGTGTGCCCACTATCTAGGCTATAAAAACTCTTTGGCTGTTGTTGCCCGCCAGTTACGGCCGAAATGTTAAACATATTATTACCATTACTACCTGAAGACGTAGCCATAAATGTCGCCTTATACCCGGCAGGTAAATTATCGATTTCTTTCCAGGATTTACCTCCGTCCAAGCTTTGAATAAAGCCAATCTGTTCTTTGCCGATACCATTTGGCCCAGTCGGGTTATGCACCATTACTACACCAGATGCAGTTATCTTATTAGAATCTTTAGGGTCGATAGAAATAAAGGATAATCTTAGATTTTTGATGATTCCCGTTGGCAATTCTTGCCACGTTTTACCATTATCGGGGGTCTTATAGATTACTCCTTTGGTTACCCAGATCTTGTTAGGGTCAGCTTCGCTGTAAGATGCCGGAGAGGCAGCTGTACCATAGTAGAAAGTCTGTGGGTTTTTAGGGTCAAGTACCAGTGCATGGGTTACGTATCCGTTCATTGTCGTGTTGATAGTTTGGTGCCAACTTTCGGCTCCGTCTGTCGATTCATAAACGCCTCCACCATGCATGTTCATATCGTTTATAGTGCCACCTCCACCTCCAGAAGTTGCTAGGAGCAAGCGGTTTGTATTGGTTGGGTCGATTACTGCGACTGGGTATTCTGTGTAGCACTGCTCACCGGTCGTTTTATCCTTGTTGTCGGTAACAATACCTTTTACTTTCTTGCTCCAAGTTTTTCCACCATCAGTTGATTTATAAAATCCCTTCCACTCTACATTGACATACATAGTCTGTGGATTTTTAGGATCGACAACAAAGGTGCTGTCAGTTCGATACCACTGGTTTTCATCGTATGGTTTACAGTCTATTGGGTTCATCTCAAAAGAAGATTGTTGAGCCTGTTGTGGCGCACTCGGTGTGTTTTCACGGGGCTTTTCTTTGGGTTTAAGCAGCAAAAAGGCTAATAGCCCAGCGATGATTAGTAGGGCGATAACTCCTGCGATAATAAATAATTTTTTCCTAGATTTTTTTGGTTTTGGTTGCAGTGTTTCTGGTTGTGCTGGTTGATCCGGCTGGCTAATGTTATTTTCTACCGAATTATCGTCTCGTTGCTTATTTTCATCAGACATTTTTTTAACGCCCCCCCATTAACAAATTCTATATACAAGCATTATACGCTTACTTATTTCAAAAACATATATTGGGGATGATAATTGTTTATCGTAACACCTGTGTATACTAGTAGCTATGACTGGCACAAAAAAGATATTTAGGAATGCACATAAACTCCCTGATGATCTAAAAAAGGCACTAATAGACAGTAGTGAAGCTATGATTGCGTGGCGAAGTATCTCGCCGATAGCTCGTAATGAGTGGATATGTTGGACTATCTCTGTAAAGCAAGAAGCGACCCGAAAAAACCATGTTAAACGTACTGTAAGAGAACTAGCGGAAGGAAAACGCAGGCCTTGTTGCTGGATTGGCTGCGTTCATCGTACCGACAAGCCAATCAGCAAATCAGTCAAGGGTATACTTAAGCGATAGATTGCCTTTTGTCGGAGCTGGGAGTTCGGAAGTATTACTTTCCGGTGTCCCGATGGCTAAAAGCTATTACTGAAAGTAGTCCAGCAACAGCTATTACTGCGCCTAGTATCCACATATCTGAGTAGTGTGTGTTTCCCCTTAGAATCTCGGCAGAGTCAAAATAATGAAAAAGCGAAACGGCTTCAAACTTTTTGAGCCAGCCCACTTGCTCTCCAAATGTTCCGACAACATAACTAAAGATAAAAAACACGCCTGCGATGCCAGATGCCAGCCCCCGACTATTTTTGATACTGGTTATCAGCAGTGCTAAAGAACCAAATGCTACGGCCAACAAGCCGAGGTTAGCAACAGCAATAGCCATATATGGTAGCGTAATATCAAACTTATCGACCAGTAGACTCCCCAAGAATAACCCCAGCCAAATAAACGCAGACATTATCGCCATAATACTTAACATCGCTAAGAATTTTTCGGCGATTATTCTAACTCGGCTGACAGGTCTAGCCAGGAGTAGTTCCATTGTGCCCGCCTCTTCTTCTTTTGCGAGTAGGCTAGTGCTAATAGTAATTGCCAGGATACCTGTGATGAGAGGCATAGTTATCGTAAAAAATTCTGCATGGATAAATCCATTTGGAGTAGCAAAGAAATCACCACTTACAATAAGCGCCTTAAAGCCTTCGGGTGCGTGTTCAAACGCCTGTTGAAACTGCTTATTGTCGCCAATCGATGGATAAATAGATGCATAAAAAAGCCCAATCAATATCAGCCCGATACCCCAAAAAATCATAGCTTTTCTGTGGTTAAAAATAGATTTTTTATAGATACTATTTATCTTCATCGCTTCCCTCATAAAATTTTAAGAAAATATCTTCCAAGCTGGTTTCTTCTCTGTCGATGCTCACAACGTCATATTTTGCAATCGCTTTTATAAAGCTATCCACGCTTCCTTTTATCACAAATAATCCATTAGCCCCGGCAATGTTAGACTCAGAAACGTTTTTTACCTTAGAAATTTCAGATTGTGTGGGTCGGCTTTTACCAAATGTCACTTGAAGCCTGTGTAAATTTATATCTCGCAGGCTCGATACATCCTCTACGCTAACCAGCTGGCCGTCACGTATAAAACCTGCCCTGTCGGCAACCCTTTGAACCTCGCCAATATTATGAGACGAGAAAAATACCGACGCGCCACGGGCTTTGGTCTCTTTAAGTAGTTTAAAAAATTCTTCTTGCATCAGTGGATCAAGCCCTGACGTTGGCTCGTCCAATATCAAAAGGTCTGGTTTATGCATAAAAGCCTGGATTATACCGATTTTTTGGCGATTACCCTTAGAGAGCGTTCTTAGTTTACGATCTAGTTCTGCCTGAAACCTCTTGGCTAGGCTCTCAACCTCGCCCCAATCAAACTTTGCGTCAAAACTGCCCAGGTACTCGAGAAATTGCCTGCCTGTCAGATCGTCATATACCGCTAGCTCTCCTGCCAAATAACTAACTCGTTTTTTGGCTTCTACGCTGGATTTTACGCTATCAAGACCGAATATGCTCGCCGTTCCGCTACTAGGAGATTGAAAGTTGAGGATTGTTCGTATAGCGGTAGATTTACCAGCCCCATTTGGCCCTAAAAAGCCAAATATCTCGCCCGACTTAACCGAGAGATTAATATTTTCTATACCTCGCTGTTTGCCATAGTTTTTTGTGAGGTTCTTTAGCTCAAGAGCTATTTTCTCTCTCTTGGGATTCATATTTATCTAATGACCTTCGGCTTGTGATGGGGTCAAAGTCTGTTGGATGCAACCTACTGGGTTTTGCTTGGCAACGTCATATAGTTCTTGACCTGTTAGCTCTTCCCACTTGTCCATTGTAGAAGTTAGCTGAGTGGTAATCTCGTTTTTATTACTACCCAAGAGCGTGGTCGGGCAGATATGCGTAGTGTTAAAAACAAAGCCTTTGTTAATCTGGAACTCGAACCACCCCTGACCGTTTCCCGTAGCGGTAGGATTGCCTATTGTCTGTCCAGCCGTTACTTTGTCGCCTTTTTTAACTTGTAGATTGGTTAAGTGGTCATAGCTTATAGTCCAGATAGACCACTGGCTAGGTCTAATCCAAACCTCGCTATCGTTAGAATCAGATTGTTTGATAACCTTTGCCACAACTCCATCGATGGCTGAAATAACCCTCGCATCCTCCTTGACAGATCTAAAATCAAAGTTGGGGTTCAGACTATTATTGTTTTTAGGGACGAGATCGCCAAAAATGCTTAGCGGCTTCATATCGCCTCTTTTAGATTGGTTAACTGCCTCTTGGTTGTAGTTCATCTGCGTTAGGTCAACACCAACATTTTTTAGAGCTATCGGCTGTTCATTCATTTTTAACTTAAAGACAACAAATCCTGCAACCGCAACAACTAGCACCAACACTAACCCAATCAACAGCTTACGATTCTTAAGCTTATTCATATTCATATAATATATACCCCCACCCCACTAAATTACAATATCCACCCAACAAATCTTGCCTCTACTTAGGGACAGGGTATTGGTGGCAGCTCATAATATTATTCGAATAGTTCTATAAAATTGATTTTGGTGTCTGTTTGCCAATCTATTATCTTTGCGAATTTTGAGGCATGAGTAGACTTACCATATTTCTTGCAGTCAGGGCAGGACTTTTTGCGTTCTTTTAGGAATTGATCAGTATTAATGTCGAACAGAGTGTTACCGATTACTATATTGTCTTCTGTCTCCTTTTTGTCATGACCAGTATAGGGTAGTGTCATTTTCAGTCCGTCCATCTGCCAGATGTTCCAACTGATGATTGTAGCAAAATTTTCCAGTTGAATGTCAGTTAACCCTTTTTCAGTCTTTAACTTCAACTTGTTTTTTCGAAAATCTTTATAAAAGTCTTCCACTGTCTGCAAGATATTTTCTCGAGCGATGAGCAGGTTATCGCCCTGCCACTCATAGCCATAACTAGATTTTAGAGCAATTTCGGCGTACTTTAACCAGTCTTTTTCTGTCTCTGCATGCTTACCTAGTTCTCGTAGCTTATAGTCCAAAAAACCAACGCGCTTATGTAGTGGCACCGGTTTGGGGTCAACTCTGGTCGGGTCATAACGGCTAGTGATGAACGGTGCCTCACCGCAAGTTATTTCTAGGCGAAGCTCTGAAACATAGCCTATCCAATTTTTCGTAGTTATCGGCCAGTTTTTGCTAGCCTTGTTTATGGCCATATTCATCTCTTTGACAATCTTTAATGGAGTGAACACTTCGGCTTTATCTTTGGTGCGGCGTTTTTGTTCTTCTCGGCTTTTTACGGCTCGGGGCTGAATTATTTTGCCATTTGCTCCAGTTATTTGCTCTTTTTTGATCTTAGAGGTTGGTGCGTATGTATAGCTATCTGTTGCCCAGATGATGTTGATTGGCTTGGAAGCTTTGGTAGTTGAGGTTCTGTCTGTCAGCAAAATGTCCAAAACTTTTCCACGGTGACGGAGAGTATTTTCGCTGATGTCAATTATGGACTTTGGCGTCATACTAGCTAGAGCTGTCTAAAAAATTCCGAATTAGCAAAATAATTTGTTCTTTTTCGCTAGGCTTAGAGAGTGCCGTCATTAGCGTTATAGCGGCGAGGCTGTTACTGTTTATATCGTGTCTAACGCCACTCTTAGCTAGAAAATAGATAAACAATGCCGCACCAGAGCGTTTATTGCCATCAAAGAATGGGTGATCTTTTACCACTTGGTACAGCAAGTTAGCCGCCTTTTCCTCGACGCTTTCGTATAGTTCATTACCGTCAAACGTTTGATATAATCCAGCTACGATACCCTTGAATTGCTCGTTGCGTTCGTTCGCGAAGTTGTCATTAAAAGCCTCGTTTTTCTTGACAGTGTCCAAGAACTTGCGCGCATCTACATAGTCAAGTTGCCATTTAGATTTACGACCTTTTGGCTCAGTTAGGGTATTCTCATCGAATTCTTCCAGCAGGTGCAAAGCACCGATGTAATGCTTAATGATGTCGCTAACTCCTGCCACTTCGGCAATCTCACTACGGCTAACGATATCTAGCATCAGCCCAAGATGGTCGAGTCGCCTTTGATTAACAACAACGCCTTTTATCATGTAATCTTTTATGACGTCAGATGCCCATCGGCGAAACTGTATAGCTTGCTTCGAGTTCGTGCGGTAGCCGACAGCTAGCACGATATCTAAGCTATAGAGCTTCACTGGCTTGTCAGAATTTGCAAAGTGCGTTTTCCGCACATTGCTTTTCTCGCCCACTTCATTATCGGCAAATATATTAGCAATATGTCGTGTTACACGTGTTCTGTCTATACCGAAAACTTTAGCGATTTGAGCTTGCGAGGCCCAAATAGTTTGCTGTTCGCTATCCAACTGGATTTCTATAGCGCCATCTTTAGCTTGGTATATTGCCGTTTCATTGTCGTTCATAAGACTATTATACTATCTATTCCATGGCTTTGACGCGGGATTCGATGAAGGCGATTTCGGAGTCGCTGAGGTTGTATTTGTGGTAGAGCTGCTGGTCGATTTCGGGGATGGATTTGCTCCAGTCGATGTCGGAGGTGGCGGTGAAGTTTTGGAGAGGAACCGATTTAAAAGTATCACGTGCTGTGTTTTGGGAAACTTTATTAACATAGAATACTGCCCTAAAGAATTTAGACTTAAAGTATTTTTCTGCGTTAGACGTCTCTAGCCTGTTTGCAAATGGCCCAAATTCTATATATGTTTCACTACATATATCACCCGGTTCACCTACAAATATTTGTCCATAGCTACCACCGAGATAGCCTGCCTTTTCGTCCATGTTGCCCCAAGCTTTAGGTATAAATAACTTCCACTCGTCTGTTAGTGGGCTAATCTTAAGGGATTGGTTGCGTTTAATATATTTGTATGTTCTAGATCTACTGATTAGTCCATATAGCTTCAAATCGTCGTTATTTTGTTTTTCGTCCATTAAATCCAAACCATATTTGGCTGGATCTGATAAAGGGTCGGCTTCGAAGCCGTACGGCTTTCGAGCCGACCCTTTATCAGCCATAGATTCACTGAGTGGACCAACTTTTGCCCAGATTGACATAATCTCATCAGGCTTTTCTAAATCTTCTTTTGTTATCGGTAGTTTCTTTTTACCTACAAGTTGGCCGTATTCGTATATTGGCGTCAGAGAGTCTGGCGTTCTGTGGTTCTTGTCCCATAAGATTATATTGACCCCACCTGTTGATACTCCAGTAAATAGTTTTATTGGTGAAGTGTTATTCTCATAGTAATTATCGACCTTAACAAGATGGCCGCTTTGCTTAAAATCTTGAGTATTTATAGCAGATAAGCCGTTCACATTGGTGGGTTTTTGCCACCCTAACGGAAATATTAGCGACACTAAGTCGGCGAGCTCAACGGAGCTTTTCGCGAACGACGCATATATCTGATCATTACCATCTTGATACGGCGGATTCCCCACAACTGCTGTAAATTTCATGTCATTTCCCCATAGTTCTCGTACGACGTTTTGTAATCCATCATCTTGCTTTATTATAACC
>CAYTUF010000024.1:0-9227 GCA_964441225.1 uncultured Candidatus Saccharibacteria bacterium | reverse complement strand
TACCAGTGATGTCACCATACAACTTGTTTACGTCGGCCTTAAGTGATAGTCCGGGGTTTATATCTATATCTGCCATGGCTATCGTTCTCCGCAAACCGGGCTATAACTTAACCTGTGGGCGCTTTCGATCAGCATACGCTGAGCTTCATCAGCCAACAAAGTCCATACATGAAAAGCATTACCCGATGCGCGATTCCACTGATCCATTCGTTCGTGGCTTGGTATACGGTTCGCTATGTTGCCCGATTCACCAACATCGATAATTTCATGAGCTCCATCCACAAGTCTTGTAATAATATATACTCCCGATCTTGCAGGTAACGACGTGGCGTTTGGATGGGGGCCATAGAATTGGTGGCCACCAAGGTTAGTTTGTGTTGTAAGTGCCATAGAAATCACTCCTTTCATATAGCGTTAGTAGTTGTTATTTGGTCGGTTCACGCTATACTAGGAGTACAAAACAGGTATCAACTTTTTGTACGAGCCAATCCGCGAAAGCGGATTTTTTCGTATACTGCCAGGACGTTACCCTCCTGTTGAAATAAGAGTACCATGAGCAGCGTCATTTAACAATAGCTAGTTTTGTACCAGAAGTTGCAATATTGTCCCATACCGTATAAACTGTAGTTATGAATGATAACCTACGCAAGAAAAACATACTAAACTTAATAAAATATCATGCAGAAAAAAACGAAATTGGTTTCCGTAATGAAGCATATGAAATTGCCAGATATTTTGACTCAGTTGGTGACCACCAATTATCTGAATATGTTTTGGCTTTGCTATCTGATGTAAATACATTCGTTCCACAAGGCTCAACTTATAGCTCGCCTTACCTCACAAAAGTAAACGTTAACACTAGCACGCTTCCGCTACCTACGCCCATTAAAGATGACATTGTCGGACTTATAAACGCTGTTAATCACAACGTCGGAGTAAATACTTTTTTATTTGAAGGTCATCCGGGTACCGGCAAAACAGAGTCGGTTAAACACGTAGCAAGAATTCTAGACCGTGAGCTATATGTGGTGGATTTTGAAAGTGTCGTAGACAGCAAAATGGGTCAAACCTCAAAAAATATTGCTGAGATGTTCAATGAGTTAAAAAATTTGCCCCACCCCGAAAGGTTGATGGTTCTGTTTGATGAAATCGATGCTTTAGCACTAGATAGGATTAACTCAAATGACATACGCGAGATGGGACGAGTCACCTCATCGGTTCTTAAAGGTTTAGATGGATTAAGCGACATGATTGTTTTGGTAGCCACGACAAATCTTTATAAAAAACTTGATACCGCACTTAAGCGGCGCTTTGATGCAGTAGTTAATTTTGATAGATATGACAGAGATGATCTATTAGATATTGCAGATGCAATTGCAAGTGAGTTTTTGGGTAAATTTAAGAAACTATCCCAGGATAAAAGATTGCTTAGAAAAATCGTGGGCACAATGGACAGCGTTCCCTACCCAGGTGATTTACGGAATATCATCAAGACAGCCGTAACTTTTAGTGATCCCAATAAACAGTACGATTACTTGGTGAAGTTATATAAAGCGTGCAACAACAGCAAAGATGCGCTAGAATTGACCACTTTACAAAGATTAGGCTTTACACTCAGAGAAATGGAGGTTCTTACGGGAAGGTCTAAAAGTCAAATTGCACGAGAACTGGCAGGTAGTTAAACATGAACGACATACTTAGATTAAAAGGGAGGTTTAATCCTCGCCCTGGAAAATTTGGTGGTGGCGCAGCCTCTTTACCTAAGAGCAAGGATCCAATCAATGGCTCCGAACGATCGGTTAGCGCAGAACACTTAGCAAAGCACTCCTCTAAAATTCACGAGCTTATGGAAAGCTGGCATATGAAAAAATACATAGAGGGTGCATTAGTAGATGTGCATTACAGGCAGGTAATCGCTAAAAGTAATCGAGTACGAGCGATATTTCAGAAAGAAAAAGACGACACGAAGGAATCGAACAATAGTATAGTTGGTGCAAGATTTGGCGACAACGACAACCACATCATTACCCACCATGTAACACTAGCGATGCTCGCTGATGCAGAGAAGAAGTTCCGTATAGCGTCCTTAGTATTAAGGGAGGAGTTTGGAGGTGCTATTTCTGCAACACAGCTCGACGGAATCAAGCAGAAAAATATAGATTTCAAAAAATACGATATGCCAGAATCAACATTCAGGCAAGTTGTCGTAGATGGCTACTACGCTGCGCTTTTTGAGTACCCAGAAATGGCCAAGAAACCGAGTGAGTCAATAATTACTCTATATAGGACATCGGAAGATATGAAAGCTGTCTTAAAAGAAATTGGTATTTCACTGTCAGATGATCGTATATTTGGCGATGCAACGGTACAACTGTACCCCCCTGAGATAGATACTTTATATAGGGAAGCGCCATACCTTATTGCGATGGCAGTAGAAGACATGAACACTCTAGTGCAGGATGATCAAGGTAACTTGGTTGAACGAGAAACTTGGATGACATTTATTGAGGAGCCTGGAGACGAACCCGTTATTGGCGTTATTGATACTCCATTCGATACTTCAAGCGATGTGTACTTTAGAAAATGGGTGCAGTATGAACATATGATCGACCCCGAAATCGATATAACTACCGAGGATAAGAGGCACGGTACAGCAGTCAGTTCAATAATTGTTGATGGCCCCAGTATTAATCCAAGCCTGGAAGACGGTTGTGGTAAATTTCGCGTAAAGCACTTTGGGGTCGCTCGCAAAGGTCAAATGAGCTCCTTTAAAATAATGCGCGATATCGAATCAATAGTTAAAGCTAACCCGAGTATAAGGGTTTGGAACTTATCTCTTGGCTCTGTTCGTGAAGTAGCGAAGAGTTATATCTCCCCAGAAGCTGCTATGCTTGATCGGCTCCAGAATGATTACGACGTAATTTTTGTCGTTAGCGGGACTAATTATAATGAGGGCAGTAAACCAGGTGAAAAACTAATAGGTTCACCCGCGGACTCAATTAACTCAATTGTAGTAAACGCTTTAGATCATCAGGGTCAAGCAGCGACATACAGCCGGAGGGGCCACGTTTTATCATTTTTTAAAAAACCCGATGTTAGTTACTTCGGTGGTGACCATGGACTTGCCATGAAAGTATGCACCCCTCTTGGGGAGGAGCACATGACAGGCACTTCACTTGCTACACCGTGGGTGACTCGGAAAGTTGCTTTCATGATAGAGGTGCTTGGATTGAGCCGAGAAGTTGCCAAGGCACTTTTAATTGATTCTGCCGCTGGTTGGGACGATATCGGTAGCGATATAAAGAAAGCATCCCTGCTGGGATTTGGGGCTGTGCCTAAACATATTAACGATGTAGTCAGATCAAAAGATGAAGAAATAAAGTTTTTTATAGACTCAGAAACAGAGGCCTATGATACCTATAACTATAATCTTCCAGTACCAACAGACAACGGCAAGCACCCTTTTATAGCAAAGGCAACGCTATGCTATTTCCCAAAATGCTCTATAAATGAAGGTGTAGACTACACGAGCACCGAACTCGATGTTTATATTGGGAGAATGAAAAGGAGTGGTAAAAATACTGGGCTAAAATCAATTAATAAAAATGTGCAGAGTATCGAGGATGGCGAATGGCATGCGGTAGACGAAGAAACTGCTCGCAAAGTTTTCCGCAAGTGGGATAATACAAAACATATCAGAGAGGTTATAAATGATAAGCTAGTTCCTAGAAAAGCCTACGAAGACGGTCTTTGGGGCATAAGCATTAAAACCAAGAACCGTACAAATAATAAGGATGGCATTAACCTCAAGTTTGGCTTAGTTATAACATTAAAGGAAATGAATGGGGTGAATCGTATTAATGACTTCGTGCAACAATGCTCACTTAGAGGGTGGCTTGTAAACGAGGTTAACGTCAATAACAGCGTTGAGGTATATGAGAAACTACAAGAGACCATAGAGCTTTAAACTAGTGTTATTGTCTCGCCAGTCATAGGCTCGTTGGTTTCTTTGCCAGCTATGCGGCAGTAGAAGTTATAAGCCGGGAGGTTACTCATTTCACCCTTCTCGATATAAGGCTCAAATCTTGGCAACATCAGCTCTTCGTCACGTGGACTGCCAGTTCTGAAGACAACAATTGTGCCAACGTTTGCCAAGATAACCTCAATCATCTTTTGATCGGCTTGTTGCTGGGTGCTCTGTTCGGCCATGGTTAGGTACAGCTTATACTTTCGAGCCTCGCTGAGCATCTGCGTAAATGACATGGTAGCAAAGTTCTGGAACTCATCCACATACAGGTAAAATGGCTTACGATCTGACTGTTTTTTCTCTGAGCGCTTGAGTGCTGCCAGCTGTAGCTTCGCCAGAATTGTTGTTCCAAAGAGTGACGAGGTGTCTTCACCCAGCTTACCTTTAGAGAAGTTGCAGATCAGTATTTTACCGTCTAACACTTCTGTGAAATCAATATCTGACTTTTCTTTTTCGAGCATTGCTCTGGCACTGGCGGAAAACAGGAATCGACCAATCTTGGCAGTAATGCCGGCAGACATCTTAACCTTCTGCATGCTGCCAGCCTTACCGAGCTCGTTTTTCCAAAATGCTTTTAGGTCTTGGTTGTCTAGATTCTTGATAACACTTTTGGCGTACTTGCCATCGTTTAGCAATCTAAAGATTGTGAACAGCGTCGGGTTCTCTGTGGTGAATGCTGTGTGTATCGTATTGCGTAGAATATATTCAATGCGGTGGCCGCCGGTGTCATCGTCTGAGAAAACCTTGCGCATAACTGAAATGACTGACTCGGTAACGCGATCTTTTTCCCGCAGTAGATCATTGCCGCTTAGCCCCTCTGGCAACTCAAGCAAATTCACACCAAGTGGGTGGTCAAGATCGTCAGGGTTTAAATATATAAGGTCTTTCTTTCGCTCCTTTGGTACAAATTCGAGTAGTTCTTCGGCAAGGTCCCCATGCGGATCAACAACAGCTACGCCTTTACCGTTGCGAATGTCTTGCACAATCTGGTACTTGAGCATGGTAGTTTTACCACTGCCCGTACCACCGATAACGTACATGTGTCGTTCACGTTCAGTAGTAGTAAGGCCGATTGGCGTCTCTTCACCCTGGTACTTGTTTACGCCGATTTCAATATCTAGCTTTGGATTACTCTTGAGGCTAAGTGGTACCGGCAAGATCCGACTGTGTGAACGAACCATGCCCTCGGTCTGTACTACTCCATATGGGAAGTGATATAAGCTAGCTAGTTCGGAACTGCCTAAGATGAGTGAGTTGCGACTAAACACCGACGATAATCGTTCTCGGTATAACTTGGTTAATAGCGCTTGCCAGCATTTGCCTGGTATCTGTCGCGATAGATTAAGTGATTGGAAGCCGGGTCTATCAAGGGTCTTTAGGGAGTTTCGAAATCCATCCAAGAGTTCAAACCTATGCTGTGACGAGTCCACACTCAGGCGCATAGCCACTCTTGCTAGAGGTTGGTCTAGCTTGGCAATAACGGCTTCATAGACTTTCTCTTCGGTAATAGTGAGCGGTCGTTCTGCTTCTTTCTCTCCCGAAAAGGTACCCACAATCCATATAAATATGGCTGCAACTATGCCAAGTGTCCAGTTCCTAAACAAATACGCAATTAGGGCTGCCGGCAACCATGCCCATGCGTAGGCCTTGATGTAATATCCTAAACCGCCACCTATGTGAGTTCGTCCATTTTTTAAGATTCTGTTGTAGATGCTGCTTGCTTGTCGTGAACTGTACGGCCGTACTACAAGCTGCATCGTTAATTGATTTTTTTCATCCAGTCGTGTCAAAGCTCCGGCTATAAATGCAATTGGATCTGAGTTTTGGTGGGTAACATAGGTCTTTAGCGGAAATGCGAAGTGTCGTTGCTGTTTGAAGGTGTGAATAATTGAACCCGTTTTTACCTTGACCCCTCTGGATTTCTTTACTTTAACATCTGGCAGATAAGCACTTATCTGCTTCTTGATGTTATTTATGGCGTAAGCCTCGGCTACAATCTGGTAGCGTATGCCATTCTTCTTGTCGCTGACAATCTCGAGCGATAGCCTCTGTCTTTGATGTTGACCTAGGATTACATTCAGAAAACTTTGGGTGTGTTCGGGGTCAACATCGTTATTTACGGGCGGAGTTATCTCTAAGCACTCTAGCTCACGCTTGCGAAATAACTCTAAGAAATTCTGTAATAAGTTGGAAAGCGGCGATAGTAGATAACGCCAGAGTACATAAACAAGCGTTGCGAGCACTATTGTATTCACGACTATAGCAGTAGGGCTGTCCCCAAATATTCTTGTAAATAGCGATACTGATGTGAATATCTGCACTGCATTCTCCCTATCCACTAATGTTGTGGCTACCTACATTCTATCTGTTTATCCACAGGTAGCCAACACCTGCACAAAGAAGTGAAAGAATATCTATATAGGATAAAGGAGGTATAACCTATGAAAAGTAATAAATCAGTAACGTTGGCAAGGGTATCTAGTCGAGCACAGGAAGATGGCTACTCGCTAGATGCACAGTCGAAGCTCATAAAAAACTATTGTGAGATGAACGACTTGAAGTTCGTCAAAGAGTTTAGGATTTCCGAAACGGCTTCAAAGAACCAGGAACGCAAGATTTTTGGAGAACTACTCGAGTATATAGGAGCAAAGAAGATAAACCATCTCATCGTAGAGAAGACAGACCGCCTTACTCGTAATTTTCGTGATGCTGTCATTGTTGACGATTGGCTAGAAGCGGACGAGGATAGGCGCCTGCACATGGTGAAGGAAGGTCTGATAATACACAAGAATGCAAAGTCTGACGCCAAGATGATGTGGAATATCTACCTGGCAATCGCCAAAAAGTACACCGATAACCTGCGCGAAGAGGCTATGAAAGGCTGGGATGAAAAGCTTGCCCAGGGCTGGATGCCTTCACAGCCACCGGCGGGCTATAAAAATGCCAGGCAACACGGTAGAACCATACATGTAATTAATGAAGACACGGCATTCATGATAGAGAGGGCTTTTCGGTTATTTATGGAGCCGGGACAGTGTGTACGAAAAATAACAGCTGAGCTGGCTGAATGTGGACTGGTTAACACCAAGAGCAAACCATTTGGCCAGAGCGCGGTGCATAAGATTCTGAGGAACCCATACTACATGGGCGTGATTCGTTTTAACGGCAAGCTTTACCAAGGGGCACACGAACCAATAGTTGACGAAGATTTATTTGAGGCAGTACAGAACAAGCTAAGTCGAGGAGCAAATAGGCCCTTGAGGAAGCACAACCCTCTATTTAAGGGGTTTATGAGGTGTTCTATCTGTAATAGGATGGTTAGCTGGACAAAACAGAAAGGTAGATACTACGGTTCCTGTAATCGCATGCTCGTCGATTGCAAGCAGCATAGTTTTCTCAGGCAAGATCGTGTAGAGGATGCAGTTTTGCAACGCATAGATAACTTAAAAGATGAGAACTACGAGAAGTTTCGCAAACTCAGAAAGATGCTGCTGGACAGAAAACGGCCATTTGCCGACGGTGACATAGAAAAGATACTAAAGCTACAACGTGCCCAGATAAAGCGTTTGCAAGTAATGTCAGATAACTTATATGACGATAAACTCGCCGATGTTATTGACGAGGATATGTATGAAGAAAAAGTAACCTATTACAACCAGCGAATCAAAAGGGTGCAAAAGAAGGTTACTCAAATCGAAAGCTACAGATCTGAGACTAGTGAGTCATTTGGGCAAGCCTCAAGACACGCGCTTAAGAAGCTCTACCTAAAGAGTTCATACACTGAAAAGCGCATACTGATTAATGAGTTGTTCTCCTTTGAATTACTGAATGGTCAATTGCGCATCACGAACAAGATGTAAGGGGTAGTTTGCTGTATACTTACGTATATGAGTGAGAAAGAAATAAAATCATCGCTTAAGTCTGGCCTACTGAAAGCTCGAAAAGCTGTTGGCTTGACTCAGCTTGAGGTTGCCAAAAAAGTAGGCACCGACGTTACATACTATGCGAAGCTTGAGCGTGGTGAGTCTGTACCATCTCTGAAAATGTTAGAAAAGGTCCTGAAGGTTTTGAAGCTGAAATCTTCGGACGTTTTGCCGTTTTAGTTTTCGCCGTACATCTCTGATATCAGTCGATCTAATTCTTTCAGCAAGTCTTCATGACTCGTTGTCACTGCTTGTTCACGTGTATCCATTTTATATTTGAGCAACAGATTGGTCGCGTCTTCTTCGGTGGCATCAGGCTTGACGGCACGTAGGTGCTTCAGAACTACTTGAATATCTTCAGGTGTTGGTTCGTATCCGTTCATAGACATTAGTATATCACCTCTGTTTCATCCATGTAGCAAGTTGATGACGATCAATCAAAACAGTATGTGTTTTGTTAGCCAAGATTCGGGCGGGGTTACTGTACGTACTGTTTGATATAACCATGGCTTGGTCGCATCCATAATACGAGAGTGCGGTATACGCCTGCCTGACTGCTGCAGCTTTCACTATGCTCTTATGCCTCTTTGTCTGAATACCCCAAGTTATACCATCTTTATCAGCAATAATATCTATACCAAGATCATATTTCTCGGTCATCCTAACGTGCTTGTAGCCTAGTTTTCGAAGCAATCCAACCATATAATGCTCAAACTCGACACCGCTCATATGATCGATCTCTGACATCCGTAGCCCCATAAGTGAGGATCTAAAGTATTGATATAATTTGGCAATTGCAACTAGGGTAATTAATGCGAATACAATGACGAGCAGTTTTGAAGTTACACTATCGATTAATTCTTGATTTGCGTAATAAACTGCTCCAAGCAACAGCAGTATCGTGAATGCATGACTGTCGTTTTGGCGCTTGTTTCGCCTACTCATAACCAAGGCCTGCCTCTTCTAACAACTGATTAAGTTGGTTAATTGCGGGCTGAAGTTGTTTCCAGGTAAATCCCTTAGAGGTCACCAAAAGCGGCAGTACAACTTCGGTTGTGGTGTCGCTTTTGATATTACGGAGACTTGAACCACCGGAGGGGTTCGGTGTAGTGAGGCGCGCAGACCAAAGCAAACTCGTTTGCATTTGGGCGAGCACTGAACGGAGGTGGCGTAGCCACATTCCCCGCGGGATCACCAAGAAAGTAGCTCAGTTATACACTGAGCTACTTTCTTATCTATCTGTATTTAAATTTTAATGTATCCCCAATAATACTTAT
>CAYTUF010000023.1:9106-9432 GCA_964441225.1 uncultured Candidatus Saccharibacteria bacterium | reverse complement strand
TGCTTGGTACGGCTTCGATTGAGAAGAACGAGATTCTGTCTCGGCTTCTAAAAAAAGAGGGCATAAAGCACCAGGTTTTAAATGCTAAAAACAATGAAAAAGAAGCAGCAATTGTTGAGAAAGCCGGCCAGAAAGGTGCGGTGACCCTTGCGACGAATATTGCTGGTCGAGGTACAGATATCGTTCTCGATAAAGATGCCAAAAAAGCCGGTGGACTATTTGTTCTGGGGAGCGAGAGACACGAGTCTAGGCGAATCGATAATCAATTGAGAGGTCGCGCTGGCCGTCAGGGCGATCCTGGCGTGAGTCAGTTTTTTGTTTCCTGC
>CAYTUF010000023.1:0-9096 GCA_964441225.1 uncultured Candidatus Saccharibacteria bacterium | reverse complement strand
AGATGATTTAATGCGGGTTTTCGGTGGCGATAGGATTGTGCGGATTATGGATAGGCTGAAGGTTGATGAAGATATGCCCATCCAAAACCGGGTTATCACAAAGAGCTTAGAAGGCGCACAGAAAAAAGTTGAAGGTTTTAACTTCGATACTCGTAAAAATGTTGTTCAATACGATGATGTAATGAACCGACATCGTCGAGCTACTTATAGTATGCGAAGAGAGATTTTGCACCGAGCAGACATAACCAAACGCGTGGCTGAGTTTATGCATTCGGAAGCTCGAGATTTAGTGAATTCTCCTCAGAGCATGAACGAAGATTTTGACAAGATCTTACAAGAAATTTTTCCACTAGATGATAAAACATTAGACAAAATTTTTGATGCGCCTGCAGATAAATTTGAGAGCTCTCTCATTAAAGCTATCGATGAATTATATAGCGAGCAAGAGGACAGATTTACATCAGAAATTTTACGTAAGGTAGAACGCGATGTGTACCTGCAAACACTAGATAATTATTGGATGCAGCATCTAGAAAATATGGATCATCTGCGTGAAGGTATTCACTGGATGGGCGTAGGGCAAAGAGACCCGCTGGTCGAATATCGGACCCAATCGCAAAGACTTTTTGAAGAAATGCAGATAAACCTTCGCCACGATGTTATACAGACACTACTTCGGGCAAGGCCAATTCCACAGGAACAGCTTGATAATCCAGTTGAGACCGAACTGACACGAGCTGCACGCGCCTCGGTTGACAATGCCGATCAGATAACTTCAAGTGATGAATTTCATGAAGATGACTTCGCAACGGTAGAAACGGTTCATCAAGAACAAGCTACCAAGAGTAAAACCAAGAAATCTATCAAGAAGAATCGTAAAAAAGAACGCCAAAACAAGAGAAAAGCAAAGAAAAGACATAGGTAGATAAACCAAACTCTTGAGTTTAGATTAGTATGGAAGAGTTAATCGTCAAGCTAGATAATTTAATAAGCCAACTAGATGAGAGCATGGCTAGGTTGAACATAGTATCTAAAAGTAAAGAGTTAGCAGGATTGAAGGAACAATCGGTCGCTAACGATTTTTGGCAAGATAATAAAAAAGCCTCAAAGGTAATGCAGAATATCGCAGAGCTAGAAGACTTTATAGAACCTTGGCAAAATTTATTATCGACCGCAAAAGACCTTCGGGAATTAGCCGGGCTTAACGACGAAAAATTATCAGCAGACATCAAGAAACGACTGGTAAATTTAGAAGAACAGTTTGACAAACAAAAAACCGCAATATCTTATAACGGGCCATATGATAGAGGGAATGCAATACTGAGTTTGTATGCTGGGGCAGGTGGTACCGACGCTCAGGATTGGGCACAGATGCTTCTTCGAATGTATACTCGATTTGCCGAGAGAGAGGGTTTTAAGGTTAGCTTACTTGATGAATCTAGTGGCGACGAAGCAGGTATAAAGAGCGCTACGCTAGAGATAAAGGGTAACTTGGCTTACGGAAAACTAAAGGGTGAGCATGGTGTACATCGTTTGGTTCGTCTTAGCCCTTTTAATTCCGACAATCTACGTCAAACTAGTTTTGCCAAGGTAGAAGTTTTGCCCGAGATTGACACGCCAGAACAAGTTTCATTAGACGATAAAGATTTGCGTATTGATGTTTTTCGTTCCGGAGGGCATGGCGGACAAAGTGTTAATACCACAGATTCTGCTGTGCGAGTTACGCACTTGCCAACTAACATTACAGTGAGTATTCAAAACGAGCGCAGTCAAATCCAAAACAAAGAAACAGCTCTAACCATTTTACGCTCTAAACTAGCGTCTCTGCAGCTAGAGCAACACAAAGAAACCTTGACTGAGTTAAAAGGCCCGAACCATGCCAATGAATGGGGGAGTCAAATCCGTAACTATGTACTTCATCCGTACAAACAAGTAAAAGATCTGCGCACAAAATACGAAACAACTGATGTCGACAAAGTCCTTGATGGTGATCTAGATCAATTCATAAAAGCCCAAGCACAGTAAACTACTAATAGTTGCTTTTAATGAAGAATTATGATATTATTTATTATTAATATGAATAATTTTGAGAGATTACACCAGCTTAGGCCTGATTTGTATAAATCCGAAGAAGCAGAGGCTGTGTGTAGTTACTTGCGCCAGAACGGCAAAAAGATACCCGATGAACCTACATTGAAGCTAGAAGGGTATCTAGCCTTTTTGGAAGATCCAGACTATGTAAATTGGGGTTTATTTTCTGGTGAAGAATCGGCAATCCAGCATCAGGTGGATGCTCATGTTATTTCTGCAGATAAAGTCCCCGATAGCTATTTTGAAACCCAAAAAAGAATGGCGAAAGAACGAGGCCATGGAGACATAACTATAGACGATGGCACGCGTAGTAGTATGGTCGAAATAATACAAGAGGATCAAAGAAGTTCTTTGTCTGCCTGGGCAGAGTATCTATCCGACAAAGATTCGCCTTACGAAAATTGGTACAAGCTGTATGTATGGGAGTCTGTTATTAAGCTTGGAAGCTACAACAAAGAACAGGGTAAATTTCAGAGGAGAACAGGCACAACAGTTTCTGCTTATCCAGAAATTGCCCGAGGAGCACTTGCGATGGTGTATGATGAGATCCAAAAAGTTACCACAGACACTACGCAAACAAACAGAAAAGAGGGGATAAAATTTAGCAATTTATACGTTGATGCCTTGTCTGACGATGGGCAAGTGTCTAAAGAATTGCATAAAACCAAAGATGGAAGTTGGCGCAAATTCGAGCAGTCCAATGACCCTGTTGACGCGCTTATTCTTAAGGACTCTATTGCGGGCTATGGTACAGATTGGTGTACCGCAAAGGGTGATGCGGTGTCGAGGACTCAACTTGAGGCCGGTGATTTTTTTGTGTATTTCACTAAAGATGCAGAGGGAAACGACACAATCCCTCGAATAGCGATTCGCATGGAACAAGGAGAAGTCGCAGAAGCCCGTGGCATAAAAGGTGGGCAACACCTCGAAGATGAGATGGTTGATATAGCTGAGGATAAGTTAGCAGACTTACCCGGAGGCGATTTGTATCAAAAAAAATCTAATGACATGAAGCTTCTGACGGCAATAGATAATAGACTTTCTGCAGATCCATCTACCATACTTAGCGCCAGCGAACTAAGGTTTTTATACGAAGTTGATAGCAAAATAGAGAGTTTCGGATATGGAGAAGATCCGCGCATAGAAGCAATACTCAAATTTCGTGATACCAAAAAAGATTTATCAAGAGTATTGTTAATCCCCGAGGACAGAATAAGTATTTCGAAAGCAGAAGCCGTTAGTGGAGGAATTATTTATCATTATGGATCTCTTAACCTAGATGGCCTAACCAGCGCCGAAGGCTTAGTCTTACCCGAAACCATAAACGGATCTCTTGACCTAGGAAACTTAACCAGCGCCGAAGGCTTAAACCTACCCGAAACCATAAACGGACTTCTTGACCTAAGAAACTTAACCAGCGCCGAAGGCTTAAACCTACCCGAAACCATAAACGGATCTCTTTACCTAGACAGCCTAACCAGCGCCGAGGGCTTAAACCTACCCGAAACCATAAACGGATCTCTTGACCTAGGAAACTTAACCAGCGCCGAGGGCTTAAACCTACCCAAAACCATAAACGGATCTCTTTACCTAAGAAACTTAACCAGCGCCGAGGGCTTAGTCTTACCAGAAACCGTGAAAAGATATATAATCCCAAGCCATTTAACTCTAGCTGATCGGAGTTAGCCTTCAAAAAATATTATTGGTTTTTGTTGATTATGTGGACTGTTGGTTTTGAGCCATCAAGTGGAATGGCTTTGGCAACAAGACTTACAAAATTATCTCCAGCCAAAATCTCTGCATATTTCTCGGCATTCTCCTCTGCAGTTTGCTCTAGTCCTACAGGATACGGTTCTCCCGAGAATGACGGAACCGGATTGCCATCTCCGTCGTAAGTATGCACACATTCCCCCAGTCCTTTCCTTTTTTCATATATTTCTGGGGTTGGAAGAAATTCTTTAACATGTATTGAGCGCCCGATTTCTCCATATTCAGAGGCGAGTTTTATGATTGATATTGCGCTCTGTGCGAATTGATTTTGAATGTATACCATTCCAGATATGCGTGGGGTTGAGGGCTCATCGTTCTCGTAACCCCAATTTAGTAATGCTTCTCCGAACGCTCTAACTCGAGTAATCAGAAGTTTCTCCCCAGACATTTTGTTAAAAGCCGAGTCTGTTTGATGCCCATTTGATACAACATGAATTTGGGCAGGGAAGGCCTCTTCCTCAGATTGTAATGTGGTCTCGCGCATTGCGTTGTAGATAGTTAGTCTATGATCTTCGCCTTCTATGGTTTCGAAAGGTTTTGTGCTGATCGTACCCTCAGAAGTTTCCTCGAGGATTCGATTGCGAGAACCTTCACTTCTGCCCGTGAGCCAATACATTTGAATAGCACTCTCTCCATCGGGGGCAAGGCCTTGTATAATGCCTCGTCCTGGGTATTCATTTTCACTTAGCCTTTGTTCGTTTTCTAAAATCTCTGACATCAATAACACTCCTTTAAAGATAAGTATGACAGTAAACAAGCTACATGCAAGCATGTGCGCGATGGGCAGGCCGAGATTGTTTGTTATAATACTTATATATGATTCTTCTCGATAGAGTTTCTAAAGTTTACGGTAAGCGCAAAGAACCAGCCTTGGATAGAATAAATCTCCATGTTGAAGCAAAGGAATTTGTGATAGTTGTTGGTTTGAGTGGAGCAGGTAAGTCGACCCTTTTGAAATTATTAACCCGAGAGGAAAAGCCAACTACCGGCAAGATAATTGTAGGCGGGATAGATTATGATAAATTAAAGGATAAAGATATCCCGAAATTACGTCGCAAGATAGGTGTAGTTTTTCAGGATTTTAAGCTCTTGCCGAATAAGACGGTTTTTGAGAACGTGGCTTTCGCGCTTGAGATTGTTGGTGTTAGCAACCGAGAAATCAAACACACAGTACCTAAGGTTTTGAACATCGTTGGCTTAAAGGGTAAAGAAAGTAGCTACCCAAGAGAATTATCTGGCGGAGAGAGACAAAGGGTGGCTATCGCTCGTGCGGTAGTCAGACAGCCAAAAATCTTGATAGCCGACGAGCCGACAGGCAACCTAGACTCAAAGCATGCCTGGGATGTCGTTAAGGTGCTTGAGAAAATAAATAAGTACGGCACAACTGTGCTGCTGACAACGCATAATCAAGAGATTGTTAACAAGCTTAAGCGCCGGGTTGTAACAGTAAACAGCGGCAAAATTATTAGTGACAGAGCCAATGCGGAGTACAAAATATGAGTCGAGTTACTAGTTTTAGGCGAGTAGTAAAAACCGGTGGGGCAAATTTTGTACGTAATTTTTCCCTCAGTGTAGCAGCTACAGCTGTGATGATCGTAACTCTTTCTATTGTGCTATTTTCGATAATAGCCAATGCCACGTTTAACAACACCATTGCTCAAATAAATGACAAGATTGACATCTCTGTTTACTTGAAGGACTCAGTAACGAGCGAGCAAAAAGATGGTTTAATATCAAAATTAGAGAGTCTGCCAAATGTCCAGTCAGTAGATTACTTGTCGAAAGAGCAAGTCCTAGATAACTACAAAAAAGATAACTCCGATAATTTAGATATGCTCTTGGCAGTTTCAGAAACAGATAATCCTTTACCGGCTACTATTAGGATAAAACCTGTAGACCCAGAAAAAAACGATGAAATTAAGCAATTGCTAGAAACTACAGATGTAGCGAAGCTTCAGTCTGACCCAACGAGCTATTCTGGGGACCGAAAAGAAGCTATCGATAAAATCACCAACGCTACTTCATTATTTAAAAAAGTAGCTTTTGGTAGCGTGTTGATTTTTGCCTTGATCTCTATGTTGATAATCTTTAATACGATTCAAATGGCGATATTTAACAGGCGCGATGAACTGCGTATTATGCGCTTGCTGGGCGCAAACCCTTGGTATATTCGCGGCCCATTTGTTGTAGAGACGATGTTTTATGGCGTTATCGCGGCAATTATATCTGTTGTAATCTGTAACTCTATTTTTATAATTCAGTCCAAAGCTTTTGACGCCAGCAGTCTTGGCCTATTAGATCTGCAATTTGCTAATAAATATTTTGCTGATAATTTCTGGCTATTTTTTGGCCTGCAGTTACTCTTGGGGATATCTATCGGGGCAATTTCGGCGTTAATCGCCACAAGAAGATATCTGCGGACTTCGAAGGGCAGGAGATTTAGTAAAAAATCATAAGAAAATTATTACCTGTTGAGTCAGGGGTTGATTTTGGTGCTTATGCTTGATATAATAATCAAGCATTCATCAAAAATGAAAAAATCAAAAATAAAAAATGTATTAAATATTAAAATTACACGCCCTGGCGTAGTAATTGCTTTGCTTGTTTTTGTAGCAGGTTCTATAAGCGCGCCTTTGGTGTTGGCTGACAGATATGACGACCAAATAAATGCCATCAACCGTGACACAAATGAAAAACAAGCCGATAAAGATCAGCTTGGCGCACAGGCTGATAGCATAAACGATCAGATTAACAGATTGCAAAATAGAATAAACTCCATCCAAAAACGTATCGATACTTTAACTGGCCAAGTGGACGAGTTAAAAAGGCAGATTAAACAAGCAGAAGCCGAGCTAGCCCTCCAGCGAAAGATTTTGGGTGAGATTATTAGGCAAATGTATGTCAAAGACGACGTTTCAACCCTTGAGATGCTGGCTTCGAGTAATAATTTAAGTGAGTTCTTTGACAAACAACAATACAGAGAAAGTGTTAGAAACAAGATTAAAGCATCGGTAGACAAGATAACTACCTTAAAAGTTCAACTCAAAAGCTCTAAAGATAGAGTAGAGAAATCCCTAAGAGAACAGAAATCATTGCAAGGCGAAGTTGTGGTTCAGCGCATGGAGAAAGACAGAATACTCGCGCTTAACGAGGGTGAGCAAAGAGCCCTGCAACAGCAGATGGATAAAAACAGCGCCAAGGTAAGAAGCTTGCGCGCTCAGCAAGCTGAGGCTAACGCAAGAGCATTTAGAAATGCTGGAGGATATACAGTTGGCGGTGGTGCAGCCTGTGCTTCCGGCAGTGGCGATACTTACCCCAGGAAATGGTGTGCGATCCCGCAAGATTCGGTCATCGATGATTGGGGTATGTACAACCGTGAATGCGTGAGCTATACAGCGTGGAAGGTAGCAGAAAGTGGACGATATATGCCATATTGGGGCGGTGTAGGAAATGCCAATCAATGGCCAGGTAATGCCAGAAGAGCCGGCATATCTGTCAGTAGCACACCAAGGCGTGGTGACGTGGCCATCTGGTATATCGGTTATTATGGACACGCTATGTATGTTGAATCGGTGAATGCCAATGGGACTATAAATATTAGCCAGTATAACGCCGACTATAACGGAACGTTTAGTAGGGTAAACGGTATGTCGCCAGCTGGTTTAGAATTTATACATTTCTAAACGATATACGTATATACGCAAAAAATAGTGTAAAATACTTATGTAAATAAAGGAGTATCTTTTGGGTTTCCCTAGAGCAAACAGAAAAAATGTCTTAAAAACAGTCTTAAAAAGTTTCTTAGTAGTTGCTGTATTGGCTGGTGTATTTTGTGTTGGTGTTGGAGTTGGCAGTGGCAAAATTATTTTTGGCTCAGATTCTGCTTATCGAAAATCCGAGCAAAAAGGATTGCCAGAGAAGCTGGACTACTCGGGCGTTACCGAAATATACAATAAGTTAAAACAAAGCTTTGATGGTCAGCTGGATGTCAACAAGCTTCAAGACGGTATGAAACAAGGGTTAGTCAGAGCAGCTGGCGATCCCTATACCGAATATATGAACGCAGAAATGGCAAAGGATTTTAATGAACAGCTGAATGGTTCTTTTGAGGGGATTGGGGCGGAGCTTGGTAAAGAAGGTAATTTTGTAGTCATCGTTTCTCCTATCGCTGGTTTTCCCGCTCAAAAAGCAGGCCTTAAAAGCAAAGATGTAATTTTAGAAATCAATGGTGAGCAAGCCTCTGATATCAGTATCGAAGATGCGGTTAGCAAAATTCGTGGTCCAAAGGGTACCGATGTAAAACTTAAAATTTCACGAGATGGAAAAAGCTTAGACTTCACAATAACGAGGGATGTCATAACCATCCCAAGTGTCGAATACAAAACGATAGACAACAAAATCGGACTCATTACAATCTCTCGGTTTGGCGATGACACAGTTGAATTAACCAACAAGGCTGCAAATGATTTAAAGTCCCAAAATGTTAAGGGTATAATACTTGATTTACGAGGTAATCCTGGAGGCAACCTAGACGCAGCGGTAGGTGTGTCTAATTTGTGGCTTGGCAAGGGTGAAACTATCTTGCAGGAAAAGCGCTCCGGAGTTTTGATAAAAACCTACAGTGCTGAGGGTTCGGCAATACTTAGTGGTATGCCGACCGTAGTACTCATTAACGGGGGTAGTGCTAGTGCCAGTGAGATTGTAACTGGTGCGCTCAAAGATAATAAAGTTGCAACGGTGATTGGTGAGAAAAGTTATGGGAAGGGAAGCGTACAAGAACTACGAAAACTGAGCTGGGGTGGACTCCTCAAGGTTACGATCGCCCGCTGGTTTACGCCAGCTGGTGTTAACATCGATAAAGAAGGTATCAAACCTGACAAAGAAGTAAAGTTGAGTAAATCAGACATAGCCACGAAAAATGATGTTCAACAAAAAGAGGCTATCAAATACCTCACAACTAGGCATTAAACTTTGCTATAAGACGGATTTTAAGATAAGATTTAGAGTAAGAGTTAGGAAAAAGGAGCGCGGGTTTTGGCGAAGCAGACAAAATATATTTTTGTTACAGGTGGGGTATTATCAGGTTTAGGCAAAGGTATTACAGGGGCCTCCCTTGCCAACAACCTCAAAGCACGAGGTTTGAGGGTTAACTTGCAAAAATGTGATCCATACCTAAATGTTGATGCTGGCACGCTCAACCCGGGTGAACATGGTGAATGTTTTGTGACTGCTGAT
>CAYTUF010000022.1:0-9493 GCA_964441225.1 uncultured Candidatus Saccharibacteria bacterium | reverse complement strand
AAAGTTCAAAGAAACGGGCGAACAAAGAGTCGTGACCTTAGGGTAGCTATTATTAAAGCTATCTATAGCCACGGTAGGGATGATAATTTCTCTATCTCAAAATCTGAAGATCAGAGAAGTGTAGCCACTTTAGTTGCGCAACTAATCGCAAGAGATGCGTCAGAGCATAAAGTCGTACCAGCAGAAGTGTCACAAGCCCTACAAGATCTCGTAGACAAAGATTTAGTCCAGACTAACAGAAAGAAATTCGCAACAACTGCTAGCTTGAGCGAGGCAACCGTTCAAGAAATTCAAAATTCGAGCCAAGAGCAAGGCTTAGACTCAAAAAAAAACTAGATTATCACGACTTTTTAATCACAATAGCCGAGAACCAAGCCTCAGGGTTTTTATTTGACGGCCAAGACGCAGAAGATATTAAGCAAAAAATCGTCGCTAGAGTAATCGATCGCCATAATTTGTATGATCCGAATATTGCATTGGAACCGGAAGAAATTACTGAGTCAGTCAGAAAAGCTTATATAGACATACTAAAAGAGATTGGTACAGATAAACTACAGCAAATAACAACCCAGAGGTTCGAAGAAGAGGTAGGGCTAGAAAGTTATGGGGAACAGCCTTCGCCAAACGGTATTATGTTTGACGATCCCGAAAAAATAAACTTAGAAGGCGAGTTCATAGAGATAGAAGAAACACAAACCCTTGACGGTTTCGTAAGCGACGACGCATACAGAGACTTTGCTAATCGAGCTTTGAACCATAAAATTTTATCAAGAGAAGAAGAAATAACTCTTGCAAAACGGATCGAAAAAGGGGATATGCACGCTAAAAACCAGCTCATTGAGCACAACCAAAGGTTAGTAGTTAGTATCGCCAGAAAATTCTTGTCAAAAAGCCATAAACTTGAGCTACTAGATTTGGTATCGTTTGGTAATATAGGATTAATCCGTGCTACCGAGAAGTTCGATTACAGACAAGGCTACAAATTTAGCACCTATGCTACTTGGTGGATCAAGCAATCTATAGGTAGGGGCATTGCAAACACTGGTCGTTCTGTGCGCGCTCCCGTACACATTGAAGCAGCCCTGCGAAAGACAGAAGAGGCCGAGGCCGGGCTTACTATCGAACTTGGGAGACCTCCGACAGACAGTGAAATTGCAGAATATCTAGACGAAGATGAAGAAACAATAACTCATCTTCGAAATATCAGACGCACACAAGCGGTAGCCTCTTTAAATACTCCAATATCTGATGACTCAGCTGTAGAGTATGGAGATCGTTTAGCCGACGACTCCGTCGATGTTCTTGGAGAGGTAATTTCAAATGGAGCCAAAGAGCAGTTAGGAAGCGTACTGTCTCATCTCCCACCTCTAGAAAGACAAGTCATAGAAATGCTCTATGGGACTGATGATTCTCCAAAACTCAATAAGAGTCAGTGCGCAGAAATGTTAAATCTAGACTATAAACGAATAGCCATAATCGAAGAAAGAGCCATCAATAACATCAGACAAATCATAACTGGCTATGGTTATGCGAAAAGCATAGAAGAATTCGCTACAAGCCTTTCTCCTTAAATAAAATAGATTCTTTGCAGTTATTGTTGCGGGGTGTGTATGCTAGCCGATTTTTGTACCGATAGTCTGTCCTTTGGTGGCACGGTCGATATTGAGATGTTTCTTGGCATCAAAAACGATGATTGGCATTTGGTGCTCCATAGCCAGCCCAAGTGCTGCCTTGTCCATCACCTGTATACCGTTGTCCTAAACAGATTGCTGATACGAAAGCTTATCAAATTTTTTGGCATCTTTATGCTTGGCTGGGTCTTTATCGTAAATACCGTCTACTTTTGTAGCTTTCAAAACCGCTTCGCAGTCAAGCTCAAGAGCCAAGACCACCGCAGCTGTGTCTGTTGTCAGGTACGGCCTGCCTGTGCCGCCAGCGGTAATTACAACTCGGCCTTTTTCTAAGTGTTTTTCTACCAATCTATGGATAAATTTCTCGGCAACTTGTTCTGCAAAAATGTTGCTGACACATCTGGTAGCTATGCCGTTATGTTCAAAGATATCTGTTAGCGCCAGAGCGTTTATCATAGTGCCAAGCATACCCATATGATCGCCCGTAACTCTCTTAATGCCGTGCCCAGCAATCTGCGCACCGCGCACAAAATTGCCTCCGCCAATTATAATAACAATCTGCGTTCCATCGGCAGACGCAGCCTTCACCTCAAGCGCTAACCATTTTGCAAGTTCTGGATCTATACCACCTTCATACTTTCCAGATAGTTGCTCGCCAGAAAGCTTTAACAGTACTCGCTTATACGCCATTGGGAATGTATTTTAGCAAAAGATTACAATTTTTTCTAGATACAAGCTATTGTTTTTTGTCTATTAATATGTGATAATTAAAATAATGCGAGAGTTAGAGAGAGAAATATTACCGATACCCGTAGAGGAGCTAAACGAGATTAGTCCGTCTGAAATTGACGCTATCGTCAAGAAGTTTGACGCCGAAAGCGATGAAAACCTCACCGAGCTGGACAAAATTGATGCCACACAAGATGACCCAAGCACAGTGCAGCAAGACACCTGGGTAAATGGTGGCTATGGTCGCGACCCTTTTGTTGAGCACAGGGCTCTGAACGTGGGTGGCCAGGTGCTCATGGTCTCTAAGTCGGCGAGTATTGGCAAGGCGCTAGAAACAGGCAAAGCTAGACCAGTCATTTCAGCTAACAGCAAGATTGGAGACAGCTGCAAAATAGAAGCAGACTTTATAGGGAACTCATCGGTGATTGGGGACGAAGTTACAATTGGTAAAAAGAGTAAGATTGGAGTTTTAGGCACTGCAAAAAACTGGGAAAATCCAGGGGTTACTATCGGTCCCAATGCTGAAGTAGCAATGGGTGTTACCGTAAAGCCAAACACCAAAGTTGGTGATAAAGCAAAAATCGGACCAGGCTCGATTATTGGTTTTCATCAAACTCAAAAAGAACAGCGCAGGGGCGTTGTAACCACTGCCACCAAAAAATCAGGACGTAGTCCAAAGGACGATAAGGCAAAGAAGACAGGAATACGCAAGACACCAAGAACGACCATTGGTGAGGGCGTAATCCTCGGCAGGGGCGTAAAAGTCGAAGCTGGAGCTACTATTCCATCAGGATATATCGTCCCAGATGGTTTAGTTATCCCAAGAAAATTAAAATTACCATTACTGCAAGAAGGCGAAAGCAAAACTCTATCAAATAGAATAATCGAAGATTTAATCTTTTCCGTGAAACACCAGAAATAAACATTAATGGGCTATAATTAGCGTATGCTTTCACTTTATTCGTGGAATGTTAATGGGATTCGTGCCGTTATAAATAAAGGGGCTTTTGCAGAATTCATAACTAAGCATCAGCCGGATATTTTGTGCCTGCAGGAGACAAAGGCACAACAAGGACAAGTCGAAGTAGATCTGCCCCAGTATGAGGAATATTGGAATTCTGCCGAGCGCAAGGGCCATTTTGGTACCGCTATATTTTGCAAAACCAAACCCATACAAGTTATAAAAGATATTCCAGAAGATATTGCCAAAAAATATCAATTAACAGATAAATTTGGCAACGCGAACCAAGAGGGCAGGGTGCTATCTGCCGAATTTGATGATTTTTGGGTTGTAACGGTTTATACTCCAAACTCAAAAGGGGACTTAGGACGCTTACCACTTCGCTACGAAGCCTGGGATCCGGCATTTTTAGAATATGTTAGCCGACTCGAGAAAGACAAACCGGTGCTTTTTGCAGGCGACCTCAATGTAGCTCACAAAGAGATTGATCTGGCTAACCCCAAGCCGAATGTCGGCAAACGAGGTTTCACCTACGAGGAGAGGGAGGGCTTCGACAATATCTTACGAGCTGGTTTTATTGATACTTTTAGACATTTTTACCCTGACAAAGCAGAGCAGTACAGCTGGTGGACACATTGGGCAAAGTCTAGAGAGCGCAATGTCGGCTGGCGCATAGACTATTGGCTAGCCAGTAGCAAGATTATCAACAGAGTTAAGTCAGCAGGGATTCATCAAGCTGTCATGGGCTCTGATCACTGCCCAGTCAGTATAGAGGTAAAATTATGAAGAAGTTTGCGGTTTTTGATATAGATGGAACGCTAATCCGTTGGCAACTTTACCATGCGATCGTCGATAAGCTAATTGACCGCGATTACCTAGGGGAATCTGCCGAGAAAAAGCTCAAAAAAGCAAGAGCATCCTGGAAAAAGCGTCAGCACAGCCAAGCATTTGCAGAATACGAAAAAATCATTATCCAGCTCTACGAAGAAGCTATTGAAACTTTAAGCACTGCGGATTTTGATACGCTTGTAGTAGCAGTCATAGACCAATACAAAGATCAAGTTTATACCTATACCAGAGACCTGCTAAAAGAGCTGAGAGGTCAAGGCTACTTTCTTATTACAATCTCGGGCTCACACAATGAACTAGTCGAAAAACTAGCTACTTATTATGGGTTTGACGCTTTTGCTGGAACTAAATACGAAAGAGACGGCGATAAATTTAGTGGTCAGAAATTTGTAGCTAGTCTTTATAAGGCAGAAATCTTAAAAGAGATCGTTAAGAAAAATAACTTGAGCTACGATGACTCTTATGGAGTTGGCGATAGCCAGAGCGACAAAGCTTTTTTGGAGCTAGTCGAAAATCCAATTGCTTTTAACCCTAATCGAGAGCTTTACGAGAAAGCAACAGCAAACGGGTGGACAATAGTAGTAGAGCGTAAAAACGTAATCTATGAGCTCACCAAGAGAGCCAAAAACAGTAATGGCTACCAACTAACCAGCTAATAGGTTTGACGCTACTCGAAAAAAGTCGTAATATATTTTTATGGTTTTAACCTTGAAGCAAACATTAGGACTACTCCTTATCGGCCCGAGTGGGCTGTGCTTCAAGATTGTTGAAGCCTAGAAAGATTTATCTCTTTCATCAGTACAGCCCAAAGCAAGCAGGCTTCAACAAAGCCTGTTTTTTAATTAAAAAGAAGGAAATAAAATGGAATATCCAGGTTGCGAAGAAGTAGAAATATCAAATTTTGAAGATACAATGGAAAAAATTGCAAAAAGAGTAGGAGAAAGAGTGGTTTCCTACGCAGGTGAGATTGCCCCCCATGTAGATATCTCCCCTAGCTATGACCCCAACAGAGATCCGATAGGGTACGGCGTATAGTTTGATTTTTCGTTACAAAATGGTAATATTTAGTAAATGAATAGGCAAATCAACATAGGTAGAATTATTATCCCGACTTACGGGTAGTTTACTGTTTGTTATAACTTGCAAAAAACTCCCGTAAAAATCGGGAGTTTTTCATTTTACTAAGAAAGGAGATGTATGGAACTAGGATCGGTAGAAACAAAGGCCAGAAGCGACTTTACTCAGGAGAGTGCGATAAAACATAAAATTGGAGACTTCTTTGCATCAAGTGCCACCGAGTTTTATTTTAAGCATTTGCCAGCAGACAACGCCAATCAGTTGTATGATGCAATTTATTTTGCCATCGCCGATGACTCATCCTCGCGCGTAGACCAAGCAATATATCTTATGGCCGGCATGTTCAACGAGGGTTTTAGGCTATCACAAACAAAAGATAGGCTCTATGGGTTATACCCACCAGTTGGGCAAGGGCCAGGGTTCGAGCTAAACCCCGGAAGGGTTCTAGACGAGCTAGCTCTAAGCGGTGCAGAAGTGCTAGATAAACCCAAAAATACTAATAAATTCAGCAAGTTCCAGGTGTGGTTTAGAAACATAGAAAACTCCATCATCTGTTGATATATATCAAAATTATGCGATAATAATCTAAATGAGTAAGAGACAATTTTCTGAGAGAAACCCTGGTGACGCTGCGTTTGCGGTTTTTATTCACAGCAGGATAAAAGACGAACTCCCAGAAGGGCAGGAGGTTTTACCTACCGCTGAGCCGGAAACAACCAGCACTCGACGCATATTCAAAATAGGCAAAAAAGTTGGACAAACGGTGGCAGAATTAATCCGCCCTCATACGCATAGTCAGGAATAAAATGAATGATTTTTGGCTAAAACAAGGGGGAAATAAACCTCTTTTTTCTGATTTACTTTGGGATAAACCAGAAAACAAACACAGCGCTGGTAGACTGCTGATAATCGGTGGACAAAAGGATCATTTTTCAAAAGTATCGACTGTTTTTGAAAATACTTCGCTTGCTGGTGCCGGTTTTATTAGGGTGCTACTACCCAGTAGCTTAGAAAAAATTGTCCGTTTATTGCCGGATGTAGAATTGTCCCCGAACAACAAAAGTGGTGGATTTGGATCAAATTCTCTTGCACAGATAGAAGATTTAAGCCAATGGGCAGACATAACTGTACTAGCGGGAGATTTTGGAAAAAGTAGCGAAACGTCCAGCGTATTAGATAAATATTTACTCAAAAACAGCAAGTTGGTTGCTATATCTGAAAATTGTTTTGAGTCTATTGATATTAAACTGATAAATAAGCAGGATGTTCTGGTAGTAGTGGGTTTAAGCGGTCTACAAAAGTTACAAAAAGAGTTTGAGTTTGATAAGTCATTTACTTCATCACTAGGCTTGCCGAAATTTGCTGAGAATTTATCCAAATTTAGTGCGAGGTTAAATTGCCTAATCGTCTGCAAGTACGCAGACAGTATTTGGGCGGCAGTAGATGGCAAAGTATCATCTACAAAAGGTCAGGTAGATAACGAAAAATTACTATCTTTTGCAAGTGTTTGGCTCATGCAAAACCCTAGCAAGCCTTTCGAAGCCCTAACAACCGCCTGCTACGAAATAACGATCTAACTTATTTAAATTCAGCCAGCTCTTCTTTTGTATAGTAAGGATAGTAGTCCACAGTAAGCTCCTCGTCTTTGACTACATCCTTAACTGTGCGTGCATGGAATGTGTCTTCATCTTCATAAAGTTCACAATTAGGACTGTAAGAATGGTTTATAAAGCCGCCAAATGGTGTTCGTATAAGTCCATCAGGAAATCTCGAGTCTGCGACATGTGTAATACCAAAGTCATGATCCTTTGGAATCGCCTTTTTTGCGAATAAGCCCTTGCCGTGTAAGGGCGAATTATCTATCCGTACATTGCCAGGCAAGGGCTTGAAGCCATTAATTTTATTTGTAAGATTATTTAGAATTTGATTCATTTAGCTCCTTGTCTATGGTGCCGGAGGAGGGACTCGAACCCTCAAGTCGCTAGGACATGCGATTTTGAGTCGCACGCGTATACCAATTCCGCCACTCCGGCAAATACTAATGATAATTGTACTATAATGTAAGGAAGTGTTGCTAGAATACGCTCGCTATACACAAACTTATGCAAGACGACAATCAAGACAAATCCAAATTATCGAGGGAACCCTCTATCGAGCTGGCGCGCTCCAAGCTTGGAAAACTCTATGAAAAGGAGCCTTCTGCCAAAGAGGAAATCGAGAGTACCAAGCATCAGCACGGTCGCCTCAGTAAACACCAAACGTTTTTGAAAAACCTACACAATTCTAAGCGCTCTCTCGCGGATATCCAAAAAGCTTGGCGAGATTATTACGATGACCTCTCTGACGAGGGAAAACACGAGGTCTGGCAAGAGTTTTACGCGCAAAGGCAAGAATCGCAACGGCCTAAAACGTCCGAGCATCAGCCAGCGCACAAAGAACCAGCTCCAGAAGTAAAAGTTCACCAAGCAGGACCAAAAAAATCAAAAGATATTAGACGGCAACTCATACGTAAAGCCAAAAAAAAATCAACAAAAAACCCCCACGTTAAAGCACTGGCCTTTGGCCTAAGCATGGGCTTTATGGTCATTTTTATCCTAATGTTTGGCTTCTTTAATGAACGTTTTATTACTCCTTTTATCCGACCCAGCTACGCAATAAGCAACACTCCGGTGATTACCGACCCATCATCTAGCGAAAAGGTAGGGAAAGACCCCAAGCTTATTATCCCAAAGATTAATGTCGAGGTGCCTGTGGTGTACGATGAACCCTCGATTGCTGACGGTCCAGTCCAAAAAGCACTAGAAAGAGGCGTCTTACATTACGCAACTACACCAAACCCTGGAGAGTTAGGCAACGCCGTGATTTTTGGGCATTCTAGCGGTAATATTTTCAATAACGGCAAATATAAGTTTGCATTTATGCTTCTAAAAAGCCTCGAAAAGGGCGATACTTTTACACTCCAAAAGAACGGCAAGAGGTACGTCTATAAAGTCTACGATAAGACTGTTGTAAAGCCCACCGATGTCTCAGTCTTAGATACTAAAGAGCACAAAGCTACTGCTACGCTTATAACCTGCGACCCTCCGGGTATGTCGACAAACCGGCTGGTGGTAGTTGGGGAGCAGATATTCCCCAACCCTGATGAAAATACAGCAAGTACCGCCAAAAAGAGTGGTTCCGAGCCATCAAAACTAGCAAGCGATTCACCGACTCTTTGGGCAAGATTATATAATTGGCTATTTAACTGATTATTGGTCAGCCTCTGTGCGTAATGGTGTCTGATTAAAGCTAAAAATCTTTTTTGAGGCACTAACGTTATACATATAGGTGTAGTCCTTATTAAACAGCGTTGGTAAGCCTGCTTCTATAGTTACTAGTTTTTGTATATTGGTGCCATCATAATCAAATATCATCGAGTAGCTTCTTGAGTTTACCAAAATACGATGCCCGTCCATCCACACCGGCAGGGTCGATTCATCATATTTCTCTGGCAACGAATAGTCGTAACTCTTATCATTCTCTGCATCATATACACCAAAAGTTTGAGCACTATTTACCATAATGAACTGAGTATTTTTAGAAAATCCAAGAGTTTTAATATCTCCATGATTTTTTAAAATCATAATTGGAGCGATCACTTGACCAGCATCAGGGGCATTTAAAATAGTTGATTCGGCATTTTTAAAAATATATGTTTTCTCCTCGACATTAGAGCCAACAACAATAAACCAGTCATTGCTATATTTAGTAATTTCTAGGGGTATATTTTTGGTGCTTGGTATGTCTTTTATGTGATAACTTTTATCTTTGTCCTTCAAAATGATCTGGGTTATTTTATTCTCGGGCGGTAAGGGTTTGGCGTATAAAATCCTGTCATCTCCGTGAGGCTTAAAGCTCTGCACTCCGGACAGAACCGGACTAATCTTTTTCAATTTCACATCAACTGACTGCAAAACACCACCCTTAGTAAAGTGCACATATAATTTGCTAGGGTCTTTATTGCGCAGGGCAACATCGTCTGGATTTATCCCCAAAGTTTTATTGACGTTAAAAGATTCACTTGGTTTATCTCTGTTAAACATTATAAATTCAAACGAATTACCATAGCTGTGTTTTAGTAGTACGTGCTTGTTGTCAGTCGACCACTCAACCAAACTCAAAGTTTGCTTCAGGTGTGACTTGCTTAGGACGTTACTTGGGAAGTCAATCTGTTTGGTATTTGGTAATTTATTTTTTAAATCATTTA
>CAYTUF010000021.1:0-9654 GCA_964441225.1 uncultured Candidatus Saccharibacteria bacterium | reverse complement strand
ATAACATTAAAAGTTTTTCAAGAAATGTTAAAATACACTCTATGAGTAGACACGAAATTTCGCCTAGTCACGAGGTAAAATTACAAACAGATTTTGGTTTAGAAACTGTCGTTAACCCAGGTGGTGCGTTTGTTGAATCTCTTCGGGCTGGTAGCAGGGACTTGATTTTGCCAAGGCAAGAAATTGACGGCAAAGACAGGGGCGGAATACCAATTTGCGCTCCAGTTTTTGGTCCAGCAGAACAATTAGGGCTAGAACAACATGGTTTTGCCAGAAAACTCCCGTGGCAAATTTTTCAGCAAGAATCATCTAGCATAGGGCTTTCGCTGGAGGTCGATGAAGGCCTTTGCGACGAATTCGGCATCCCAGCTGAATATTTGGGTTGCTCGCTCCAAACATTCATCGCTACCGGCAGTTCTTCTACCAACAATCATTGGCTGAATATGATTTTGAAGATCAAGAATGGCGGACAAGCAGGCCCGCAAGTTGTTGCTCCAGGATTTCATCCGTATTTTCCAACAGCTCCTGAACACCCTGCAGATGCCTTAATGATTGGCTCCCCAAACAGCAAAAAGACATTCAACGACATTTCTCTAAAAAATGCAAAGACTTTGGGCGCGCCCCGTACTAGCGTGGAGTTTGAGTTAGTTGATGAAAATGAGATAAAAACTAATGTCCAGATAAGATCGACCGATCTAACAAATTTTGTAGCGTGGTCTGCCTCTCCAGAAAAATATATTTGTGTCGAGCCAACCATGGACGGCCCAGTGGGCCTTGGTAACACATTGGACGACTTACACTTTAAATATGGGTTATTGCCTGGGCAATCGAAACAATTTACAACGAGGATTTCTTGGTTCACCGATACACCTAAGTAGTTTGCTGAAACTTGAAGTAGATAAAATAACTTCAACCTGATAAAATAACCTCTGTTGTCGGGGTGTGGCGCAGTTGGCTAGCGCGCGCGGTTTGGGACCGCGAGGTCGTCGGTTCGAGTCCGACCTCCCCGACCATGTTTTGTAAATTACTTCTTGCATCTGATAGTTAGTACCATAGCCTTTATGCTTGCTCGTAACGAAATTAAAGAATATCATCAACTGGATGAATCACTACGAGGCACTTACCTCGGAGGAGTTTATTCGCGATGCAGAAGATTGCCGACAGCTTAGCTTCCTGATTTTCGCTGATTCCTCTACGGGTTTGCAAGCAGATATTACCTATGCACCACTTAGTTCTGGTGTAGATGTCTTTTCGCAGTATTTTTTGAAATTTTCTGGTGTTTATAACGATTCGGTAGCAAGTGGTGTAGTTGAGGTTGTTGAAAATTTTGTAGTTAATTCTGAGCAGGTAAATCGGTGGGGATATTCTGTGAGTGAGGAAGGTGATTTTGCGTTTAGAACTAGCGAGAGTGCCTATGATTTGAGCCGTAAACTAGACTGGCCAAAGATTTACGGTGCGCCACAGATTAGTGCATGTTTAGAGAATTTCCAAAATCCTTATGATGAGAAAATAATTGAACCGGATAGACTCCTCGACGAACTGTTAATCACTCACCATAAGGATGAAGTTGTACCACACCTTAGTCTCAAGAGGATTGTTGATGTTGAAATTGAAGGCTATGATATTGATTTTTTTCATGAGGCATACTCTATGCCGGTGGAGCTGGCAACAACGCTAAATAGACAAGAAAATTCAGGAGAAAGACTTAGGCTAGATGTCAGGTACAGAGGAAGGGGTGTGCTAGCTACTATTTTGGCATTTGATAGCGAGGGCAACTTTTCCGGCATTAGACTCGACCAAACAGGGATAGCAGTAGAGCAAGTGGGTAGAGTAGCAAGTTTTAAGCGAGCGATTTTTGGCAGTAGCCCTCCTGTTGATAAAGTATAATACTAGCAGTGGTCAAAAAATCATCTGTTGTACTTGGCAAAGCTATAAGATCTGCTTCGCGTCTGCGAGGGGGTGGCTCGGCTTTGCCTGGATTGGTCGTTGAAAAGCTTGATAAAAACTTTTTAAAAGACACTTTGGGTAAATTACCTTACGGGGTAGTAATTATCAGTGGTACAAACGGTAAGACTACCACTGTTAAAATCGTCAAAGAATTATTGGAGGGCCAAGGCTTAAAAGTTTTCACTAACTCATCTGGTAGTAATTTTAAAAGAGGAGTAATCGCTTCTTTGATAAAGCAAATAAATCTTAAGGGGCAATTAGACGCTGATATTGCAGTTTTAGAATTGGACGAGGCACACGCCCTACATTTTATAAAAGACATCAAACCCCGCTTTTGTTTGTTGCTTAATGTAATGCGCGACCAGTTAGACAGATTTGGAGAAATAGATAAAACTGCCGGTTTGCTTGCTAAAATCGCAGAATCTACTACTGGTACGGTTGTCTTGAATAGAGAGGATAAAAGACTGTTGAAGATTGCAGATTCGCTAAATAAAAAAACAATTTTTTATGGCTATAACAAAAAGCTTCACAAGAAGTTTATGACAGATGAAGACTTATATTCTAAAACCAGACCAAACAGCGAGCGAAGAGTAGAAGTAGAGCTTGACGATGTAGAAGGTCGAAAAGCTATATTTAAGATAGGTCAACAGCCCTACAGCGCAGAGTTAAAGCTTAGCGGTACTTACAATGCTTATAACTCTGCTGGAGCTTTGGCTTTAGCTCGCGCAATACTCGGCAAAAGCGCTAACATGAGAACATTAATTAACACGTTAAGTAATATTGAAGGAGCTTTTGGCAGGGGTGAAATATTAGATGTTGGGGGTACAACGCTCCAATTAATCTTAGTAAAAAATCCGATTAGTTTTAGGTTGGCACTCGATTCTTATAGTGCCGAGTCACGCAAAATGATTGTTATCAACGATAATTATGCGGACGGCCGAGACATGAGTTGGCTTTGGGACGTTGATTTCTCGTCGCTCACCTCAGGAGTCGATATTATTAGTGGTACGCGAGCTGATGATATGGCACTAAGGCTGGCTTATGATGAGGTAACGGCCAGCAGAGTTGAGCCAGACATAAAAAGTGCTCTTAAGATTTTTATCGAAAACAACGACAATCAAGCCATGAAAATATTTTGTACCTATACGGCTATGTTAAAAATCAGAAAGCTACTGGGCAAATATACAAAAGTTAGGAAAATGCTATGAACAAAACCATCAGAATACTTCAGCTTTACCCCAAAGAAATGAACATTTACGGCGATTGGGGAAATGTTCTGACATTAAAAAAGCGACTAGAATGGAGAGGGTACCAGACAGAAATCCTAGAACAAGATATTGGCTCTGAACTTAATACCAACGTCGATTTAATCATCGGCGGCGGTGGACAGGATTCAGGTCAAAAGAAGGTAGCAGAGGACTTGCGCCAGATTGCCCCAGCGTTGAAGAAATTAGCAGATGAGGGAATGCCCATGCTTGTTATTTGCGGTATGTATCAGTTGTTTGGGAAGTACTTTAGGACGGAAAATGGTGACCTAATAAACGGTATTGGAATATTTAGTCTTGAAACCAAGGCCGAACGAAAAAGATTAATCGGCGATATTGTGATAGAAAGTGAACAATTTGGATTAATGATAGGCTATGAAAACCATAGCGGGTTAACTTTTTTAGACAAAGATCAGTCGTATTTAGGCAAAGTCTTGAGAGGTTCTGGCAATAATGGACAAGATGGATCTGAGGGTGCAATTTATAAAAATACGGTAGGTAGTTATATGCACGGTTCGATATTGCCGAAAAATCCAAAATTAGCCGATTGGCTTATCGCAAAAGCCATTGAACGTAAGTTTGGTGAGAGCAAGTTACCTAAACTAGATGATTCTCTGGCCAACAAAGCTCGAAAATATTCTTTAGATCTAAAAAGATGATTTTATAAATCATCTTTATTCTTGGTACAATAACTCTTATGGCAATCTCGTATCTTCTCAGTTGGTGGTATGCTCGTGGTTGGTCATGGATAATAAATCAGATAGCCGATAGGCTCTACGGCATTGGTCAAACTTTTTCGGTCGGTATTTTACTTCGAACACTTTTTTCGCCATGGAAACAAGTTTATACCAAAATTACTTTTCGCAACTTTATCCAAGCAAAAATAGATAATCTTGTCTCTCGAGTAGTTGGTTTTGTAGTGCGCTTTGCTTTGTTGGTGGGCGCGCTTATTTCAGCTGTTTTTGTATTAACGTTTGGCTTACTTTTGATTATCCTTTGGCCATTTATACCAATTTTAATCATTATCTTACCAATATATGGACTAAGAGGGTGGGTATAAGAGTGGAGCTTAACATAAATAGCCCTCGTGCCAAAAAAGCTCGTTATCAAAAAAGATTGGGCGGGAGATTTTATCAAAAGACAATTATTTATCTCGGTACCCTGTTGTTTATTTTTGGTTTTATTCTATCGATAAAGGATTCTCCTATTGGCTACAGCTTTATTTCTCTTGCTCTGCTTTGTTTTATGCTGAGATGTTGGTTTTTAGGTGAACTGAGAAATCTACGTGTTTATGACAATAGCATAGACGACGTATTAGAGCCTCAAATCTTGGCGGAATTAAAGTCTAATGATCCATCGGCATTTGACATTTGGAGCGCGACGAAAAAGACCGAAGCTAGTTTCTTTTTTCAGGCTAGGTTTATGATGCCGCACATGGTGTTTGACGATTACCTTTCGAAGTCGCATGGTTCTGGTAGGGTGGTTTGGCAAAATGCACTGGCTTTGAAAGAAGAGAAAAATCGTAAATCATTGAGCTCCGCCATTTTGATGGTTGCGTTAATCGAGAGTGTGCCAAATATAGAACAGCTTTTGAGGCAAAACGGCTTGGAGCTAAAAGATGTCAAACATGGGATTAACTGGCTCGCACACATAGAAGAGAAGAGAGAGTTAGCTAGTAAAAAGCATTATTTTGGTGGCTGGGCTCGAGATTGGACATTTGGTTATACGCCACTTCTTCGTCATTTTGGTCAGAATATTAGCCAAGAGATCCAAAGTTATGGATTTTTTACAGATACAAAGAGGCACTCTGCGGTTGTTGATCAAATGATTCAGGGGATGAGTTCTGGTAATAACACGGTAACCTTAGTTGGCGATATTGGGGTTGGTAAAACTACTTGCATCTATGCTTTTGCTCAAAAGTTATTGGAGGATAAGGCTCTATCGAGAAAGATAAAATACTCGCAGGTAGTAGCTTTGGATGCGCCGAGCATCCTATCGCAGGTAAAAAGTCAGGGTGAGCTAGAAAACATTATGCTTCATATCCTTGGCGAAGCGAATCGAGCCAAAAATATAATACTGTTCTTCGATAACGCAAGCGCCTTTTTTGGCACTGGGGCAAGTAGCGTAAACCTGACAAATATTCTCCTGCCGGTACTAGAATCTGGGAACATCCGGATGATATTTGCTATGACACCTAAAGAGTGGCAACTTTTGAGTACAAGTAACGCTCCAGTCATTAGTCAGCTACAATCAGTTAGAATGCAACCGGCCAACGAGGCAGAAACAATCGAGGTTTTGCGAGATCAAGCCATATTTTTAGAGTATGAGCGCAAGGTTTTGTTCACCTATCAGGCGCTACGCGAAGCCTTCCGTTTGGGGGGTCGATACATAGACAGTCAAGCGATGCCAGGCGCAGCCCTGTTGGTGCTAAAAGGGGCATCACCATTAGCTGCTAATGGTTTGGTTACACAGGAAACTATTAAGCAAAGCATAGAATCTTCGGTAGGGGTTAAACTACAACATGCAAGTGGCGACGAATCACAAAAGTTACTTCACCTTGAGGACGAGCTACATCGGCATGTTATTAATCAAAAAAGAGCCGTAAATGTAATTGCTGATGCTCTGCGTCGTTCTCGTAGTAGCGTAGGCAATCCCAATAAGCCGGTCGGCACATTTTTATTTCTCGGTCCGACGGGCGTTGGTAAGACCGAATTATCCAAGGCATTGGCCAGAGTTTATTTTGGTAGCGAAGAATCTATCATAAGAGTTGATATGAATCAGTATTTACAACCAGCTGATGCTAAAAGACTAATTACACCAATGTTAGGTGGCGATCAGCTAGGTTTTTTGGGCGAAGTAAAGAAATCGCCTTTTAGTGTGATTTTGCTCGACGAGATAGAAAAAGCCCATCCAAGCGTTGTAAACCTACTTTTACAAATGCTTGATGAGGGCGTAATGCGTGATTCTGACAACAAAGAAGTATCGTTCAAAGACTCTATCATTATAGCTACATCAAACGCAGGAGCAGATGAAATTCGACGGATCATTGATGAAGGGAAGGACATAGAAAAAGAAGAGCAAAACTTTATTCAATTTTTGATAGACAATAATCTTTTTGCCCCCGAATTTTTAAATCGTTTTGACGAAACGGTCCTCTTTAGGCCACTTACTCCAGATGAATTGATTCAGGTAGTCGACTTGATGATAGTCGGTGTCAACAAGACGCTAGACGATAAAAAAGTTAATGTTATTCTTACGCAAGAAGCAAAAAAATGGTTGGTTACTAAAGGTTATGACGCCAAGCTGGGCGCTCGTCCTATGCGACGAGTTATCCAAAGATATGTCGAAAATATTGTTGCTAAAAAATTGCTAGACAGTAGTATGAGTATGGGCGGTAAGATTCAGCTTGATGTAAAAGATTTTGAAACTGCAGAAACTTAAACAAATATGACAACCATAATTCTATCTCTACTAGGTATTTCATTTCTTATATTAGCAAGTGAGATTTTGTGGCAATTCAAGATTTTACAGGCAGAGGTAGCCCGTAAGATTATCCATATATTGGTTGGTTGTGTTATCTCGCTTTGGCCTCATTTTATATCATATGATGCAATAAAATTATTGAGCATAGCACTACTTATTGGAATATTTTTATCACGGCAGTTTAATATTTTTAGTTCGATACATGCGGTGAAACGCTCTACTGTTGGCGAGTTTGTGTATCCTATTAGTATCGGACTTTGTGCGGTACTTGCTCCAGCCCCCTGGATATTTACTGCGGCAATCTTACACTTATCGATAGCCGATGGTTTGGCTGCGATTATTGGAACGAAAACAAATGGCTGGACCAGCTATAGGGTTTTTGGTCATAAAAAATCGTTAATAGGCTCCGGCGTATTTTTTATTGTTTCGCTGGCAATCATCAGTGTCAGCTATGCTGTTTTCACCCAACAAGAGTTAATCGGTATCGCTCCGCTGGCTATTTTGGCAATTTCTGGAGTCGCAACATTCGTTGAAAATATATCTTGGTACGGCTTAGATAATTTGACTGTACCTCTAACCCTTGTTGTAGCGCTTAGTCTAGTTTAACTAAAATCACAGGCTGGTTGCCTTTCCCAATTTATTAATACTTCATCAAATATAAATCCACAAATTTTCTTTATGTCGTCGTATGTTTCTTCATTTTTTAAGCTTAATACTTCGTCTTTTGCATAATAATTTAATATGGGGTGCCTGAAGGGAATCGAACCCTCGTATCCGCTGCCACAGAGCGGCGCTTTAACCCCTAAGCTACAGGCACCAAGAAACCGGATTCTTCATTTTTATGGTGATGAATCAGATAGTGACAATTATGACACAACCACATTAGGTTAGAAACAGTATTATTGTTTCTGTTTTTGTCTTTATGGTGTACAGCAAGCACTCTTAAATCTTTGGTCCGACATCTTTTACACAGTTTTGGTACTTTTGAGCTAAGCAGTATTTTCCTATACGATGCTGTGCCACCGTTCCAGTTACCATGCCTTTTGCCGACGTACACAAAAGAGTTCCTCCAGACAGCCTGACATGACTTACCGCAAAAGAATTTTTTGCTTTTTGATCTACTTTGATCTTTAAGGTTCTTGTATGTTTGTTTATCACAAACATAGCACTTAAACATTTTTCCAGTTCTCCGACCCGAGTACTGGCATTCTTTTGAACAATATTTACCCCAGCCCTTATTAATGTGGCTTGGTTTAACATAAAAATTTTTGGAGCAAATTATGCACGATGACGAAGCCACGGACAAACCTTATCAAGTTCCGTAGCCTGTGTCAAACAAATAGGCTCTAAGTCGCACAACCCGACGCTCTAACCAACTGAGCTACACTCGCCGTATCAAAACTAACAGGGGTAATTATATATTACAAAATGTTACCTGACAATTTATTTGATGCATCGTTTTATCTCCGGTATCTTTGACTCATAGAACTTTTTATCTTTTGGATGGGTTAGATAGCTTACAACTTTGTCTATTTCGACCCAAATTGCTTCTGGATTATCTGGGTCTTCGGGGGCTAATTTGGTTTGATCGGTCGTATATAAATATATGGTAATTTCTTTTATTTCATTTTTGTCTACAGGCCCTTCAGAAAGAGGAATTCTATGCCTTCGGTATGTGCCTAATTTTTTAATAAATTTTAACTTCGTCAGGCCTGTTTCTTCTTGTATCTCACGAGCAGATGCTTGCTCTAAAGTTTCACCCTCATCGACCCTACCTTTTGGCAAGGACCAAGAATCTCCATTTTGGTTGGTTAAAACAATTTTATTATTTGGACCGATTACTACTCCGCCACCAGATTTACTAATTATCATTTAGGATATCCAGCCTCAGCAGAGCAACCATACCCAGAAGGGCGTATTTCCAAAAAGACTTTTCTTTATTTGCAATTTTCTCACTCATATACGAGCATAGTATAGTCTATGATGGCCAATCAGTTTTTAATCATTTAGATGCTTAATGGCGTAATCTGCTTCTGATTTAGTAAACTTCTCTCCATAGCTTGAAGTTAGTTGGTCGTGGATAGCAGCAGGCGACATATCCATACTTTTTTGGTAGTCTTTTGCCTTCGCAAGAGCGTTGGCGTTCCAGTCTGCTTTTACATTTGCGATTGCGTATTTTGCGGCTTTGGCAGAAAACTTCTCGCCATATTGAGAAATTAGCTGATCATATACACCTTGCTTTGACATGTGCATATTGTTGGCATAAGACCCGGCTTTATTGAGTGCTGATTGGTATTCGGCTGGTATCTTAGGTTTTTCTTCTTCTGGTTTAATTTGTGTCTTGGGCTGTTCGTCTTGCTGCCCTTTTGTAGCTTCTGGCTGGTTAGTACTTTGTTCTTCCTTTTTGGTTTCTTGTGTTGTTTGAGAGTTATTGCTACCTTGGTTATTTTCTTGGTTCTTGTTTTCGCCAGATGATGAAAACGCTCCGATGAGCATGAATAAAACTATAATTCCACCAAGAGCTTTAAGTGTTGTTCTGACACTTTTTGGTATCGCTTTCCATTGCTCTTTTGTTTTTTCCCAGTCTTGTTGTTGTTTTGCTCGTTTTTCTTCTTTTGCTTTTAATTTAGCTAGTTTCTTTTCCGCACGCGACATAATTTCTCCTTTAACTAATTTGATATTACTATATGTCAGCGCGAACTAAAAATCTCGTTACACGTGGCAGTCTTTCGACTACTCATTACTTTTTTTGACATTAATCACAAAGAGAAGCAATCATGACTTATCGTCTCTTTCTGTTTTGGTACCCCAGGAGGGACTCGAACCCCCGACCTTGACGTTAGAACCGTCTTGCTCTAATCCACTGAGCTACTGGGGCTAAAAGGTACCGAAACCAAATTGTGGTGCGGGTGGCGGGAGTCTAACCCGCGTCGCCTGCTTGGAAGGCAGGAATAATAAA
>CAYTUF010000020.1:0-11685 GCA_964441225.1 uncultured Candidatus Saccharibacteria bacterium | reverse complement strand
GTTAAACTTGCAGATCAACTTGGCATTCCTCTGGTCGGGACATTTCACATTCTCCCATATAGTAAATCTATTATCGTTGGTGCAAAGCTAATGGGGTTTCTTCAAAAAAAATCCATTAAGCGGTTCGATAAATTCTTTAGTGTTTCGTCTCCGGCCAAAATTTTTGCAAAAGACGCTTATCATATCGATTCAGAGACTATGTTAATCCCCGTCGATATTAATAAATTTAAGCCGAAATCAACAGTTAAAAAGAACAAAAAAGATTTAAAAATCGTTTATTTAAACCGCCTTGTAAAGAGAAAAGGGTGTTTACAGCTACTGAAGTCGATAAAATATATTGAAGACCACAAGCTTACAAGCAAAAAGTACACACTAGAGATAGTTAGCGATGGAGCAATGAGGTCTAAACTAGAAAAATTCGTAGACGAAAACGGTCTGCGCAAAAAAGTATTTTTCCATGGTTACGTCGACGAGGCTACTAAAGCACGATTACTACAAAAAGCAGACATAGCAGTCTTTCCATCAATCTCTGGTGAAAGTTTTGGTATTGTTTTAATTGAAGCCATGGCGTCTGGGGCTGGGGTGGTTCTAGCTGGTAATAATCCAGGTTACTCAAGTGTCTTAGGGGGCACGAACGTTTCATTCGACCCATACAACACCAAAAACCTAGCGATTTTACTGGCGCGTTACCTAAACGATGAAAACTATCGAGACAAAGTTCACAAAGAACAACAGCAGGATATTAAAAAATATGATATTCAAATCATAGGTGATGAGTTATTAAAAACTTATAAACGGTTGCAAAAATAAACCTTTCTCTCCATAATAAGATTAGGACAAGCATATGGAGAATAAAATAAAAAATGTATCAATATCTATAGATACATTAACTATGATAAAAGGTGTTGGCGTTATTATCGCAACAGTGTTTATCTTAAATGCGTTTAAGATGTTAGCTCATCCTCTAATTTTAATTAGCGTAGCCTTTTTTCTTAGCTTGGCGCTCAATCCAGCGGTAGAGTTTCTAAGCAGGAAATTACGTATAAAATCAAGAGTCAAGTCAACTTCTCTTACGTTTGTGGTATTTTTGGTATTAATTTTCGGCTTTTTCTCTGCTATGCTTCCATCTTTGATTAGCCAAACTATTGAATTTTTAGGGGACGTACCGGCAACCATACAAGGTTATAAATCTCAGGATAATTCTGTCAGTAGATTTATCGAGAGGAACCAACTACAAGACGATATTGACAACATCTCAAAAGAATTTGGTCATAAATATGGAGACATTAGTAAACCAACCATTTCTGCAGCTAACACCATAGGCTCTACGATAGTTTCTATACTTGCGATCTTGGTCATGACGTTTATGATGCTCGTAGAGGGGCCCCGGTGGCTTGAAAGGTTATGGGTGGTGATAGACCCAAAGAAAAAGAAAAAACATCAGCAACTAGCTACAAAACTGTATAAAACTGTAACCGGTTATGTAAATGGCCAAGTTACGGTGGCTATCATCGGTGCCGTTTTCGCTTTCGTGGCGCTTCTTATAACTTCTCAGGTCTTTAATGTAACCGTTAATGCGATTGCCCTTGCATTGATAATCGCGCTTTTCGCACTACTCCCTCTTATCGGGACAACTATTGGCTCCATTGTCGTAATACTCTTTATTTTGTTTGTGTCTATTCCTATGGCTATCACAATGGCTATATTTTTCGTTGTTTATCAACAGATTGAGAACATTACTATTCAACCCTACATCCAATCAAAAACTAACAACCTCACTCCTTTGGTAGTCTTTGTATCAGCTTTAATTGGTGTTAGCGTTGGGGGTATTTTGGGAGCATTATTTGCCATACCGATAGTTGGCTGCCTGAAGGTATTACTTGAGAATAAATATTCTTTTCCAAAAAGCACAGAAGGCTAGGCTTTAGGCTCTGCTCCATATCTGTCCATTGCCTGAATCCCTAACGATTATTCCATCATCAGCCAGTTTTTCTCTTAATTCGTCAGATTTTTCCCAGTCTTGATTTTTCCTTGCAATGCCTCTTTGCTCAATCGAGGATTTTTGCGACTTGTTTAGATCGTTCGATTCCATAAGCCCTAATCCCAAAAGTTCGTCTAGCTTATTTAGGAAATCGATAAATTCAGAGATTTGCTCTGCGCTTACCCCGTCTACTAAATCAGACATCAACTGGCTTAATAGACTGAAGGCTAGAGGCGTAGCGAGATCGTCAGAAAAAGCATTTAAAATACTAGTATACACTTGTTCAAAGTCGTGTCGACTAGACGAATTTACTGGTTGCCAGCGTAAGTCCGCCATTGCTCGAATACTCATCAAACGTTTCTCTGCTTCGACTAATTTAGCCTCTTTGAAATCCAAAGTGCTTCTGTAGTGGGATTGCATCATTAACAATCTAATTGACATAGGTTTATAGCCTTTACTCAATAGATCGTCAACTGTAACAAAGTTTTTTAGACTTTTGCTCATTTTTTTGCCATCAATATTTAAAAAGCCTGTATGAACCCAGTAATTCACAAAATCAGTCTTTCCACTTAAAGCTTTCATCTGTGCAATTTCTGCCTCATGATGTGGGAATATTAAATCGATTGCCCCACCATGAATATCATAAACTGGCCCAAACTCGCTCTCCGATATGGCGGTGTCTTCGATATGCCAGCCTGGACGTCCATCACCGAAAGGTGCTGGCCAAACAGGTTCACCCGGTTTGGAGAATTTCCATAAACAAAAATCTTTCCAAGCCTTCTTTTCGTCGCTATTATCTATTCTTGACAGAGCATCGTTTTCGGTTACGTTTTGCCTACCAGACAATTCACCGTAGCCTGCGCTCTTTGCTACTTCAAAATAAATTCCGTCAGAGATTTTATAAGCAAAACCTAGATCAGTCAGCCTCTGCACCTGACTGATAATTTCAGGGATGCGTTCCGTGGCCTTAATATACTTTGTTACGCTGTTGTTGTTTAACGAATTCATGCAAGATACATACTTATCGAAAAATTCTTTAGACACAACGTCCCAGGACTTATTGCACTCTGTTGCCCTGGTTATTATTTTGTCATCAATATCTGTAATATTTTGTAAATAGTCGAGATTATATCCGTTCGCCTTTAGAGTTCGTGCTAGGATATCCATCTGAATATAGGTTTTTGCATGACCGATATGAGATTCGTCATAGACAGTCGGCCCGCAAACGAAGAGTTTAACGCTCTCTTTAGAGATCGGCTTGAACTCTTCTTTCCTCTTTGTTAACGTGTTGAACAGTTTCATCTTTATAAAATCTCTTCTAGCCTATTTAAAACCTCTTGCTTTATTTGCTCGAGCCTTCGCCCATCGGTTATTCTGAACCCACTTGCATATTTGTGACCGCCTCCCCCGAAGTATTCGGCTAAGTCAGACGCAACTGGCGCTCCAGAGTTGGATCTTATCTTGGCAGTTATTCTCCCATCAGGATAGGTTTTAAAAGCAATCGCCATCTCTACACCTTCTACCTGTCTCATTTCATCAAGTACTAACATGGGTGGATTATATTCATGAGAGTATTTTTCTATCTCTTCCCAAGGTATGGTAATTAAGGCAATCCTTCCCTCAAGCTCGTACGATATTCTTTTTAGCAGTTCACCCTTATAGGCTAAAATGCGTCGGCTCTTTTTCGATAACTCTTTTCTGGCAGTGTCTAGCTTTGCCAAGGTTACACCATTGTCTATTGCCTCGGCGATGATTTTTACCGCCTGGCTACTTACTTCCTCGGTGGTCAACCCAAGACTGTCGGATAAAATGCCACTTGCGATAAATTCATAGGCCTGCTTATCAAGGCTGTAGGACAATTCCTTTGCTAAATAATAGATAACTTCACTCGTAGATACCGCTTTCGGAGTAAAACTTTCGACAGAAAAATTATATTCCATATCCGATGCATGATGATCTAGAACAATAACCGGTTTACTAGAAACCCAGGAGCTCTGATTTTTCTTTACCAGAGATTCAAACAGTGTAAAGTTCGGTGAATCAACAATTATACTCAAGTCGAATTTTGTAGGAAGATCAGCTGATACTCTATCCCATCCAGACAAATACTTCAGATAACCTGGGATTTCTACTCCACAGTATAAATGAACGTTCTTACCCTGGTTTTCTAAGATATTTTCAAGTAGTAGCGCGCTCGACAAGCTATCGCCGTCTGGGTTATCCGCTTGCAATACTACGATCGTCTTTGCCTGACTAATTAATTCTGAAATCTTATCCATTTATATTTGTTCTCCCATCGAGTGCCCTCTTTAGCGTAATTTGATCTGCATATTCCAAATCTAAACCTATAGGTAGACCTCTGGCTAAACGCGATACTTTTACATTTAGATTCTTTAGCTTATCGCCAATATAAAGGGCGGTAGATTCTCCTTCGACGCTAGCGTTAGTTGCCAATATCACTTCCTCTACATTGTCTTTTTTTACTCTATTTATTAAATCATCAATGTGTAGTTTTTCTGGAGTCAATCCGTCAATCGGTGAAATTAAACCACCCAACACATGATATGTACCCCTAAAATTACCGGTATTTTCGATGGCCACAATATCAAATGGATCAGCTACGACAGTGACAATCTTTTTATCCCGGGCCGGGTCACTATAAAGTGGCGAAAAATCTTGGTCGACATCTATAAGAGCAAAAGTTTTTGGACAATGTTTGACCCCACTATGCAACGAGTTTATCGCTTCAGCCAACTTTTTACTTCTGTTTGGTTCGTTTTTTAATAAAAAATATGCATATCTTTCGGCACTACGTGGACCAACCCCCGGCAAAAACCCTAGGGCCTCTATGACAGCCAGTAAAGACTTAGGTAAAACGCTCAAATAGTCCCTAAACCCTCTCTACAGACCCAGCCCGCCGAGCATTCCCATCATTGGTTGCATTTTCTCGGCAGCCACCTTTTGGCTAGTGGAAATCGCATTTTTGACGGCTTCCTCGACCCATTTTTCTAATTGGTTAATATCGTCTAGGTCTATCTTTTCTGGATCGATATGTATTTTCTTAATCTTTTGTTCACCTGTAATCTCAACGATAACAGCCTCGTCTCCTGCCGAAACACTGATAACTTGCTTAGATAACTCCTTTTGGATTTTCTTTACCTTCATAAGCGCTTTGGCTTGATCAAATCTACTCATATTTATCTCCTTTTCTCAACTTCTATTGTAGCGTATTAGTATAAATTAGTTTAGTTGTCTGTGGTGATTTGTTTTTGACAAATAAGCGGGCCAAGCGTTGAAGTAGCGGTTAAGATGAAAAACACCAGCTGTACCTAGCGCTATGCATAAAACGATAACACCAACATATCGAGCTAGAGGGTTTTTAGGGAAAACAGCAAACCACTGCTGAAGCATTAAGCCAATTCCACGCGTTGCAAACAATATCAACGGCACTATCAACACCCATATGAATTTCTGGCCATTTACGATAGCTAACACTGTAGACACTAGGGTAAAGATAATCAGGCCTTTAAATCTTACGGGGTGGTAACCAATCTTGTAAGCATAAATGCCGAGAACTATCATTGCCAGAGTAAACACATCTATGACCGGTGTGTTCGGCAACCAAACGGAGATGTCATCCAAGCCAGAATAAACTAGTTGGCTAGGTAAAGCCAGAGCATTGTCTAAAGCAAGTTTAATGGACACTATATTGTAGCTAGACCCCAGTAAATATCCTTTTATCTGCAGTGGATTTATAATAAAACTACTTATCAAAGGTAAAATGCCTAAAATAAATGCTAGAAAGGCTAGAGCTTTTTGTTTTATGGAAAATTCGCTTAACATATTTAGTATACTTGAATACGCCAAAGCTAAACCTATTAATATAAAAATCCAAAAGCCGGGAGTATAGAGCAGTAAAGCTAAAATAACAGATATAAATAATAGATCATACTTTGAGCCTTCTTCGCTGATTATCAAGAAACAAAGCGGTATCAAACAAGCACTAAAAACATAGTAAATATAAGGTTCTACTGATCTGGCTGCAACCAAGAAAAGCCCTGTTGTACCAAGCAAAAACGTGCCCATGAGCGCTACACGCTTACTTCGCCACCTTATTAGTACGTAATAAAAGATAAAAAGACTTAAAACTGCAAGCATTACGGAGACTAATGTAAGGGCTACAATTTGGCCTGAGAAAAAATGATTAACAAAGAACTGTAATGCCCTAAAAGGAAAAAAAGGAACATTTTCTATTAGGCTCCGCATAGAATCTATCTTTAGGTAAATTGGCAAGTCGATAGGGTTTGCGAGCTTACCAAGCTGTTTAAAACCTACGGTAATATAAGCTAGAGCAATAACCAGAAACAGCAAGACTCTCGTAAATATCTTGTAGATTTTTTTATAACGTAATGTTTCGATACTTCTCATTAACTTGATATATTTTATCAGTTTTAGTCTTCAAATGGGATTGTATGTTTCTTATCGATACTTCGGAAAGCTTGTTTATCTCTGTCAAAATATAATTCGATGGCACCTACTGGCCCATTACGATGTTTTTTAATGAAAATGTCCGTTATATTTTTTCGTTCTGTTTCTGGGTTATAGTATTCCTCACGATACATAAAGGCTACAACGTCGGCGTCCTGCTCAATCGAACCAGATTCTCTTAAGTCTGCTAGCTGAGGGATTTGAGGGTGACGACTTTCAACAGATCGACTCAACTGGCTCAGCGCTAAAACAGGTACATTTAACTCTCTTGCCACTCCCTTTAATCCTCTTGATATTTCCGATATCTCTTGTACGCGGTTTCCGGAATCACTGCCAAATCTGCTCCCCCCACTCATCAGTTGTAGATAATCTACCACAATCAATCCCAGAGGTCTTTGGTGCGCTTCTCTGCGCGCCTTGGTGCGAAGGTCGCTTATCGTAATACCCGGGGTATCATCTATAAATATTTGGGCCTCACTTAGTGAGCCCATGGCCTGACCTATCTTCTCGAAATCATTATCGTTTAAATTCCCTGTTCTAAGATTCCAGGCGTCAACTCCGGCTTCGGCGGCGAGCATTCTGTCAACCAGCTGTTCTTTACTCATCTCTAAGCTGAAAATTAGTATGGGAACCTCTGATTTTCTAGCGATATTATGTGCAATATTCAAACTGAAAGCAGTTTTTCCCATACTCGGTCTGGCCGCCAATATGACTAAATCGCTTTTTTGTAAACCAGCCAGGATGTTATCTAAGTCTTTAAAGCCAGTCGGCAAACCCCTGATGGTACCTTTGTCTTTATGTAATTCGTCCAGCCTCTCAAAACTTTCTGATAGTATCTTCTCAAGCGCAACCACATCTTGCCTTGTGTATCCTTTGGAAACGTCGAATAAACGGCTTTCGGCTGTTTCAATTAGGGTTTGTATGTCTATACTATCGCTGTAGCCCAGCTTTAGAATATCTTGACTGGCTTTTATTAATCTGCGCCTCGTCCCTTTCTCGGCAACAATTTCGGCATATCGATCTGCGTGTGAAGTTGTCGGGACGAAATTTGTTAACTCTGTTAAATAACCTGGTCCACCAATATCATCAAGCTTTCCAGAATTTTTTAATGTATCTGCTAGAGTAAGCACATCAATTGGGCTTCTTTTCTCATAAAGCTGTCGGGCTGCCTCGTATATAAGCCCATGCCTCTTGTCGTAAAAATCTTCGACCAAAACAAGATCGGCAACCTTTACAAAAACATCGTTATCTATAAGGATTGAGCCAAGTAAGCTTGCTTCCGCTTCAAGGTTTTGTGGTGGAATATTGTCTTTTGATTTATCGGCGTCCAACTATATCATCCCTCTTGGTTAAAAGTCCTCTACTTAAGAGTCTAGCACCTCACTCGTGCCAAAAATATTGGTTATGTTTTTTAAATCTGGATCTTCTTTTGGTGTAGAGCCGTCAACTTTAGTTTGTTTTTCTTCAAACCTCGGAATAAGAGACTTTATTTCAGGATCAACGCTAGAGACAATATCGGAAATTAGTTTTTTATTTTCCGATTTATTGATCTGATTATAATGAAACTTAAACTTAAAAATTAATATAAGTGTGTTGTCTTCACGAACAGGCTCTGCCATCCTTACCACCCCGTAAAGTGCAAAATGGGACCTTTTCAGCTCCGATAAAAATTCTGACCAATAATCTTTGTCCGTCGTATCATTTGAAGCCTTAGCTTCTACCGGAGTTACCTTATTTGGTGTAACCACTTTTGACTGAGCCAGGGTGTTCTTCTCTTTTGATGGTTTTACTTCTTCTAAACCTCTATTAACTTCAGGCTTCTGGGCTAAGGTTGCTTCTATGAGTGCTAACTCCAGATCCTGCGCAGAATTTCTAGAAGTCACAAGACCCGATAGCTGTCGCAGTAGTGCAATATTATTTTGTGGCGACAGGTCGCCAGTTCTATTAATTAAATTTTGACGCAGACGGGCAGAAAGCTGTTTAGAAAGTTTTATCGGAGTAGCCCCATGCGAAAAAGCGGAATCTAGATTCTGTACGATATTTTTGGGACTTCCTTCGGCGAGGGCTCCTACAAGATTATTCACAAGCTCTTCACTAGCTAGCCCTAAAATAGCTTCTACCTGCTCTTTGGTGATCTCTTCTTTTGAAGAACTCGCTATCTGTTCAAGCAGGGAAATACTATCTCGAAAGCTTCCTTCGCCGTGCTCGGCAATTAGTGCTAAAGAGTCATCTGTTATCTTTATTGATTCGCTTTTAGCAATAGTTTTTAGGTGATCTATTATCTGTTTTTCTTGGATAGGCTTAAAAGCTAAACGCAGGCAACGACTAACTATAGTCTCGGGCAGTTTGTGAAATTCAGTCGTAGCTAAAATAAAAATAACATGACTCGGCGGTTCCTCAAGCGTTTTCAAAAGGGCGTTAAATGCCTCTTTTGTAAGCATATGAACCTCGTCTATGATATATACTTTATACTTCGCGCTTACAGGGGTTATATGCACTTTATCACGCAAATCTCTAATCTCGTCAATCCGCCGGTTCGATGCTGCGTCTATCTCGATGATGTCGATATGCGAAGCTTCGCCTTTGTATTCTAGCTCATTAACTGTGTGTGCTAATATGCGGGCGAGCGATGTTTTACCCACGCCTCTTGGTCCAGTGAAAAGATAGGCATGGTTAATCATCCCTTTTTTGATAGAATTTTTTAAAATCTTTACAATATGATCTTGACCGATTATCTCATCAAAACCCAAAGATCGATATGCTCTATATAATGCCTTCGCCATCTAAGTTTCTATTATAGTGCTTGGGGCTCTAAAATACAGATGTAGAAATTACAAACCCTAAGTTAGCTCAAGCTTATAGCGCTGCCTCTAAAGCTGCCCATTCGGCGTCTTTATCGCCCTCGGGAATATTGATACTTACTTGATCTCCTGGCTTAGTTTTAAAGTAAGTCACGCTGGCTAATAATACTCGATACTTCTTTTCACCGACATTTACAAAATAATGTCCGTCTTTAAGTTCGAGTGCGCCGACTACCTGCTTGCGCGGTATGGGGCCTATCTGTTTGTAGAGGAAGGTTCCATCATCGGCGATTGTAAGCTTCAATATATCCCCTTGTACCAGTTTCGACTTACTCGCATAGTTAGCTGGTATCGGATAAGTCTTGCTGTCACTTCCTACCATATTTTGACCATCAAAAACACCCTCGATAACCTTACCGATGTTATCTTCTTTACTGGCAACTACTTTTTCAGTAGTGTCGTCGCCCAATAAACTAATGATAAGCTCTTTTGCTGCAGCTAAACTAGTTTCTGACTCCTCTATCAAAGCACGAAGTCTTTTTATCTGTTTATCTGATATATCTGTCATTTTACTACCGTCCCTATCTCTATTTCTATTTTGGTAGTTATCAAATGTAACTTAACACGAAATTAAATCGTAGTAAACACTTTTTATTATGGATTTGTGGAAAACTTGGTTAAATATTAGACCAACTCTACGGTCGTACCGGCTTCTTCCAGAAGCTTTTTAGCTGCTTCTGCTTCATCTTTTGGTACATTTTCCTTAATAACCTTTGGAGCACCATCTACTAGTGCTTTTGCTTCGCCCAAGCCTAACCCTGTGATTTCTTTTACAGCTTTGATGGCTGCTACCTTTTGGCTCCCAGCATCTTTCAAATTTATGCTGTATTCACTCTTTTCTTCAGCTTTAGGCTCGTCACTTGCTCCACCTGCTGGTGCTGCCACTGCAACCGCTGGAGCGGCCGCACTTACGTTCCAATATTCTTCTAAAAAGCTAACGAATTTGCTAATTTCGAGCGCACTCATTTTATCGAGTTCGGCTGTTAATTTTTCGAACTCCTTAGGTATTTCTACCTTTTTATCTTCTGATTTCTTTTCCTCTGCCATTATTATCTCCTTTTATTATAATTTACTTTATTGCTTCAGAACGAGCGTTCAATACATTTAATACCCCGCGAATATTACCAGAAAGTACATTTACAAATCCAGATAACGGAGCGGATATTGTGCCAACCAATTGAGCCCGAAGCTGGTCTTTGCTAGGCAGACTTGCAAGTGCCTTAACCGCCTCTGCATCGATAAAATTGCCGTCTTCGGTGATTGCGCCCACAAACTCCAATTTCCCTGTTTCTTTTGAGAACTTCGCTAAAGTTTGCGCCGGGGCAACTTCGTCTTCACTGTTAAAAGCATAGAGAAGTTGATTGGCTAAAGTAGTCGTTTCGACTTCCTTTAATGCATCAACGCTTGATAGAGCTTTTTTTATCAATCTATTTTTTACTACTTTAATAGTCGTAGAATTTTCTTTAGCTTGAGAGCGAAGTTGCTGGAACTCTTTTACGGTTGTACCGTTATAGTTTGCAACCACCGTCACCTTTGACTCGCTCAAAAGTGTTACTAATTCTTCGACTATTTCTTGTTTTTTCTCTCTGGTTAACGCCATACTTTTACCTTTTTTACTTCGACCATTTTGACACAAAAAAACTTTGGTCAACGCAACCAAAGCTACAATAAGTTTAGTCTTTATTGCCTCGGTAGCATTCTTAATTTCAAAAGTTGAAACGCTACTGTCTTTGGTAACTCTTAGTGATTATAGCAAATATTTACCCCTACTTCAAGCCATAGTGAAAAAGCCTTATGCTAGGTTATTGAGTTTAAGACTCTGTAGCAACCTCGCCCAGCTATAGTAGCTAAGAGTAAAGCTCCAACGACTATTAAGCCTAAGGGCTTAGTGACTCTTTTAGCTCCCGTATTCGGAGCATTAGCACTTGAGCTGTTTTGTGTGCTACCACTATCAGCGCTAGCTTCTCTTAAGCCTAGTCCAATTGGGTCAGAGATAGAACCAATTGCAGGGTCGGTATCTAGTTCACCGTTATCAACGATAGTATAGGTTACTTTAAGGGCATGGTTGCCATTGATTGTAGTTTCAGTAACACTAGCTCCATCTATAGTTTTGTATTGTTTAGTATCAGGGTTATATTTCCTAGCTACTACTTGGCTGGGTGCTAGGTCTGTTTCAAAGGTTACTGATACTTGATTATTATTACTATCAGTATCAAAACAGAAGTTTACAAAGCCTAGTGGGTAGCTGTAGTTAGAATCAGTTGCTTGGAGATCGGATTCTTTGCTAGTTGAAGAACAAGTAATGTCAGTGCCTGAGGGGGTTGAGAGAGCTATAGTCTTGTTGGTTTCTGGGCT
>CAYTUF010000019.1:0-12265 GCA_964441225.1 uncultured Candidatus Saccharibacteria bacterium | reverse complement strand
AAACAATCTCACTTGGTTTGGCGCCCAAAAAATATGCAATCTTAGCTCTTGCTTCGTTAATCTTCTTATTGGCTTCAACCCCTTTTGAATGAGTAGAATTAGGGTTATAAAAATACTTTTTTTCTAGTTGGTTTATAGTGTCTTTAACTGATACATCTAGCGGCGTCGCAGATGCATAGTCAAAATTTAGAGTTTTCATCTTACATTAATAATAACAAGTGGTGAATTATCTGTCGTCTTCTACCAGAGCAACATGGCCTAGAGAGCGGGGAGTTTGCACGTTCCGCCTATCATCACTTCCCATAATTTCAATAACCGTTTCTTCTATCGCACTTTCCCTACCCGAATTTGTTCTAAACGATCCACCATTGATAATATAATTAGCTTTTACAGCTGCCACCACAGAAGATTTTAGTTCTCGAGTCATAGTTTATTCCCTTCGTAATTTATTGTTTGTGTTATCTACAAGCCGAATAGCTTATGAGCATTAGCCGAGGTTTGTTTTGCTAGCCCTTCAAGCTGTTCACCACGCAAGGTTGCCAAAAAATCAGCCGTTTGCCTTACATGTCCTGGTACACACATCTTACCACGATACGGGACTGGGGTCAAGAACGGAGCGTCTGTTTCTAGCAGTAAATTCTCTTTTGGGATAGCTTTTGCAGCTTCTAGCTGAGTGCTATTTTTCGTAAAAGTCATTATGCCATTAAGCGCTATGAATAAACCTCGTTTTATTGCTTGTTCTAGCTCGACCTGAGTTGCGGTAAAGCTATGCAAAACGCCCCTTACCTTGGGGAAATTATCGAAAATTGGCCAAAAGTCTTTGTAAGCTTCTCGAACATGAAAAATTAACGGCAATTTACAATCTAACGCTAGCTGAAAATGTTCTTCTAGCAGACTTTTCTGATCCTTTTTTGAAGAATTATTGTAGTGATAATCCAGCCCACATTCGCCAACTGCGATAATCTCCTTACGATTGGTCTCGATCAAATTGCGAATTTGTCGCATTTGAGTGCCACCAACATCTTTTGCCTCGTGCGGATGAATGCCGACAGCAGGGAATAAGCAATCGTAGTGTTTCGATAACTTTACGCCATCAATGCTAGATTGAACATCTATGCCTGGCACGATAATCTTGCCAACTCCAACTCGCCTAGCGTCTTTTATGATTTTATCTAACTCGCCGGCAAAATTTTCTAACTGTAAATGAGCATGTGTGTCTACAAGTTCAATCATCTTACCTGCCCAATTAGTGCTTAGGGAAAAGCGTGCCATCAATTGGCTTGATAACACCGTCCTTAAAAATTCCACTGATGATTTCTGATGTCTCGGGCATAAAAGGTAAAAGCATATCTGCAATACCAAGTAAGTTACTAACCACATAAGACAGAGACTCTCTAAGCCCATCCGGATCTTTACTGGCAATCTCCCAAGGTTTTTTATCATCTATGTACTGGTTAATACCCCGGATGTGTTCCCAAACAATATCAAGCGCTTTATCGAACCGACATTCAGCAACCGCTTCATGATACAGACCCGTATCGTAACTCGATTCTGGAATATCACCAATCACTCCGCGTTGGTATTTGTTGATCATAACTACTGTACGATTAACCGTATTACCAAGCTCATTGGCTAACTCGTTATCATAAGCTTCTTTAATCCTATCCCAGCTAAAATCTCCGTCCTCATAACTAGGAATATGCCTTAGGAAAAAATATCTAAATGTATCAACGCCAAATTTATCTATTATTTCTCCTGGCGCAACTGTATTGCCGATACTTTTACTCATTTTTTTATTATCAACCGTAATATAGCCGTGCACGTAAAGTACTTTTGGCAAAGGCAACCCTAGCGCCAACAGGATACCTGGCCAGAAAGCCGCATGAAATCGATTAATCCCCTTGCCAACAACATGAACATCAGCTGGCCAAAAATCTTTAAAATCTTTATGTTCTGGATAACCAAGTACCGTAATATAGTTCATTAAAGCCTCAAACCAAACATACATAACCTGTGATTTATCATCAGGAACGGGTATCCCCCAAGATATCTTGTCTTTTGGGCGACTTATACTAATATCCTGTATGCCTTCCTTAAAGATACTCAGTATTTCGTTACGTCTTGTCACTGGTAACACTTTGTAAGTTTCCGCGCTGATAATTTGACGAAGTTTGTCGTTAAACATACTCAGCTTAAAAAAATAATTTTCTTCCTTTAGCCTCTCGTATTTTCGGTTGTGTTCAGGGCAAATACCACCAGTCTCTTTTACATAAGAGTCACTTTTATATTCTTCGCAACCCGTACAGTACCAACCAACATAATCGTCTTTGTAAATATAGTCTTTCTTTAAGTTTTGCCATATTATTGCGGCTCGAGCCTCGTGTCCTTCGTCAGTTGTACGAATAAACCTGTCGTTGCTAATGTTCAATTGCTTAGCTAGATCTTTAAACTTAACGCTCATTTGGTCAGCAAGTTCTTGTGGCTCAAGATTCAACTCACTGGCCTTTTCGGCAATCTTACCACCATGCTCGTCGGTGCCAATACTCAGTAAGACATTTAGACCCTGCTGTCTTGCATACCTAGCCAATACGTCTCCCATTACAAATTCCATCGCGTGACCCAAGTGCGGATCTCCGTTGATATATGGGATAGAAGTAGTCACATAATAATTACGACTTTTTACAACATTTTTGGCCATTATAATCTAGCTTAACAAAAATAACAGATTAACTCTAGTACAAAATTAGTTATCTTTTCGAAGTTCTAGATAAGAATGTAGTGTAGCAGTACCAACAAATACTAGCCCTGCTAAACCAGCAACAACTTCTGGAATATCAACTTTTAGCGACGCTAACATCAGAGCCGCCAAAATACCAATTGCATAATGTGCGCCATGCTCCATATAACGATATTTATTTAGGACTCCATGCTCTAACATATGAATTGTAATTACTCTCACGTATAGTGCACCAATACCCAGCCCAACCGCAATTAGTAAAATCTGAGTTGTGATCGCAAAAGCACCGATTACACCGTCCAGACTAAAACTAGCATCAAGAACATTCAAATACAAAAATCCAACCAGTCCTGCCTTGAAAGCGTTTTTAGCTGTGTTCATGCTTTTGCCAACATTGGCCTTTTCTAGCAACGAATCTAGTGCATTAACCGCAAGGTATGTAATCAGGCCAACTATGCCACTAGTTATTGCTTCTTGCTGAATCTCGCTTGGCAAGGTGCTGGAAACCAATAACAACGCAATCAATGCCAAGATTACACTCAAACTTTCAAGTCTGCCAATCTTTTGCAAGGCCGTCTCAATATGAAATAACCATTTTATCTGTCTTTTCTCAAAGAAAAAGTTTAAGAAAATCATAAGTAAGAACGTACCACCAAAAGCGCTAATAATCGGATGAGCGTGCTCCAACTCATGCCCATATTCATCTGGTCGGTTAACGGCCAAGCTAGTAACGTCACCAACACTAAGCCCAGAAGCTATTGAAACCAACAAAAGCGGAAGAAATACCCTAACACCAAAAACTGCTATAAATATACCAATCGTCAAAAAAGCTCTTTGCCAAGCAGGGCTCATCTTTTCCAAAATCCTGGTGTTAACAACAGCATTATCGATACTAAAAGTGATCTCTAAAGCGACCAGGACAACTGCCAAAAATAGGGCCGACAAACCAAGTTTTAGGCCAACAAAAGCCAGCAAGCCAATAGAGATAATGGTCGATAATGTATAGATTCGGGCAATAGATATTGGTTTTTGGTTCACTAGCTTTATGATAAATCATCGTAAACTTTTTTCCTACTACTTACCCTCCTGCTATTGCAAAACATACTTTTTATGCTAAAATATATATGTCAATCACCTCGATTTTTTTAATCAAATCTAGAAAAATTAAGGGGGTTGAAAATTAATCGACATTGGACATTAACAAACTAATTAAGTGCACGTCGCTTGTCAGCGTTATAGACAAAATCCAAGTAGATGCAAAAACATCACTTAGCGATCGCTTAGCTGCCTTGAATCCTTTCAAAGCGCTAACTTTCGCACCAGCTTACGTTTAATACTTAAGCCACTTTTATCATGACGTCAGATATTGATAAAAAGTGTCATATTTTCTGATTGCAGTATTGGCTTTTCTCTCTGGCTAGTACTTAAGATTTAAAAAGAGATTGATGAACTAGATTTTTGTTTATTTTTATCTAGGTTGTTGAAATTATTTAAATAAACTAAGCGTGTAGAGCTCTAGTTTTTAAGCTAATGGACGCGGGCGCAGTACCCGCCAACTCCACCAAAAAGTATCAAATACCATAATTGACATTAACCCAAGCCCCCCTCAAGACCCAAGAGGTTAATTTATTAGCATAAGCATTTTTTTATAACATCACTAGGTGATATCCTCTTGTTTATGGAATTCGAATTTATTGAAAACAACCCTGATCATAAAATCAAAATTAGGTTTAACGATGAAGAAGCAGAGGTTATCCGAGCAGTTTATCTAGAAGGGATAAACCGTGATGCCAAGCTCGGCAACACGACTGTATCTGACTTTGATTGGAGTATGGCGGGATACGGCATGGACGAGAATCCACCATGGAAACTTTTTATTAGCTCAGAAAGACTAATCGAAAAACTGAATGATTTTCATGAAAGAACAGACGAAGTTATCACCGAAATTGCCCTTGATTGTGCCTTGCCAGATTACGACAATTGGCAAACACTTTATAGAAATTCTCTTGGCGGAAAGGCATTAGACCTAGCAAACGAGCTTGAAGCAAGCACAATGCCCAAAGATATTAACGAAGTGGATATACCCGATTGCCTACCAGAAGATTGGACTTCAAGCGACAGTTAAACAAAAGTGTTATAATCTTTGTTAAATGTTGGAGACATTAAAACAAAGGACTTTGCAGCAAAATATTGCTTGGATTTTGCTGATTGGTGGTGCCATAGGCGTTCTGTGCGCTGGTATATTAACTTCGCACGAGATGAGCCAGCTAGCTAACCCCAGCTACCAGCCAGAATGTAACTTGAATCCAATCTTTAGTTGTACTTCAGTAACTGACTCTAATCAGGCTAAAGCCTTTGGGTTTCCTAACCCATTTTTGGGTATGATCGGTTTCGCCGTAATCGCAACAATTGGCGCAAGCTTATTAGCAGGAGCAAAGTTTAAAAGATGGTTTTGGCTAAGCACACTCGCAGGAGCAACCTTTGCATTAATTTTTGTTCACTGGCTAATTTTTCAGGCACTTTATACAATAGGTGCACTTTGCCTGTACTGCATGGTGGTTTGGGCAGTTACTCTTCCAGTATTTTGGTATACTCTGGTTTACCTGTTGAAAGAAAAGGTTATAAAACTACCAAATAGCTACCAAAAAATCCGTAATTTTATTATCTCCCATCACTTTGATATCTTAGTTGTTTGGTATTTAGTTATAATTGCCTTAATACTAAAGAGGTTTTGGTACTACTGGAGCACTCTCATCTAAAGAAAAGTCTTTAGTTTTATTAGGGTCTCGATAAATTCTCTCTTTTCAGATGCGCTTAGCCTGTCGAACATTGGCCCATAATAATTATTGAGTGCGATGATGGCTTTCTCGACTGTTAATCTACCTTTTCTGGACAAAATAATTCTCTTAATGCGTTTGTTGTTGGCATCTAACTTAGTCTCGATTAACCCGTCTTGATTTAGCAATTTTATCTGACGACTAATACTTGGCTCTGACTGACTAAGGTTCTGTGCAATCTGGTTCTGAGACATCTCTCCTTGATAGCTTAAAACCAACAAGATTTTAAACTGTGAAAAACCTATATTTAGCCCTTTGTTTAATACTTTATTAGAGTGTCGATCAATTGCAGACGAAACTCGGTGCAATAAATAGCCGATATTATCGTCTTTCATAAGCTTTATCGTACCACATCGAGCATAAGCGCACTACACACTTAACGTGTTAAGCTTTATTGAAGCTCGCTAACTCGTCGTAAATTGACAACCATTGCTCTAAGCTTAAATCTTGAGCTCGTATATTTAAATCTATACCAATAATTTTGAGAATTTTGTTGACCTTATCTTTCTCTATTAATAGGCCTGCCGACAGAGAATTAGCTAAAGTTTTCCTCTTGCTACTAAAGCCAGCTTTAACTACTGAAAAAACTTTTTTAGAGTTTCGATTACCGAACACCGGAGTTGGTCGACGAAGTAGTTGAATAATCTGCGAATCAACCTTTGGTGGCGGAGTAAACATTTCGGCTAGGACTAGTCTATCCAAATGGGGTTCGCAGTACATTTGGGTAGTTACGCTTAAGATTGACATTTCTCCAGGTTTAGACGCAATCCTCTGCGCAACCTCTTTTTGTACTAGCAGTGCGACAACTTTTGGGGGGTTATCCGATTCCGATAAAACTCTTATCAGGTTGCTGGTCAGGTAGTATGGTATGTTAGCGATTACCTTATAGTTTTTTGGTAAAGAATTTAGATCAAATCTTAGAATATCTTGATTGACAACCTGAAGGTGTGGCGATTTATTTTCTAGTGAAAGTTTACCAGCTAGCTTGCTATCAAACTCTACTGCAACCACACGACCAGCCCTTTGAAGTAAAACTTCTGTAAGAGTACCTAAGCCTGGGCCTATCTCTAGTACAGTATCGTGTTCGTGGACCAGACCTGCATCACAAACCGCTTCTAGGCTAGTTTTGTCATGAAGCCAATGTTGTCCAAGGGATTTCTTGGGTTTCATGGTTGAAGTAATTTCAAGTTGGTGTCCTCATCAAACTTACGGCTGACGGAGTCAGAAAACCAGCTATGCACAAATAATTCACAGGTTGGCAGGACTTCCAACTCCTTGATATGCCCACCAATGCTGTTAAAATCTTTGTCGCTGAAAACGCCGTGAAGATGCAACATAGGCTGTCCCTTTTCGTCTTGCGTAAGATCACCCTGTAGACTTAAAATTTCCAATTGCTCATCATAAACTTTCCAGTTATAGTTTTTGGTTTTCGGGTTATATAAACCGATCTCAGCCTTTGAGCACGCGCCAATACCTGATATCCAACCTGTTTTTATATTTTCTTTTTGGGCAAGAGCAATCAATGACTCAAAAAGTCGTTCACCTTTTTTTAGAACGATAAGATAGTTATAAGAATCCTTTGTGTACTTCATCGCTCTTAATTTTAACAGCTTTTAGCGGTATACGTCCTGAAGCCCCAGCGAGTTACTGCATGCCGGCCATGGCCCCCAGCCTGCTTTTCGATAATATGTTGCTGCCGCTAAATCTTGCACACCCGGAGGTGCGTCACTCGGCAAAGTATTTCTATACGCCGCTGGCGCGTTAGCCTGCCATGAACCAACGTTGAACTGATAAGCCCCATAATAACCATTGCCAGTATTGCTTGTGTAGCTACCTTCACAGCTCCTTAGCCGCGATAATGCTGCGTCAAAACCTCCGCTAAAGCCAGCTGTCCTGACACCTCTTGCAACAGTTTTGGCCTGAGATTCTATGACAACAATTTGCTGTAAAAATGTTTTCGTACCGTCTTTAGCAACCGCATAAATAGCCACTCTCTTGCCAGGCGCACCCGGGTCTCTAACCTCCGTCTGGCCGACATCAAGATCGGTTGAATCAACATAGTTTATGTCTGGCTCTATCATCTCCTCTACAACCTGAACCTTTTTATCGGGATCAGTAATAACAATCAAGCTACCGGCTTTCAACTTTGTCTCTGGGGCGGGAAATATAGTCTTACCGGCGTAGTCAATCCCCCTCTCCTTTGCTAAATCACCAACGGTTTCGGCCTGCGTGCGGATGCTAAATGTTTTTCCAAATAAACTAAGTTTAACCGGTAATGCTCTTTTGATAATAATCTTCTCACCGATAACCCCATCTTGAAGAGCTCTATCTGGATCATCTACCGTAACTACGTCTTCTGGATAAATCTTAAAGCCCACCTTTTTTGCTACGTCAGCTGGCTTTCGATTAGCAACTTTGCCTACTACCACCTTGCCGTCTTCGTCGACAACTGTAACTGGACGAGATTTGTAAACATTTATGCTAAAATTATCGCCAGTTATCGGCGCATCGACAGCAGGTTCGACGACGTCTTGTTTGTTTAGCTCGATGTGCAGCCTTGATAACAAATCGCGCACACTTTTTGCACGCGTTGGGATGGTTTCTTTTTGACCGTCAATGTAAAGATTGACAATTTTTTTATCATCCTGGGCTACTGTCTGCCCACCAAAAAAAATAAACCCTAGAAAAGTTGCGATACTCAAAAAAATTAATGTAAAGACTGGGATGGCAAAAGGATGCTTATGCCAACTACGCGAAAATAACCCTTCTTTGATACGAGGTATCTTGTTATCTAATTTGTATTTAGTGCCTATCATTTATAAATTGACTCTTCGCAGTAATTTTTCTTTCAATGAAAAGTCTGACTAACAGTTTAACACGAATACGATATCTTTTGGGCTAGCCAGGTTGAGAGCTACAACTTGTTAAGTGGCGCAAAGGCAATGTTGAGCTTTTTGGCACCTCGACCCTTAAAGTAAATTACTGCCATATCGTTATCAATCTCCATTACTGTACCCATACCAAAGACTTTATGCTCCACTCTCTCTCCTTCTGACAACTCCAAGACATATTGAGGTTCTTTTAGGTTCGTAAATAATGGCGTGGATTCTAAATCAGTTTGTTGAGCATCAATGTCTGTCAAAAAGCGAGAGGGTGGGTTATGTTGCATACCCCCATAAATTATTCTCTGCGTTGCATGAGTTAAATAAAGCTCTTCGCGCGCCCTTGTCATCCCGACATAACAAAGCCTGCGTTCTTCTTCCATTTCGCTAGCTTCATAAAGTGCTCGTGAATGAGGCAACAGAGTCTCTTCTAGGCCAATAATAAACACCACCGGAAATTCTAACCCTTTAGCCGAATGAAGGGTCATCAATGTTACATAGTTTGACCCAACGCTTGCTCTATCTACGTCAGAGACCAACGCTACTTCTTCTAGAAAGTCATCTAACCCCGCATCTTGGTACTCTTTGGCGACACTTAAAAGTTCTCTAACGTTTTCTATACGAGTCTCACTCTGGATCGTTCCCTCTTCCTCCAAATAACTAATGTAGCTGGTCTTATCTAGCAGGGCGTCTATCAGGGTAGCTGCATTGACTTCACTGCTTAGGGCACGTAGATCCGTCAATATGGTCGATAGCTCAACAAAAGCAGTCTTGGCCTTATGCGTAAGCCCCTGACAATCATTTACTGACTCTAGTGCTTCCTTTATGGATAGATCATTTGCTTCTTGCCATAAAAAGAAATTACTCAAAGATGTTTTACCTATACCCCGCGAAGGGACATTAACAATCCTTTCAAAACTCACCTTATCAGCTGGCTGATAAATAAGCCTTAGATACGCCACAATGTCTTTAATTTCCTTACGATCATAAAACCGTTGCCCACCAAATATTTTGTACGGAACGCTCATGCGCAAACAAGCCTCCTCTACAGCACGACTTTGCGCGTTGGTTCTATAAAGGACTGCAAAATCTGAATATTTTCTAGACCCGGAATCAACCGCACGCATCACCCTACGAGCAACTGTCTCGGCCTCGGCTCGTTCACTAGATGTAGATATAATCTGTACAGGCAAGCCAGCACCACTAGCAGTCCAAAGTTGTTTATCGGACCGTTTAGTATTTTTATTAATTACCTTGTGGGATGCATCAAGTATATTCTTACTGCTCCTATAGTTCTGTTCCAACTTGATAACCGTAGCTTTTGGATAATCTTTTTCAAATCTTAAGATATTTGTAAAATCAGCACCTCGCCAAGAATAGATACTTTGCCAATCATCGCCAACAACACCTATATTTTGATCTTTGTTAACTAATAATTTAACCAGTTTATACTGAGCCGAATTCGTATCTTGATATTCGTCTATCATGATATAGCGAAATTGTTTCTGCCATTTATCTCTTGCCTCAGCGGAAACACTTAACATGTTAACTGTTTTATTTATTAGATCGTCAAAGTCTAGAGCACCAGCTTGTTTTAGAGCTTTTTCATAAAGTGGATAAATCCTGGATGCGACCTTTTGAATGGGGCTACTTGCAGTCGAGGCAAGAACTTCAGGTGATACCATCTCGTTTTTGGCGCTACTAATAATACGAGCAACCTGTCTGGCTGGATATTGTTTCTCGTCTACACTAAGTTCTTTATAAATTTGTTTTACAGCAGAAAGCCTGTCGGTTTCATCATAGATTATAAAATTTTTTGGAACGCCAGCCCAATCACCACTTACTCTTAGTAACCGAACGCAAATACTATGAAACGTACCAATATATGGGGCTAAGGATCTATCGTCTTCGTCCCGACCTAGTAGCCTGGCCAACCGCTCTCTTAACTCTCTGGCGGCTTTATTGGTAAACGTAACTGCTAAAATATTCACAGGAGTTACGTCTTTATTGGCCAAAATATACGCTATGCGGTGAATTAACGTTTTTGTCTTGCCACTGCCAGCTCCCGCTTGGATTAAGAGCGGTCCTTCGGTCGAGATTACTGCCCTTTTTTGCTCCGGATTTAGCCCTTTAGTTAAACTTGTCACCTTTATATTATACCAAGCGTAACCAATGTAATATTTACCAGCTAGACCAAGCTAAATGGTAACTCTACGCCAATGTCTACTAGCCCAGCATCGATACCAAGATAAGCGCCAATGGCAATTACTATTAGTAATATTAATAAAATAGTCCAAACTCGGTAGCTAGTTCCGCCCGGACCTTGATAAATTTTTACAAAATATTTTTTACTCTCGACTAAACTATTTACCTTTTCGAGTTCTTTAGCTCGTTTAGCTTGCTTTTCTTTATCTTCTTTTTTCTGACTAACTTGATCAGCTAACTCATTTTCGACGGCCGTGCCCTGGTCTGCCTCTTTATTGCCCTCTATTTCAGAATCTTCTGTTTTTGGTGTATTCGTATCATCGGTGGTCGCAGGGTTATTATCAGTTTCTTCATCGGTTGTCTCCGGGGTTGCACCTTCCTCCGTTTGAGTTTCTATTTTAGCCACATCATCAGTTTCTACCGTTTCTTCATTTTCATTGACCTTGTCACCATCTTCAGCTGGCCTTTCTTCAGCCGGCTCAGCGGACTCTTTTACGTCGTCTTTCACTTCCTGTTCGTCATTTTTACTTGTACTACTCTCTGATTTAACTTCAGATGAAAGTTCTTCTGCGTTTTTACTATCGTCTTTGACATCGATTCGATTTATCGGTTTTAGGGTAAGAGGCTTACCTAAAGTTGGTGCGCTAGGTTTTTCATCTTCATCCTTTGGGGTATCTTCTGTAACCATTGGGTCATTTTTTATCATCGGTTTATGGCCAATTATGACAGGACGAGACGTGGCGTTAGGTTCGGTCTCACCAGGGCTTGATACATCAAAAACTTTTTTTGTTTCTGGTTTTTTATCTGGTGCATCAGGCGAGTCGGCTTTAATCTTTTTTGGCATTATTGTCTTTCTTTCTATTTAGCTTGTAGGCAGCCTCTACCATACCAGCGTACTTGTCCGCATTTAGGCTGGCTCCACCGACCAATACACCGTCACAACCAGCCAACTCTAGATATCCAGTAATAATTTTGTCATCTACACTACCCCCATATAAAATTCTGATGTCTTCAGAAGCCCTTTTGCCATAAAGTTCAGCTACTTGACGCCTAATAAAATCCATCGATATCTTAACGTTGTCAGGCTTTGCAAGCTCACCTCCAAAGGTACTTATTGCCCAAATTGGCTCGTAAGCTATCACCATTTCTCCAACCTCCTCGGCTGTTAGACCACTTAACGCGCTGGTCACTTGGTCGTGTAATACTTGTTTTGTCTCGCCAGCTCGTCTTTCAACAGAATTTTCACCGACACACAAGATTGGTGTAATACCATTACGAACTGATGCACAAACTTTTTCTTGAACTATTTTATCATTTTCACCGAAGTAAATCCGCCTTTCAGAATGTCCAATAATCGCGTAGTGAACTAGCCCCCTGAGCATCGAGAAAGAAACTTCGCCCGTAAAGGCACCTTCGTCTTTTTGGTAGGCATTTTGCGTAGCTAAACGAAAACGCCGTCTATCTAACTGCAAACTTAGAGGTTGCAGGGACAACAAATTTGGCGCTATCACCATCTCGATGTCTTGGTGAGCCTCTACTGTCTTTTGTAATCGTTCTAATAGTAAACTGGCCTGAGAGGGCGTCAAGTGCATTTTCCAGTTGCC
>CAYTUF010000018.1:1664-16329 GCA_964441225.1 uncultured Candidatus Saccharibacteria bacterium | reverse complement strand
AACATAAAAAAATTGAATTTATAAACATATTGAAATATGTATTTAATATAATATTATAAAAATGCTTCAAAAAGAGAGCAATAATTATTGAATTAAATAAATTGGACAAAGTTAATTCACTATAGTTATTGCTCAATAAATTATATATTCGTCCCAGAACTCCACATCATATGATCAAAATATTTTATTAAAATATATATATACGTTTCTGAATATCGGTTTCATCGTAGAGAAATAGTGTAAAATTATTTAAAAAAATATTTCAATGAATAAATTAAATTAATACGAAATACAATTTGACAATTTGGATGTCTTGTTTTGAATATTAAAATAATTTATTACAGATTACAAAAGTATAAAATTCTGTTTTTTCTTAAACAATTGAATTTTATAAAATAAAACTAATGAAAAAAAAATTGAACTTTTTAAATCATTTAAATCATACTGAGTAAAACTCGTTAGCGAATCAGCGTTTTGGACCAAAACGTAGCGCCTATCAGGACTATTTAAAACAAGTGCTGGCTTAGCATCAAGTTGGGCAACTCTTTTAGTAGTCAACTCGGTGGGTATCAACATTGGGTACCGATAATAATCCACTTTACCGCCAGTTACCGTGATGTCTTTAGCCCATGATCGATAACCATCTTTGCTTATCTCAACCTTATATGATCCTTCGGGTAGAGCAATGCGTCGGTTAGTTTTACCGTTTTGCAGAGATCCATTAATGGTTATGTTCGCGCCATCCGGTGCACTGTCGAGGAAAACCAATCCATTTTGATATACCTCACCAGTTTTTTTATCCACGTCAAAACCATACGCCTGAAACACCAAAAGATACGTGCCAATCACAACAACAAGACCCATCAATGTGTGGCCGATCATTAACTTAATAGAGTTTATGCGTTTCTTTCTCGGGTCAAGAAAATCCATCCTAAACACCAGTATATACTAAAGTCTTTACGAGAAGCACGAGGAGGGGTAAACTATTATTGTCGAAACAAACCAGAAACCTGAAATTTAATCTTTATTAAGGGTAAGAACAAGTTGGGTAATAGCAAAAATTCAATCGAGATAAACGGCGTACGCTACGACGCAAGTACTGGCAAAAAGCTGGGCGGTAGCTCTACCTCCAAAAAGTCCGTACCCGGTGTAGCTATAGATGGAGTCGTACGCTCCAAGAGCGTTAAAAGTCGCCAAGCACACGTCAAAGCAAACAAATCCAACGCCCATCACAAGAAAGTCCAAAAAGCCCAGACCTTAAAACGCACCGGCCTCAAAAAGCCCAACGCAAATACCCAAGGTATCAGCGATAGTAAAATTGCCTCTAAGGATGTTGCATATGTGGCTAGACTAAAAAAAGCTAGGTCCATTAGCCGTAGTAAACAAATAAGTCGTTTTACAAGAGTTGGCACTTTCACAAAATCTGTAACCCAAATGGACGTGGCTTTACCTTCACGTAGCAATATAAAGCTAAAATCCGCCACTGCTCAAAATGTTAAACGAGCCGAACCGACCTTGGAAAGTTTTGAAAAAGCTATCGAGGATGCGTCTACACACCTCAACAAATACGTCAGCAAAAAAAAGCGAAAAGTCTTTAGAAGCAAAAAAATAAACGCACTGGCTGGCTCTTTGGCAATACTTTTGCTCGTAGGTTTCTTTGGGTATCAAAACGCCAATAAAATAGAAATGCGAGTTGCTTCTACAAAAGCTGGTTTTTCCGCTCACTTACCAGGGTATAATCCAGCCGGCTTTAGTTTGGCTGGGCCAATTGAGTCCGAACCTGGCAAGGTGGCGGTATCTTTCAAATCTCGAACAGATGACCGACAGTACAAAATAACTCAAGTTGCAAGTAACTGGTCTAGTGAAACCCTAGAGAATCAATTGGGCGAAAAGAACGATAAGCAAGTTTGGCAAGAACAAGGAAAGACGGTCTATACGTATGACAATTCTAACGCATCATGGGTAGACGGCGGAGTTCTATACAAAATCGAAGGCAACTCCCAGCTAAATTCCGATCAACTCCGACGAATCGTCAACAGCTTCTAAATATTCTTTAGATAAAGAATCAAATTATTCCATTTTTGATTTAGCAAAAAGGGTGGTCGGGGAAGCCCCGATGAAATCGGGAGCACCGAAAGAAGTTCTAATCTGTTACAATATTGTTAATGAAAGTTAAAACTCGGTTTGCGCCCAGCCCCACAGGTTTTATGCATGTTGGTGGCGTGCGTACAGCGCTATTTGCGTGGCTAATTGCCAAACAAAACGGTGGCGAATTTATCTTGCGCATCGAAGACACCGACCAGGCTAGAGAAGTAGAGGGTAGCGCCCAGCATATCCAAGATTGCCTGGCGTGGCTCGGACTGGCTTGGGACGAAGGGCCAACCTACCAAAGCCAGAGACTAGAAACATACAAGCAATACGCCCAAAAACTAATCGATTCGGGCAGGGCATACGCCGACCCATATTCGCCCAAAGAAGTGCAATCTTTCCGCGAGCAAGCTAGAGAAACCAAACAGCCATTTTTGTACCGTAACCACCGCCCAGAAGAGCCACCAAAATGGGATGGTTCTACCGCCCTGCGATTTCGGTCTGACCCAAAGGATTACACCTGGCACGACGAAGTAATGGGAGACCTTGCAACTGGGCCAGAGGTCATCGACGATTTTATTTTGATAAAGTCGGATGGATTTCCAACCTACAATTTTGCCCACATTGTTGATGACTTTGAGATGAATATTACCCATGTTATCCGCGGACAAGAGTTTTTGGCCAGCATGCCAAGCTACCTCAACCTTTACGAAGCATTCGGTATAGACAAGCCTGTTTTTGCAACCATCCCACACATTATGAATCAGCATGGCAACAAAAAGCTCAGCAAAAGAGACGGCGCCAAAGATATCTTAGAATACAAAAAAGATGGTTTTTTGCCCGAAACAATGGTGAATTTTCTTGCAACACTGGGCTGGAACGACGGTACAGAACAAGAAGTTTTCTCTGTCAGCGAACTTATTAACAAATTTAGTTTGGAGAGAGTAGGCAAGAGTGGTGCGCACTTTGACGAACGACGATTGCTGTGGCTAAGTGGCGCCCACATCAGGAAGTTATCATTAAGCGACCTATACAAAAAAGTACAGGCCTATTGGCCAGAAGAAGCCCAAGATTCCAGTGAAGCATACAAAAAAGAAGTGTTGGGGCTCGTTCAAGAGCGCCTAAAATATTTTGCAGAATTGCCCGAACTCACCCGGTTTTTCTTTGTCGATTTACCTATAAACCCAGAGCTAATTAGCACGCACAAGCAACTCAAAAAATACAATCCAGCGCAGTTAAAAGAATTGCTTGAAAAGGCAAAAAGCTCCTTAGAGCAAAGCGATTTCTCGGTAGAAAACCTAAAGGAGCGACTCAATAACCTACTTGAAGAAACGGGCGAAAAACCAGCAGTACTTTTTAGCCTAATTCGTATAGCCACCACCCAAAGCCCTGCCAGCCCAGAACTCGCTCCATCGCTAGCTGTTCTCGGGCGAGAAAAAGTTTTAGCTCGCATTGACCAACAAATTGCTCGTGTTTAATTTTATGATAAAATATTTCCTATGGTTGATATAGTGCCCCCCAAAGAGGATGGGCAAACAAAAAATAAAAAAGACGCACTAAAAGATATACCACTACCAGATATTCCAGAGGATAAACCAGAAGAATCCGAAGCTTCTGGCCTAGATTCTAGCGAACCTGATAAAACTGATGTGGGCACAGGTAGCAATAACAATATGAATATTAAAAGCATTAAACATAAAATTACCGAGCTTGGCATGAAACTATGGCCAACCACTAAAAAACAAAAGATTATTGGCGCGGTTATTGCCACAGTTTTATTAATCCTCGGAGCTTGGGGAGCTTATGCGCTAAAAAATTATTTTAATAGAAGGCAACCTCAACCGCCACAGGCTATAGTCGAGGAAAAATCTACCGAGCCATCACGCCTCACAGGGGTAGAAATACCTAAAGACCTAAATAAGCGCCATGTTACATCAATAATGATAGAAAACAGCCCAGATGCTCGTCCTCAGTCAGGCTTGCGTGATGCCGGAATAGTTTTTGAGGCAGTTGCCGAAGGTGGAATAACTCGCTTTAATGCTCTGTTTTTGGAATCCCAACCAGACTACATTGGCCCTGTACGCTCTGTTAGGCCATATTACGTTGATCTGTTTCGCCCATTTAACCCTGTATTTGTCCACGCCGGTGGAAGTGGGGCTGGTCTAGCCAAGGTTGCCAAAGAACATGTTCAAGATTTAGACCATGGGGCAAACGCCGAAGCATTTCAAAGAATCGCCAGCAGATACGCACCTCACAATTTATATACATCTATGAAAGCGCTCGACAAAGCTGCCAAAAAACGAAATTATAAAGCGACCGATTTCAAAAGCTACCAAAGAAAACCAGAATTAGCGGTCAAAACTGCGTCTGTTAACAAAATAAACTTCCGGATGTCTAGTTATCTATACGACGTAATGTATAAATACGACCTCAAGAATAATAGATATTTGCGCTTTGAGGGTGGAGAACCCCATATGGATCTAAGATCCAAAAAACAACTGGCGCCTAAAGTAGTCATTGCTCTAGAAATGAGGTACTCACAAAACGGTATCTATTCTGTTTACAAAACCAGCGGCAAAGGTAAAATGTGGGTTTTCCAAAATGGGACAGTCCAGAAAGGTACCTGGGTTAAAAAAGATTCTAAGAGTCAATTCCAATTCCTAGACAGCAAGGGCGAATCGCTTCGTCTAATCCCTGGTCAAACCTGGATCACGCTTGTTACAGCTGGCGACGTTAGTTACAAATAAAAAACCGGTGCTATAATCTATACAGGTGGCATAACTACGGTCCCTGCCAACCTGCATTAAACAACTCTTCCTCTTAGGGAGTAGCTCAGTTAAAACGGGCTGACAAAACTCTATCCGGGGAAACACACAAATTAGTCCGTTCCATAAAATGTTAAACATTTTGCACTTGGATGCTAGATGTTATTTATTCTCGAGAAATGGAACAAGCCGTACAAAGAGGTACGGTGAAGTGAATATCGCAGAGAAAAATCACATATAGGCCCAAGAGGGCAGGCAGACAAACAGCTTGGCTGTTTGGCAGTCTGATCGGTGCAATATGTTGGAGTTGTTTAGCTATGTTAGAAGTTAACGATCGAATCGAAGTTATAACAATATTTAAATCAAGCGGTGATCCGAGTTCTTTAGTTATGCCTGCCAAAATGCGCTGGGGCAAAAAAGAAATAGTTTTTACAGAACTGGGGTTAAGGCACCCAACCCGCAAAGGACACCGGATGGTGCATATTTTTGATGTTAGCGACGGCACAAATGACTACCGCCTCGAGTTTGATGCCGAAATGCTAACTTGGACTTTGGTAGCCATGCTCAGCGGAGACCAAAAGCCATGACTTACACACCACGCCAACCTGCTTTCTGGCAAAGCCAGAAACTCTGCTGGCGCTCTTGGGCTATTTTGTCGTTTTTCTTTGCGGTGCTCGGGTCGATGTACCGTCAGTACATCTCTCCTCCTCTCCTCAAGAATAAACATCAAACTAGCCTCAAGCGAGTAAGCCATGAACTCTAATACTGCAGTTAGCGCGAGAGGGGACAAACTTCAAGTCAATCAAGAGGAAGCGCTAGTGATGCACATCGATCTCAACTCGGCCTTTGCCACCATAGAGCAACAATCCAGGCCGTCCCTGCGAGGTAAACCAATAGGTGTCACAAACCGTATCTCAAAAAACTGCTGTGTGATCGCCGCCAGCTATGAGGCTAAATCTCTTGGCATAAAAGTCGGTATGGGGCTTATCGAAGCTAGATCTATCGCACCCAACCTTGTCATACTAGAAAGCGACCCACCCAAATACCACCATGTCTACAAAAAGCTTTGTCAGATAATGAAAAGCTACTCACCAGATGTCGTCATGAAAAGTATCGACGAAGGCATTATCGACTTTCACGATACTCGCCAATTCATAAATAAACGCCCCCTAGAAGACATTGGTATGGAGATAAAACAGCGTATGAAGCGCGAAGTAGGTCGGTGGATGACCATAAATGTCGGCATTGGCCCCAACCGATTTTTGGCAAAAACTGCTTCCAACCTGCACAAGCCAGACGGGCTAGATAAGATAGACCACTACAACCTACGCAGTGTCTATAAATCTCTCCAGCTAACCGACCTTACCGGTATTGCCAGCCACTATCAAGCGCGTCTTAATGCTGTTGGTATTTTTACACCTACAGACTTTTTAAATGCCAGCTCCGAAACACTTCGTCGGCAAGTTTTTAAAAGCGTTATTGGCGACGATTGGTATCAACGCTTACGGGGCTACGAGGTTGACGACGGCTCGACCAAACTCGGGCACATTGGCAGGCAGTTTGTACTAGACAAACGCACCAACGATAACGCTTTCATCTTGCCTAGGTTTCAATATTTGTGCGAAACGACTGGCAAAAAACTCCGTTTTAACCAAGTCGATGCTCGGGGTATTTTAGTTTGGCTGGTGTTGGCAGATGGCGAATATTGGCAAGCTCGCAAAATGCATAGATCTAGCTTTTACACAGACAAAGACATTTACGCTCGTGCACTCTTTCTATTCAATCAACGCCCGCGTTTGCCGGTAGCTACCATCGGCATAACTTGTTACGGATTTAGCTCAACCACTCGGGCCCAAGCCAGCCTGTTTGACCAGCAAAACAAAGAAGAATGGCTAACCGAAGCCATAGACGAGATAAACGAACGCTACGGTCTATTTATGGTGCACTCGCTCAATTCATTAGAGGGCAAGGGAATTGTTCGGCAAAAAATACCAGCTTTTGCCGGCAGTAAATACTTCGAACTCCTCCTTGAACGCGTCTAGCCAGTAGCCCCTTTGAAAACTAAAAAACCTCATAAAACGATGAGATTTTTTTATGGTGACCCCACGGAGAATCGAACTCCGATTTCCAGGATGAGAACCTGGTGTCCTAAACCGTTAGACGATGGGGCCAGACTTGTCTTACGAACAACAATTATACATCGAAAGTGCTACCAGAGAAAACACTCTGGTAGCATAAGCGTTTACCCGATATAATAAAAACTAAATGATTGACAAACTAAAGAGTGGGCAAACTTTGTAATGACTTTAGAAACCGTCGATAAAAGATGGTATATCGGCTATAGCTGGTGGATTACTATCAACGCTGGTATCGTACTGATTGTCAGCTTTTTAGGCATATTTGTACCTTTTATTAATGAACATTCTTATCTGTACGCTCTCACAGCACCGCCAACAATCGGCTTAGCCATAATAACTCTTCTTTACCGTATTACCCTATATGCTAAGCATACAAAAGCTTTTGGGCTAAATTTTGCAACTTTTGTAATCTCTCTAATACAGATTTCAAATGTTATCAACCTATTAAACTTATCTGGCTGGGTACACTCTTGGTTTGTAGCCCTTTTATACATCATGATACTGATGTCTGGGATCGTCGGTGTTTTTCCACTTATTGGCGCGGCGCTCCTGGTTAGTTTATATCTAATTGTTATCCTGCCGACACTTTTCCGGTCAAACGATATCGCCCAAGAGTTACTAGTTACAGGTGGCCTGTATGCTGCCAGTATTATTAGCTTCTTTATCTGGAGAGGACAATACATCAATGAAGATAGCCAAAAGGTGATGCAACTTAACTCGCTTCTCAGTAGCAAACAAAAAGAGTCCGAGATTTTGATTCATTCTATTGCTGATGGGGTAATAGTCATTAACGCTTCTGGGAAAATAAGCTTAATAAACCCTTCGGCCGCCAAGCTAACTCAATGGCCGATAGAAGAGGCCCTGGGCTTAGACGCTCGACTAGTTATCAAGCTATCTAGCGAAGACGGCAAAGAACTGATACTGGATCAAGACCCTGTGTCGTGTGTATTAACAAAAAAAGAAACTTTCTCTAAGGTTGTTAGCCTGATAGGCAGGGCCGGCGAACGCCGGGTGATATCTCTGGTTATATCGCCGATAACTCTGCCTGACAAGCCAGAGGTTCTTGGGGCAGTTGCTGTTATACGAGATGTTAGTGCCGAGAGGAAAGAAGAGCAACAACGAGCAGATTTCATAAGCACAGCCAGCCACGAGATGCGCACACCAGTCGCAGCTATAGAGGGCTATTTAGCACTAGCTATGAATGATCATGTAACAAAAATCGACGATAAAGCCAAAGAATATCTAGAGAAAGCTCACTCATCTACCCAACACCTAGGGCGATTGTTTCAAGACCTTCTGACCAGCGCAAAAGCAGAGGATGGTCGGCTTAGCAGCCATCCGGTTGTTGTAGAGCTCAATTCTTACCTAGAATCAATGGTTGATGATTTCAAGATAATCACCGGCAAAAAAGGCTTGGATCTGGAGTTTGCCACTAGCAAGTTTGAAAACTCTAGTGGCATTATCGACACAAGTACCAATAGCAAGATAATCACGCCAATTTATTATGCCTTAATCGACCCAGATAGGATGCGTGAGGTCATAACAAATATATTCGATAACGCTGTAAAATACACCGACGAAGGCAAAATCACAATAGCTATTACCGGTAATCAAGAAGTTGTACAAATCAAAGTGACCGACACCGGCCCTGGTATACCAGCCGAAGACGTCCCTCATCTGTTTCAAAAATTTTATCGAGTCGACAATACCTCGACTCGTGCAACTGGCGGTACTGGACTGGGCTTATTTATATGTAAAAAGATTGTCGAACTATACAACGGTACGGTCTGGGCAGATAGTACTCTCGGCAAGGGGACTACTTTTTATATTAATTTACCAAGATTATCTTCCGACAGAGCCTTGCAACTTAAACAAAAGGAAGGACCAACGATAGCGACAATTATCAATTAGCATAAACGTGATACAATTAATGTAGTATTTTATAAGTATAAATGTAGGTATAAAAGGGCAACAACATAATGGCAAAAATAATGCTCGTCGAAGACGATAATAATTTACGAGAAATCTACGGAGCTCGTCTGCAAGCCGAAGGTCACACTGTAGTGTCAGCAAAAGACGGCGAGGAGGCATTGGCAATGGCCGTCAAAGAGAGACCAGACCTTATTATCTCTGATGTCATGATGCCTCGTATTAGTGGCTTTGATATGCTAGATATTCTGCGTAATGCGCCAGAAACCAAAAACACCAAAGTTATAATGATGACTGCACTATCGCAAGTAGAAGACAAAACCAGAGCCGAAAAGCTCGGCGCAGACAGATACCTCGTAAAGTCTCAAGCTACCCTAGAAGATGTAGTAGCTACTGTTAAAGATGTTCTGGGAACAACCGAGCAAAGCCCTCAAGCGCCAGCAGAAGATAGTGTTCCCGCAAGTCCTACAACCCAGCCCAACGCTGAAGTAGCTCAAGAGGTCCAACCCACAGCACCACAGCCTAGCCCAGAGCCTTCAACACCAATAAGCTTAGCAAACGATACCTCGTCAACTCTACCCAGCGTTAGTACTGAAGCATCCACCGAAGCACCAGAAGTACAACCGACCCCACCAAGTACTAACAGTGAGGCACCTCAACCAACTAAGATTGACGTAGTAGAACCGCCCCAAGAAGTTCCATCACCACCAGAGGTAGTTTTACCAGCGCCACCGAGCGAAGCCACTACACCAACGCCAGCCCCAGAAGAAACAACAACACCGCCCCAGGAGGTGGTAGCGACGATGAACCAGCCAACACAAGAGGTTGGGCCAAATGTTGACCAAGTATTAACAAACGAGGCTAACGCACCCGGTACAACATCTCCTGTTACTAACTCACCTGCGACAGATGCAGAGCATCAAAACAAGATAATCAATCCCATTAACGAACCGACGCAAACACCAGATTTTAACGAACTACTTGCCAAAGAAGAAGCCATAGAGCAATCCAACGCTGACCCTCAAACACAAGCACCTCAACCCCAACAAGCACCTCAACCGAATCCCGGACCAACCAAAGCAATAGACCCAAACAGCATCGCACTTTAGGGAATCACCGATACTATACTTGAACAGCGAAAGATATCTAGGCTAAGATTATCTTGATGCGTATTAATAAATTTTTGGCGAGATTTACCACACTTTCGAGGCGCTCAGCCGACAAAGCAATCGTTGACGGTAAAGTCACTATTAACGGATCGGTTGCTCAAGTAGGAATTAATGTATCCGACAATGACACGGTTAGCTTTGCAGGGAAAACCATCAAGTCAACCAAAATATCTACTTTGTTACTTCTTAACAAACCAGTTGGTTATGTTTGTAGCAGAAACGGTCAAGGATCAAAAACAGTTTACGAATTACTGCCCAGCAAGTACCGCCAGCTCAACCCTATTGGACGACTAGACAAAGACTCTTCTGGGCTAATCTTACTGACGGATGACGGTGATTTATCCCAAAGGTTGGCTCACCCCAGTTTCAACAAACAAAAAATCTACCAAGTAACCCTAACAAAAAAAATTACCCCAGTAGAACAAGCCAGGCTAGACACGGGAATAAGCCTAAATGACGGAGTTAGTAATCTGAAAGTTACTGCTATCGAGAGAACTAAATATTTAGTAAAAATGAGCGAGGGGCGTAATCGCCAAATCCGTCGAACTTTCAAAGCACTAGGCCTTGGTGTAGTTAGCCTCCATCGTACTCATTTTGGGGAATATTCACTAGAGAAAATACCAAAACCTGGTAATTTTATTGTCGGCTAGGATGTCTTACCTGACAGTTTCTTCAACGTGGAGGGCCGACCAATCTCCATGTCTATCACAGACAAGCCCCATCTCATAGGCTGATAAATCTATACTTTGCTTGTCGCCCGCGGTAATTGTAAAACTTGACCATTCGTCGCCATCATAGTCAGGCCCTTGTTCAACGACACCAGAGACAACCACTCTGCCAACACTACACAGAACAGACACATCCATGCCTGGCTCCAAATCATTAATATTTAGAGCACAAGGAAACTGTGGGTGCCTTGGTAATTCCTTCTCAAAATTCATAATTAAACAGTATTTTACTAACAATATAAAATTTTGTCAATATTCGCATTAGAGGTATAATCATAGATAATGAATAGTTTAAAATCAAACTCTGCTACAACATGACGCGTAGAGCAAAATTACCAATAGTAGCTATTGTGGGCCGAGCCAATGTTGGCAAATCCTCTTTGTTTAATGCAATTTTAAATCGCCGAGAAGCCATAGTCGCTAAAGAAGCCGGAACAACCCGAGATAGCATTATGGCAAAAGCATCTTTAGACACTCAAGGCACGCAAAAAGATTTCTGGCTAGTCGATACTGCTGGCATAAAAGACCCAGAGGACGATTTTGAGTTTACAATTCAAGAACAGATTGCTCAAGCAGTCGATAGTGCTGATGTAATCATCGTAATGAACGAGGTCGGTGCGATAATCTCTGACGAGGATAGACGAGTTGCCAAAATTGCTCTAAAAAGTCGTAAGCCTGTACTTTTAGTTGCCAATAAGCTCGATAAGTACCGCGGAAAAAACCAGGACCACTTACAAAAGCTTGGTATTAAACCTATTTTTGCTACAAGCGTTACCCAAGCCCGGGGAATAGACGAACTTTTAGAGTTTCTGGCCAAAATCCTACCTAACGTTACCTTAGACGAAGACGATGGTCGCATCAGATTAGCAATACTAGGTAGACCAAACGTAGGCAAGTCTGCTATTTTCAACACTCTCGCCAAAAAACAACAGGCAATTGTAGCCGACAGGGCGGGCACGACCAGAGATATTAATCGAACCGTAATTCGCTACCAAAACAGAGAGATCGAGCTTCTCGATACAGCAGGGATTCGTCGGAGTGGTCGCATAGAGCGAGGCATAGAGAAATTCAGCGTTATCAGATCTTTGTCGGCCATAGAACAAGCCGATATTTGTTTACTGCTAGTCGATGCGAACGAGTTAGAAGTACAGTTAGACAAAAAAATTGCCGGAATGATAAAGGAAGCTGGCAAAGGTCTTATTTTGGTAATTAGCAAATGGGACTCCATAGAAAAAGACCCCTACCTACGCGACAAAATAGCGCCATTACTATCCCGCGGTTTCTCGTTTGTACCATGGGCTCCACTTGTTTTTACAAGCGCAGTTACTGGTCAAAATGTAGCAAAAATATTTGAGCTTACGCTCGATATATACAAGAAACGTCAGACCAAAATTAAAACCAGCGAGCTTAATAATTGGCTAAGAGATACTGTGTCAAAACACCCACCGGCCGGACTAAAAAATCGCACCCCAAAGCTAAATTATATCGTCCAAGAAGACGAACAAGACCTACCAAGCTTCAAGGTTTTTGGATCTCATACCAAATTTCTACACTGGAGCTACAAACGTTTTATGGAAAGGTCTCTTAGAGAAGTATATAATTTTGAAGGTACAGCTATTCGTTTTTGGTTTATCAACAAAAATGAACCGCACAAGCACGGTGTCAGCCCCACCAGGAGTACAAAATAATGTCAGATTTTCAACACTTGGATACAATGCAAGGGGCGAGCGATGCACGGATCGAGCTGTACCTAAGAGTACGGCGAAGGAGCACAGTAGCTAGTAACGCAGCAGTGCTCCAAGAGTTCTGGCAGAGTTTTGAACTTTGCTCAAAAGCAAGACAGAACGGTGGAGAAGTCTGATGGGATTATTTGAAAGACAACCTATCCATAATGAGACACCACTCTACACTATCGGCGAAAAAGAAACTTATCTAATAGTCGGACTGGGTAATATTGGCAAGGAATTTACTGACACTAGGCATAATCTCGGTTTTATGAGCATAGATTATTTTGCGAAAAAATATAGCTTTTCTGGCTGGATAAATAAAAAAAATCTATTTGCCCACGAGGCAACTGGTCAGATTGATGGCAATAGAGTGATCCTCGCCAAACCAACCACCATGATGAATGAAAGTGGCAAGGCCGTGCAAGCACTACAAAAGTTCTACCGCGTGCCAGACGATAAAACCCTAGTTCTTCATGACGATATAGATGTCGATTTCGGTAAAATCCGCATCCGTATGGGTGGTAGTGACGCCGGTAACAACGGCATAAAATCTCTCATAAAACATGGGGTTGGCAATACCTGGCGAGCCAGACTAGGTATCGGCCCAAAAACTCCAGAACAGATAGATAGTTATGATTTTGTGCTTGGCAAATTTAAGGCAAAGGATAAGAAAAATCTAGAAAAGGTCATCAAAGGAGCTGGCATAATAGCTAACGAGTTCATCTACCAAAAAGCAAAAATTACTAGCGAAACCCGCAATTTTTTATAAGTTAATTTCTTTGTTTTCTAGCAATTGTTGCAAGCCTGTCTCTACGGTCTCCATCTGTTGCTCGACGAACATATCTATAGCCCCACCAAATATTTTGGCCCGATTCTCGATCCTGGCCAGTTCTGCACCCTCCATGGTGCCTATGACAGGCTCGGCTGGGTCAAGTTTATCTACTAACTTTTCAAAAAGCCTAATATCATAATCTTGCCACCTCGAAATATCTTCGATAAACAATTTACTACTTTTCTGCCAACCCATCATACGCAGTTCTTTGCGGGTTAGCTTGACTTCGTTATCCTTAACTTCCACGCTGTTGGCTTCTTTCAATAATCTCTTGCAATTCTTGCTCTATTGTTTGCCCTCGCTCTCTTGCGAGCTTATTTTGGACATTGTTAAGAAATACACCTCTTAAAGCCAACTGAGCTTCTCGTACAACAAGCCTAGTCCGCGATGTCATATCCAAGTCATCATCCGCCCGAAGGTCTACTATATTCTGCATGTCGTACCGTAACTGATCACTAATCTCTGCGATATCAGACCTGTCAATTGGGCTAGGGTAGCCTGTCAGTCTTTGTTCGGTCTTACTCAAAAATATTTTTTCACCCTCGATCTTCATAATTTACCTCATACTCCAATATTAACTTTCTGGTTTATTAAGCTCTTCGTGGATAACGCTTAGTATACCGAGCGCGCTCATAGTTTCTGCTATTTCTTTAACCCCTAGACTGTGCGTATGCATTCTGTCTATAACATCTTTAGATAAAATCCCTAAAGTCTCATCAGAAATAACTTTAGGCAAACCGGAAGCTAATTGCTCCTGTTCGGTTAATATCACTCTGCCTTCTCTAAAATCCATAAATATCATCTCCTCTTTCACAGACTTCAGGGTTAATATTGCCTGGGCAACCCTGAAGACTTTTCATATCGGCTCGTTGAGACAGTAGCTCGAGCACCTGAGTAGGCTCTTTGGAGCCAAACTCTGAGTGTGCTATGGGCAAGCCTCCTAGCAGGGAGGGAAACTCGTTTCGAGGATTTATTTGCTCATCTGTTTGAGGCAACTCTGCTGTCAGATCGGCTCTTCTTAAAAAATAGTTAACTACATGACAACCACGACAATTATCGGGAACTAGCTCCAGGAGAGCTTTAGCGTGTTCTGTGGTTGGTTCGTAAAACTCACTCATAATATTTATCTATATTATACCCTTATCAAAAAAGAGCCTCCAGAGGGGGTGGGCACCGCTGGAAGCCCTATTTTGGGAGACAAACTCGTTATCTCCAAGAAACACCCTTCAACCCACCCCGCGAAACATCAGATCCCAAACATCCACATAAAGGTCTGTGTCTTAAAGCTA
>CAYTUF010000018.1:671-1654 GCA_964441225.1 uncultured Candidatus Saccharibacteria bacterium | reverse complement strand
CCATTTAGGCTCGCTTGAAATGGGGTAATTTACGACTAATGATAAACATTAGCTGTGTTAAAGGGGTTAGTTTGCTTTAGAGCGTTCTGATAAACCTCAGAACTGAGATATACTAGGTGGAGGGTAACTACCTTATATAGCCTTGGCACCCCAGGGGCGCACTCTAAAACAATCTAACATTGGGTAATGTAAGGTACATTAAGCCATATTTGACTTAACAAGTTGCTATTTTAGCAAATATATTTCATTATGTCAATACTTTTTAATAAACTTGATAAAAAATCAATAAATGCGTAAAATAAACACAAGCATATTATCTCCAGACCAAAAAGATTTCCCCGCGCGGTTAAAACAACTCCCCCAAGATATTACAAAACTCTACTCGGCAGGAGAACCACTAAAGAACCTCCTGGAAAGTCCGACCGTGGGCATCGTAGGCTCACGAAAAGTTTCTTCATACGGTAGACGGGCTACAGAATATTTTGCTAGGCAGTTAGCCAGAAAAGGCGTGGTTATAGTTAGTGGACTGGCGCTGGGTGTTGACAGCATAGCGCACAGAACCTGCACCATAGAAAAATCCCAAACAATCGCCGTTTTGCCAAGTGGGCTTGGCTCAATCTATCCAGCCAGCCACCGAGGCTTAGCCCGCCAAATTTTACTAAGTAACGGTACGCTCGTGTCAGAATACGAAAAAGATGAAAGACCCCACAAATATTTTTTTATAGCTCGTAATCGTATAATTGCCGCGCTATCTGACGTTTTATTGGTAACAGAGGCAGCCGAAAACAGCGGGAGCCTATACACCGCAGAATTTGCCCTAGAGATGGGTAAAACGGTTTTTGCAGTTCCTGGCCCTATCGACAGCCCCTCCTCTAGAGGCACAAACAGATTAATAAAGTCGGGGGCGTGCGTAGCGCTTGAACCTCAAGACATCTTAGACGATCTAAACATTCATGATTCGCAAGAAACTAAATCGATCAAAT
>CAYTUF010000018.1:0-661 GCA_964441225.1 uncultured Candidatus Saccharibacteria bacterium | reverse complement strand
GAAGCAAGGATAATTAAAGTTCTAAAAAATGGCCAGGTCGATGCCAGCACGCTCTTAGAAAAATCTGGTCTTGATACGCTAACATTTCAGCAACAGCTAACTATCCTCGAGATCAAGGGTGTCATAAAAAACTCAGGGAATAACACTTGGGCAATTATATAATTATTGACCGATATTATAAGACGTCCTTGCATTTAATAACGTAAACCGCTAGGCTTTAGTATTAAAAGTAGCCATAAAAAAGCTTAACATTGTATATAATATAGAAGAAATATGCCAAAAAACCTCGTAATTGTAGAAAGCCCCGCCAAAGCCAAGACGATTGAAAAATATTTAGGACAAGACTACTCGGTCAAAAGTAGCTTTGGTCATATTCGTGATTTACCAGAAAAAGGCCTATCAATAGATAAAGAGAATAACTTCAAGCCAAGCTATGAAATACCTACTAGCAAGAAAAAAGTCATATCGGCGCTAAAAAAAGAGGTCAAAAATGTAGACGAAGTATGGCTAGCAAGCGATGAGGACCGAGAAGGTGAAGCTATCGCTTGGCATCTTTGTAAAGCTCTGGGGTTAGATGAAAAGACTACCAAAAGAATTGTATTTCATGAGATCACGAAACCGGCCATAGAGCAGGCCATAAAGTCTCCAAGGACAGTTGATA
>CAYTUF010000017.1:14182-16523 GCA_964441225.1 uncultured Candidatus Saccharibacteria bacterium | reverse complement strand
TGCGCGGAATGTTGGCGATGAAGCGCGCCACCCGTTCAGGCCTTCACGCTCTCGATCTCGTCCCACAGTGCGCCGAACTGCGCTTTGTAAGCCGGCCAGATCTTCTGCTGCGCCACCTTCTTGAAGTCCTCGACCTTGGCCTCGACCACGGTCATGCCCTTGGGCTCGAGCTCCTTCTTGGCGGCGGCGAAATTGTCGACCGACTCGGTGAGCTGGCGGATCTTGCCCTGCGCCTCGCGGCTGGTGTCGAGCATCAGCTTCTTGTGCGCGTCGGTGAGGCCCTCCCACACGCCGAGATTCATGCAGCTCAAGGTCGGCCCGTAATTGTGGAAGGTCATCGAGCAATATTTCGAGACCTCGTAGATCTTGAGCGCCACCATGTTGACGATCGGCAGGTCTCCGCCGTCGATCACGCCCTGCTTGGCGGCCGAGACGACCTCGCCCCAGGCCATCGGCACGGCATTGCCGCCCAGCCCGTTGATCGTGTCGCCGAACACCTTGGCCTGCTGCACGCGGATCTTGGCGCCGCGCAGGTCGCGCGGCTCGACGATCGCCTTCTTGCCGGTCCAGAAATGCCTGAAGCCGTAGTCGAAGAAGCACATCGTCTTGACCTTGTACTTCTCCTGGAACTGCTTATCGAGCTTGTCGCCGATCGCCCCGTTGAACATCTTGTAGGCCTGCTCGTAGTTCTGCACGAGGTACGGCACGAGGAAGGCGCCCATCTCGGGGAAGATGGTGGCGGCGGCGCCGGCCGGGCTGCCCATGGCGATGTTGCCGGACTTCACCGCGTTCATGATCTCCAGCTCCTTGCTGAGCAGGGTCGAGCCGAAGAACTGCACGAAGTTTATCCGCGAAGCCCTTTTCGTTTTTATCACCAGCTACAGGTATCTGTACGACTCCTTCCATAAAATACTCAACTGGATCTTCAAGTGTAATAATTTTACGTTCAGGAGAATTAAGCGTATTAATCAGCGAATAAAGTGTGGTTGTTTTACCAGAGCCAGTTGGCCCGACTATCAAAACAAGACCTGTAGGATGCTTTATAACATCATCTACATTGGCTCTCTCATTTTCACTTAGACCTAGATTGTCCAATGTCAAAAGCTCCATTTTGAGGTTAAATATACGCATCACCACATCATAGCCATAAACCGTTGGAACCGTTTCAACCCGTAGGTTGACCGTTACATCTTCGCCGGTTGCCATTTTATAAACTTTGTTTATGTGTCCTGTCTGAGCGTCAGGGCTGGCGGTACTGACATTGGCAGCAATTGCAATAGATGAGAGAAGCTGTTTATACTTACCATAACCAAGCTCGGCTATTGGGTGAAGCACTCCATCGACACGCAATCGAATCCTAACCGCGTTTTTTTGACATTCTATATGGATATCCGAACCTTTTAGCTGATAAGTCTGTTTTACTAAATAAGCCAATATGTCGTCGGCTAAAACTTGATTTAGGGTTTCGGTAACCCGTCTAAATAATTCTTCATCCCCCTCACCAGAAAATTGAACATCCTGATATACGATCTGCTTCGGAGGGTTATAAAGACGCATATACTCCCGAAAGCCTCCCTCAGAAATTAGTGAAAATTTAGTGTTTTGATCTGGGAATCTATCTTTTAGGGACTGCATTGTAGCTTGGGATGTATTATTAGTTACCCCAATAGATATATTGTGATCATCCACCCTTAGAGGAACAACCTTTAAACGAGCTAGTTCTTCGTTGCTTAAAATGTCTTTAAAAAGTTGTTTATCGCCTAGCGATGTATCAGCATAGGCCATACCCAAAATCTGAGCTCGACGCATGGTAGCCTGCTCTTCACTTTTTCTTGCTGGATCCTGCATATGTTTATATTTAACCATAGCTAGAGCCAAAACGCATCAGTAGTTTATAATAATTTGATGCGGCAAATTATTGTAATAGCTCACAATCTTCGAAGTTGTGGCAATGTGGGTTCTTTACTACGAACATGTGAAGGACTTGGTGTAAAAAAGATTTTTCTAACGGGATATACTCCCTACCCAAAGCACAAACGAGACAATCGCTTACCCCACATACAATTAAAACAAACTAAACAAATCAATAAAACAGCCCTCGGTGCACAAGACTCGCTCGACTGGAGCCAAAAGAAAGATATCATCACCTTAATAGCAGATCTCAAAAAAGAAGGCTATAAAATAATTGCCTTAGAGCAGGCCCAAAACGCAGTAGCTCTAAACAAATTCCGTGCGAGCAATAAGATTGTTTTAATTGTTGGTCGAGAGGTTGAAGGTATTGAGTCAGAGATACTAAGTCTGGTGGATCGCGTAGTAGAAATTCCAATGTTTGGCAGAAAAG
>CAYTUF010000017.1:2249-14172 GCA_964441225.1 uncultured Candidatus Saccharibacteria bacterium | reverse complement strand
ATCAGCCTGCGCTATAGCTCTCGGAGAATTGACTTTTCATTAAGCTTATGTTAATATGATAAAATAGTATAATATTATTTTACTCTTTAAAATAACCTTGAGCATAAAAACAATACCCTGTACAATATAAACTAGAAAATTAATATGCCAATAAAACAAAAACAAATTAGGTCACCCCGTCATACTAGAAATTATCTAAGAGTTTACGCACCGTATATTCCGCTACTTCTAATACTGGGGTTTGGCCTGTTTTTATCTCTTGGTGGTAGTTTTAGCAAGCAAGAAAAACAAGTTCTTGGGGTCGCTAGTGATATTAATGTTAGAAGTCTCTTAAAAGAGACTAACAAAGAACGTACCTCTCACAAACTAGAGAGGCTTACTGATAACACCTTGCTCGATAGGGCAGCTCAAACAAAAGCTGAAGATATGGCAAAACAAAACTACTGGTCACACAAAACTCCAGACGGAAAAGAACCTTGGGTATTTATAGATAAAACTGGTTACAAATATTACAAAATAGCCGAGAATTTAGCCTATGGGTTCAACTCCAGCAATTCGACTGTTGCTGGTTGGATGAACTCCACAGAACACAGAGAAAACATACTCGACAAAGATTTTTCGGAAGTTGGTTTTGGTATTGCAAATTCAAATAACTTCCAAGGGCAAGGCCCCGAAACAATAGTAGTCGCTATGTATGGCAAGCCTGCGCCTATTAAAGCTACCGTCTCGGCCCAGAATAACGAAACTCCGGACTCGGCCTCCAAGATAAGTTATATTCAGGCGCTAACTGGAGGCAGAGCCCCCTGGAGTGGGTTCGTTGCCGGGATATTAATTGGCGGACTGATTGTTTATTTACTAATTGCCAGAGCTAAGTTTATTAGACGATTCCTAAGGATAAGCGAACGCTTTATTGTTAAGCATCCACTGCTTGACATGACAATCTTAGCATTGCTAGCCCTGATAGTTATTCTTAGCCAAACGGCGGGATTTATCTACTGAAATAAAACTTTCTCTGAGCCAAATAGATCATTGGCTTTTCCTAAAAACTCTTCACTGGGATCAACCTTATTCGGGAGCCTAATAGCTTTCTTGTTGGCATTCTCACCCAACACCAACACAACCGAAACAGAGCCGGGGGATGAATCTATCACACCTTTTAGCCTTTCGAGGTTTTTATCATCAGACCTCTCAACTCTAATATAGAGTCTTTTTTCTTTCTCTGTATTAGGGAGCTCCTTCGAGGTGCGTTTAGCCGACTGTTTCGTAGTTATTTTTGGAGTTTTTTTGACCTTTCCGGTTAATTGATAATTAAGTGCTTGTTCGTGTGTAATTTCGCGGGCATCCTCTACTATAATTTTTGCATCCGTCGCTACGCCTTCTCTGTTCTTTCCATCTATCCGACCATCGACCAATATAATATTATCGATTTCCCATAGTCCTAAAGTTTTTTGATGAGAACCTGGAAAAACTATCAACTCAATCTCACCCGTTAGATCAGTCAGTTTAACAAACGCCATTTTCTGACCTTTTTTTGTAACAATTTCTTTGTATTCTGTTATCGACCCCCCAACTCTAGCCTTGCGTCCATCCATCTCTGGTTTAATTTCCTCAAGAACAGTGGCTTGTTCTGACAAATAATTTATATAATCTTCAAGCGGATGAGAGCTAAGATATATCCCAAGCAATTCTCTTTCCCAGTTCAATTTTTGACGCGAGGATATTTCCTCAGTACTACTGCTAATTTGTAATTTTGGAGAAAAATTATCAATTTCCTCACCGGCGAATAACCCAATTTGGCTCGAGGCAGATGCTTTTTGAGCATTATTCGAATAGGCTACTAATAGGTCTAGATTTTCTACCAATGCCCCCCTATCACCAAGACTATCTAATGCTCCTGACTTCGCCAGAGCCTCCAACGTTTTTCTGTTTACTATGCGCGAATCCACCTTACCCAAAAATTCTTCTAGGGTTTTAAAGGAGCCCAGTTTTTCACGAGCGAGCAAAATATTCTCAACGGCTCCAGAGCCGACATTCTTGATGGCATCTAGCCCGAAACGTATTAATGGTTTTTGCCCCTTTCTGTCAATGACTGCAAATTCGTGAAAAGATTCTTGTACATCGGGCGCCAGTACTTCTATGCCCATATGTTGACATTCTGTAATCTCGATGGCTAATCGATCATTATCATCATAATCGCTACTCATCAACGCCGCCATAAACGAGGCTGGATAGTGCGCTTTTAAGTAAGCCGTCTGGTAGGCAATCAGTCCGTAGCAGGCTGCATGGCTTTTATTAAAAGCATAGTCTGCAAAACCTTCGATATCTGTCCAGAATTTTGAAGCGATTTTTTTGTCTACCCCGTTATCAATTGCTCCGCTTATGATTTTATCCTTCATCTCATTCAACATAGAGCGTTTTTTCTTCCCGACCGCCTTCCTAAGCGTATCGGCTTCTCCGCCAGTAAATCCACACATATCTTTTGCTATCTGCATAACCTGTTCTTGGTAAACAAGAACACCATAGGTATTTTGCAGGGCGTTCTCCATAAGTGGGTGGTCGAATGTAACAGATTCTTGTCCACTTTTTCGGGCTATAAACTTTTCTGTAAGGCCTGCAGTAAGAGGGCCAGGACGATACAGCGCAACCATTGCAACTATATCTTCAAAAACTGTTGGTTTTAGTTCCTTTAAATATCGGCGCATGCCAGACGATTCTAGCTGAAATACTCCGGTAGTATCTCCGTCTTGGAATAATTTAAAAGTTTTTTCATCATCAAGGGGGATGGTATCTATGTCGATATCTTTAGAATATAGTTTTTTAATAATCCTAAGAGCATTTTTTATGATTGTTAAGTTAGATAAGCCAAGAAAGTCCATCTTTAATAGTCCTATCTCCTCAATTGGGCCCATAGAATATTGCGTAGCTACTACTCCTTTTTGGGCCATCTCGAGTGGCGTAAACTTAACGATATCGTCCGGCGCTATCACAACACCGGCTGCATGTACTCCGTGACTTCTGATAGTCCCCTCTAGTTTTACAGCTAAATCAAAAACTTCCTTGGCAGTATCGTTATTTTTATATTCATGAGCTAGGTCTTTATTGTCCTTGAGTGATTTTGCAAGAGGGATATGCCGACCTTGCACTGGCGGTGGTATCATTTTTGCTAATCGATCGGCCTCCACATATGGAACTTGTAAAACTCTAGCAACATCACGAACGGCGTTTCTTGCTGCCATCCGCCCAAAAGTTACAATATTGGCCACTCTAGATTTTCCGTATTTTTCTATACAATATTCAATAACTTCAGAACGCCTATTATCCTGAATATCTATATCGATATCGGGCATACTTATTCTGTCTGGATTTAGAAATCTCTCAAAAAGTAAATCGTACGCCAGTGGATCAATCTCGGTAATCCGTAACGCATAGGCGATTATCGAACCGGCCGCACTGCCTCTACCAGGCCCGAAGACTATGCCTTTAGCTTTCCCCCAGTTTATAAAGTCAGCGATGATTAAAAAATAGCCGTTAAAGCCCATTGTATCTATTACGCCGATCTCATACTCGGCGCGAACCAAAATTTCTTCCGAAAGCGTCTTTTTTGCTTCTGACACTTTTAGTTTCTTTGCCTTGACCTCTTTAACCCCGCCGTAGCGCCAAGCCAGACCCCGATACACTAACTCCCGCAATACAGTTCGCTCCTGTTTACCTTTTGGTAGCGGGAACTTAGGAATTAATATTTTTCCAAGCTCTATTTCTATATGGCACCTATCGGCGATTTCCTTGGTGGCTTTAATGCTATCTGGATTAGAATTACCCCAACGCCCGATTATATCCTTAGGATCTGCTACGTGGAGTTCAAACTCCTTAAGACTCATCCTGTTCTCATCACTTAAAAATGAGCCCGTCTGTACACAAAGCAATATCTCATGAGCTTCTTGATCGCCCTTTTTCAGATAGTGGGCATCACCCGTTATCACGGTCTTTACATTAAGCTCTTTGGCAATTTTAAAACTTTCGTTATTTACAGCTTCTTGGTCTTTCCAATTGCTTGGATGATCCGGATGTCCATGATCTTGGATTTCTATATAATATCTATCGCCAAAAATTCCCTTGTACCATTTAGCTATTTTTTTAGCTTGTTCAACTCGACCCTGCCGCAGAGCATCAGCAAATTCGCTATTGATACACCCAGAAAGCACTATCAAGCCTTCGTTATATTTTTCTAGGGTCTGCCGATCAAGCCTAGGCTTATAATAAAATCCCTCTAGGTGAGAAATGGTCGATAGCTTCATCAAATTTTGATAGCCCGTGTTATTCATTGCCAAAATGATTAGATGATAATATTGTTTATCGAATTCGACCTCTTTATCTGTTAAGGTTCGCGTAGCAATATAAGCTTCCATACCGATGATGGGCTTGATGCCTTTGGAGTTAGCTTCTTTATAAAATTCGATTGCACCAGATAGCGAACCATGATCAGTCATAGCAATCGACTCCATACCGGTATTTTTTACATAGTCGATTAGTCCCGGTATCTTTGTTAGACCGTCCAGCAAACTATACTGGGTGTGATTATGTAGATGTACGAAATCAGATGGTTTTAAATTTGTTTTAGTACTTTTAGTTTTTGTTGCCATTTTGGCCCCTTTTTGAAAACTATTTTTTTATAAATTTAACCAGATTTTTCTTTGCTAAACTTATTTCTGAGATTACAGCCTTTAGGTTAGGGTCGTCGGCGTCCCCCTCGTGCAGCGCGCTCAAAAGTAATCTAGCTTTTTGCTTGGCCTTATCGGCCTTTTTAATGGCTTGGGCTAATTCTTTATTAGCTTTGCCTTTAGTGGTTTCGAGTTGTTTATTGGCTTTATCTAACAGAACATTAATCTCGCTATGAAGTTTTTTTAATTGCTTTTCGCCTTCTGTTTTAGCTTTTGCTGCACTTTTTGAGATGTCTTTTCTTGTCTGCCTACCGCTCTTCGGAGCTGTTAGGATACCCACCAGATAGCCTACTCCTGCAGCGATTGTTGCGCCAATTGCAAAATCTCTTGATTTTTTACTCATCTTGATCTTTCTCCTTACTTGTTTTTTTAGATCTCTTGACAAAAGAATCGCTCAAACTAGCGAGAAGTTTAACGATGGCGACAGGGGCAGCCGTCTTTTCGAAAAAATTACTAATGGAATCGGCTCTATCGGCTACACTTTCTGCATGGTTTGTAATCCTTTTGAGTGAATCGGCTATTTTAATTAGTTTATAAATAAGAATAATCAGTAAGATTAGTAAAATAAATAAAATACCCGATAAAAATATAACTAAAATTTCAAACCACACACTGTCCATATGTAGGGATTATTATACACCTATCGGTCTATCTTAGACAATTTGGATGCAAGAAAATTTTGCAGTTCACTCTGCATATCTGGATGTTTTAGCGAAAAGTCTATCACCGTTTTAATGTATTCGAGTTTATTGCCCGTATCATAATATTTGGCATTTTTAACTTCGCAACCATAAAGCTTGATACCATCGTCTATCATTCGTCTCATTGCGGGCTGGATTGTAAATTCTTCATTTTTTCCAACGGTATCAACATCTAAATAATCAAATATTTCGGGGGTCAATAGATAGCCACCGACGCTTGCCAGGTTTGAGGGAGCATTCTTTTTGCCTGGCTTTTCGATGATATTGCTCATTTCTATCAACCCAGGTTTTAACTCTTCACCACCAAGGATCCCGTACCGGTCAAACGCCTTTGGATCATCAACCTTGATACAGGGCAAAATTGAGCTACCTAGATCGTCATAAAGACTAATGAGTTGCTTAAAATGATTCGGTCGGGCTGTAATAATCTCGTCTGCATAGGTGTAGATAAAAGGTTCACCCTCGAGTAGATGCGCACAGTTTACTATGGGGGTGGCGTTACCATATGGACCCTTTTGTCTAACATAGATAAAGTTTGCCATATCGGAAATATGATTAGTCTTTGAGAGCAATTTAGCTTTATCACCGCTCTGTAAATTTATCTTTAGCGCCTCGCTTATTTCATCGAAATGGTCTTCGATAGATCGCTTATGGTAGCCTGTTACGATAATAATATCTTCTATACCAGCGTCCACTAGTGCTTCTACTACGTATTGTATGATCGGCTTATCAACAATTGGTAGCATTTCTTTGGGCATAGCTTTGGTCTGAGGTAAAAACCGAGTACCAAATCCAGCGGCCGCTATTACCGCTTTTCGTACTGGCTTTTTGTCGATCGTAGTATTTTTCATGGTTATTAAACCTTTAGTTGATCTTTGATCATTTTATTCACTAACCCTGGGTCGACTTTGCCACCAGACGCTTTCATAACTTGGCCAACCAAAAAACCAATAACTTTCATCTCGCCGTTTTTAATATCCTCTAAGGCTTTGGGGTTGTCTTTTAAGACTTTGTTTATTATATCCTGAATCTGTTTATCGTCAGAGATAACGCTGTGACTTGAAATAAAATATCCAAGATCAAACTTTTCGTCACTAAAAATAGAGCTTAGGGCCTGCTTTACCTTGGACGAGTTAATCTTTTTCTCAAGAAAAGCCCCAGCTAACACGAAAAGATCGTCTATTTTATTTCGATATCTAGAAATACTGCTATTGTCCTCTAAGATTGGTGGAATAATATTAACCAACCAGTCAATAATCGTACTAGCTTCAAGATTTTTTGATTTACTCGTCTTGACTACGTCGACTGCAAAATCAACAAACTCAGGGCCATAGCCGAAAAAAATAATCAGGTCACTTCTCGCTACTCCAGCTCCCAGAAGCAATTCTGAAATTGTGTTGTAGTTGCGTTTTTTATATATCGCATATTGAGACTTAATAAATTCATCGTCTAAGATTACAGGTGGCAAGTCAGGGTCAGGAAAATACCTGTAATCATGCGATTCTTCTTTAGTTCTTTGAGAGAAAGTCTTTTGCTTAGCCTCGTCCCAACCCCTTGTCTCCTGCGATATCGCCCCTCCTTTTTGAAGCTCCCCTGTTTGTCTTTTTATCTCGTATTCTACGGCTTTTTCGACTGCTCGAAAGCTGTTTAGGTTTTTTATTTCGCACCTATTACCGAGCTCTTTTGGGTTATCGCTTACACTAATATTTACATCAAACCTAATGTTGCCATGATAAAGATCACCCTCAGTTATGTCGGCGTATTTCATTAATAAATACAGTTGGTTTACGTATTGCCTTGCCTCTTTAGCGCTATGCATGTCCGGCTCGCTGACAATTTCAAGTAGTGGCGTGCCAGCTCTATTTAAATCGACCAAGCTGTAGTCTTTATTTGCGGGGTGTGTGCTCTTGCCAGCATCTTCTTCTAGGTGCGCCCTGGTTATTCCGATGCGTTTTTCCTGTCCGTCTACTGTAATCAAAACCTCTCCACCTAATATAAGTGGGTACTTAAACTGACTTATCTGATAGCCTTTTGGTAAGTCAGGGTAAAAATAATGTTTTCTGTCGAACTTAGAAAATTTCTGGGGTTTAGTGTTTAGAGCAAAAGCCGCTTTAGACACTAACTCAACTGCGTGCTTGTTCAAGACTGGCAACGCGCCTGGCATACCAAGGCAGATATGGCTAATCAGGCTATTGGGCTTGGCATCCGTAGCCACATTTGAAACACCTGCAAAAAGCTTGGTTTTTGTCTTAAGCTGAACGTGACACTCAATCCCGATTGTCGGAGTATATTTATCGCTCATATTACATAACCTCTAAATCTTTTAAGGCTCTACCAAAAGCAATCAACGAATTCTTTACGTCTGTTTTCTTGAGGGTGGTGTTAGGGTGATCATCAAGCTTGGTACGAAGTTTGTGCGCTATCCAAACTTCCTCGTTATCACTAAACTTCTTTTGCGCAAAAACCAAACGCTCGCTTTTTGATTTACCCCTTATTTTCGCTCTTTTCAGAGCCTCTCCTAATAAATCATCTGCTTCGGTAATAGCCTTCGCCCAATTTTCTTTATCTTTACAATTGAGCTGGAGTTCCTTCCATTTTTTAGTAAAGTACTTTTGATTTTTACGTCCACGAAGAAGCTTGATAGCTAAACCAATTATCACAAAAACCAATATAGCGCCGAGAATAACAGAAGCTAACATTTGATTTGTAGAATTAAAAAAATTGATATTCATTGATTTATTCTCTCCGCTCCAATATATTTGCAACCTCTAGCAACTTTTTATCGTTTCTTGCTGGTGCCATTATCTGGAATCCGATAGGTAACCCAACTGGTGACTCCCCATTCGGCAAGCTAATCGCCGGAATACCGGCTAAACTTGCGCCGACCGTTAACGCATCACTCATGTACATCCTGAGAGGATCCTTTGTATTTTCGCCAATCTTAAAAGCTGTTGTTGGTGCAGTTGGCCCTACCAGGAAGTCAACCTTTTTGAAAGCTTGGTTAAACTCACTGATTATTTTGGAACGTACCATCTGCGCTTTTTGATAATAAGCATCATAATAGCCACTACTCAGGACAAAGGTTCCCATAATAATTCGTCTTTTTGTTTCATCGCCAAACCCAACAGAACGACTCATCTCGTAACTCTCATCTAAGCTTTTTGCCCTGCCATCAGAGTACCCAAACCTCTGTCCATCGTACCTGCTAAGATTACTACTTACCTCTGCCGGACAGATTATGTAGTATGTTGCAAGTGCGAGCGACAATGACGGCAGGCTAACCTCTACCACCTCTCCTCCTGTACGCTTTATCTCCTCAACCTTACTAAGAGTGGCCTTTTTTATTTCTGCATCAATCCCTTCCTCGATATATTCTTTTACAAGTCCGAATTTTCTACCTTTTAAATCTTTGGTGTCGAGCTTGGAAAAATTCTCGTTTTCACTTTCTATACTTGTACTATCTAACTCATCTTTGCCCTTTAATATATCTAACAAAAGGCCAGCATCCTTGACACTTCTCGTTAGCGGGCCAACAACATCCAAACTGCTCCCCATAGCGACAACTCCGCTTCTAGATATAAGCCCATAAGTAGGCTTAAACCCAACAACGCCACAAAAACTAGCTGGCTGACGAATCGAGCCACCGGTGTCAGTCCCAAGAGCAAAAGGAGCTATGTCGAGTGCCACTGATGCAGCTGACCCACCAGAGCTACCACCAGGCACACGCGTTTTATCATATGGATTTTTTGTCGTAAAGAAATCACTGTTTTCTGTGCTACTCCCATGAGCGAAAGAATCTAAATTTGCTTTAGCCACACAAATCGCACCCTCCGCCTCAAGCTTATTGATAGCTGTAGCCTGATACGGTGCCCGGAAATTTTTTAATATGTTACTCGCTGCTGTTGTTTCGCCAGTAAAAGTCAAAAAGTTATCTTTGGCTATAAACGGAACACCGGCTAATCTACCAACATGTTCACCCGATTTAACCCGTCTATCAATCTCCACCGCTTTTTTGTGCGCAGATTCTGATAACACCGAAATTAGCGATTGGTACTCTTTATTTTCTTCTATAATAGCTAACGACCTATCAACCATATCAACAGCCCGAAATGCCCCCGAGTTGATATCTCCTGCAATATCAGCAATAGATGACCACTTATTTTTATGCATCTAACCTAGTACCCGTTTTACTTTAATCTGATTTCTTTCTAAAGCAGGTGCATTTTGCAACAATGCCTTTGGCTCTGCTTGATAATTTATCTCTTCATCGTCTCGCCAGACGTTTGTGAGACCGGTAACTTGGTCGGTCGGTTCTAGCCCCGTTGTGTCTACGCTATTTAGTTGTTCAACGTATTTTATAAGCTCGTCGATGTCGCCCCTAAAACTAGTTACCTGTGTTTTATCCAACTTTAACTTGGACAAATGAGCCAATTTCAAAATATCGTCTTCAGTTATTTTTGCCATACTCTAAAACTATTATATAAAAAACTCTCCATTTCCACCAGACGAACAGCTAATTTTCAAGGTAGCAAACATTGCTAAATAAACTGTATGCGTTATTATAAGACCTAAGATCAAGGGTTAAAAATGGACCAAGAACTTCCAAAAATAAATAGCTCCCGACAACAAACTAGTGAGGTCTTTCTTCCTGATAAGTGGAAATTCGATCACGATATTAGGGATGTAGAAGCCCCAAATGTCTCTTACCGAGATCGTTCTTTGGGAGTAATACAGTCATGCGGAGTCGAGATGGAGGACGGCTCACGCTACAAAGTACACGAGGTTAAACCATCTTGGCACAAACAACAAATAGACCTGCAGTCTCTGAAGACGACTGCATTTATTACTAACGACGATAAGGGCTATAACCGCCATCACCAAATTAAAGAACTGGAAAGTGGTATTCCAAGCATCTTGGTAAGCCGTGAGTTAAGCTGGGAGACACCTCTATCCCAGCCGAGAACATCCCATAACATCCTAAAGATAGGCAAGTATCTTGTTGAGCAAAATGATATGGTAGACCAGAAAAACATTCAGGCGCGAGGCATATCAAGAGGAGCCATGTTAGCTCTTGGTATGACAGCTCTTTCGCAAAGCGACAGAGACTATGGTCTGAACGTTTTCTATTTTAGTGCAACAGCCCCCTGTTATCCACGAGCATTTAAGCCAAGCGCCAAGTATCTGACTATGCCTATTTTAGAAGCTGGATCTCTTGCTTATCATCTCGCTAAAATGCCCCTAAGAGCTTTGATGCATTACCCCCAAACCGTTGATACTAACCTTAGGTTCGCAACCGAAAACGCAGTCGCCCTAACAAATGGAGATGCCGGAAAATTCGTAGATTTTATGGATCCCAAGACGACAAAAGGCTATGTACTTGGCTATCCAGATGATGTGATGGGTATGGGCCATATTTGGGAAAAAGATTTTAAAAAATTTGATAATGTTGACGTAGAATTAGATTCAAATATACTAGCGCGCCTCTTTAATGGGCACCTACGTGTTGTTAGCCACGGCGATATGTCTGATGCCATTACTCGTCAACTACGCCTAGCAAAAGAAATAAAGGATAATGGCAATAATTTAGATGGTGTTGACTTCCAATACGTAAATCTAGGTGTCGCTTAGCTACATCTTCTTTTTTATATCAGATATAATGTCGCGTAGTTCTGCAGCTTTCTCAAATTGCAGGTTGGCTGAGGCCATATCCATTTGCGAAGTAAGATCTCTAACCAAATGCCTGTATTCATCTTTTGGTATTTTTTTAAGATCGAGCTTCGGCTTTTCACTATCTGGGATATCGGCCCTTAATCCTTTGTTGATATTTTTTGAGATAGTCTTTGGAGTAATCTTATGCCGTTTATTGTAAGCTTCTTGCAATTTTCGGCGTCTATTCGTTTCGTTAATAGCTCGTTTCATACTGCCAGTTACGCCATCAGCATACATAATCACTCTGCCCTCTTGATGTCTGGCAGCTCGGCCTATCGTCTGCACTAAAGCTTGCTCGCTTCGTAAAAACCCCTCTTTATCTGCATCCAATATAGCTACCAGGCTTACCTCTGGTAAATCAAGCCCTTCGCGAAGTAAGTTAATACCAACCACTACATCATATATACCAAGACGCAGATCTCTTAATATATCGGTTCTCTCCAGCGTTTCGACCTCGCTGTGCAAATAAGCAACTTTGATTTTTAGGTCTGTCAGATATTCGGTTAGGTCTTCTGACATTCTCTTGGTAAGAGTCGTCACTAATACTCTTTGTTTTTTTTCAGTAGTTTTTCTTATTTCGTCAATCAAATCATCTACCTGATGTTTTACTGGCCTAACTTCTATAACAGGGTCGAGTAAGCCGGTTGGACGAATAATCTGCTCAACAGGTTGGGGGCTTTTTGACAACTCATATTCAGCCGGTGTTGCACTTACGTAGATTACTTTGTTAACATGCCTCTCGAATTCTATAAAATTCAACGGGCGGTTATCAAGCGCGCTGGGGAGTCGAAAACC
>CAYTUF010000017.1:0-2239 GCA_964441225.1 uncultured Candidatus Saccharibacteria bacterium | reverse complement strand
CCGTGCTCAACAAGTACTTCCTTTCGCGACCTATCGCCATTATACATACCCCTTACTTGAGGTATCGTCATATGCGATTCATCTATGAACATCAGATAATCATCCGGGAAATAGTCCAAAAGTGTAGCTGGTTGCTCGCCCTGTTCTCTATTGGTCAAATACCTCGAGTAATTCTCGATACCTTTGACAAAACCTGTCTCCTCTAGCATTTCTATGTCGAAGTTAGTCCTTTGTTCTAACCTTTGAGCTTCCAGCAATTTACCTTCTTTATTAAAAAATTTTAGTCTTTCGTCTAACTCTAACTTAATTTTTCCTATGGCTGATTTTAATTTTTCTTCCGGCGTTACATAATGACTCCCAGGAAAAATCTTTAAAGAATCTAGTTTTGATATAACTTCTCCTGTTAGAGGATCGATCTTGGTAATCCTCTCTACATCATCGCCAAAAAACTCAATCCTGTACGCTAACTCCTCGCTGGCAGGGAAAACATCTACTACGTCACCTCGCACGCGGAAGGTAGCGCGATGAAAATCAATATCATTTCTTTTGTACTGTATATCTGTTAGGTGCCTAATAAATTTATCGCGCTTGAACGGTTTATTCGTATTTATTTGAACAGCAAGACTTCCATAATTATCAACCGAACCGATACCATAAATACAGCTAACGCTAGCAACAATTAATACATCTCTTCGACTAAGAAGCGACGACGTAGCGGCATGGCGAAGCCTATCTATTTCCTCGTTAATAGCAGAGTCTTTTTCAATATAGGTATCGCTACTAGCTATATACGCTTCTGGCTGATAATAATCAAAATAGCTAACGAAGTAATGGACGGCATTTTCAGGGAAAAACTGCTTAAACTCAGAGAATAGCTGAGCAGCTAGTGTCTTATTGTGACAAAGTACAAGTGTAGGTTTTTGAATTTTTGAGATAACGTTGGCCATTGTAAAGGTTTTACCCGACCCCGTAACACCCAATAATGTCTGGGCTTTTTCCCCACGCGAAATTCCGCCCACTAATGACTCAATTGCCATAGACTGATCACCTGCGGGTCGGTACGGACTCTTCAACTTAAACTTACTCATCGATACATCTATTGTATCAAGTCGTCAATTCCTAACCAGTTTGTCTGTATATATCTATGTAGGGTTCGTTACGCTTATCAAGATAGTCAACAAGTTGCTTAATTAGATCATTTGGATCTTCACTAAAAAATACTGTCTCGTTTTTATTCTCACCTGCCGCATGCAATATTTCCATTATCTGTTCGCTAACACCCCCTGCGCCTTGCAAAAATCCAATCGGCTTACCTATCTCCATAGCAATAGTAAATTCATGGAGCGTCCCCAGACGACCGCCAATGCTAACAACCGCATCGCTTGAACTTATCAGTAGATTATCCCTACCTACATAGTTCAACCCTGTATAGAGTATTGTGTCGTAAGCTTTAGTGGGTAACCGATATTTTAAAACATGCTCAATCTTGCTCGAAGCCGGACTAAGCCCAAGACTTATTAGACCACCAGCTTCTTTATAACCTTCTGCTGCGTAATTTGGTAAACCGACCGTTGCCCCACTTAATAAAGTTAGCTTTGCCTTTGCTACTGCCTTGCCAGCATTTATTGCCAACTCTCTACCTTCCTCTACACTTTGTCCTCTAGCAGCTCCTGATATACAAATCTGGTACAATTTTATCTCCGTTATCTCGTTTATGGCTATAATTAGTATAACAACAAATCAATCAAGTTTAATGGTCTTTTGCCTCAACGGTCGGTGCGCTAAATACCGGCTAAATAATGCGTCCTGCAAGCGACTTTTTCCGTACCAATCAATACTATCTACATAATCTAAAGAATTTAGGTCATTTATCAAGACATCCAATAGATTATAGGAAAGTCTCTTTTTATTGTCCGACCTCAATACATATATCTTGTCTTCCCAAAATTTTAATTCTGGTAGTCTGTTAGCCAACAAAGCAATGTTAGGCAACATAAAATCATCTGGCTGAACATGGGGTTGTAGGCTAGCAGGGAATAGCTTGGGGTCATTCTCTATGAGATTGTGCAAAACCGGCCAACCAACCGTTACCGTCTCTTTTGAGCCATCAGCGATACCGCGCTCAATAACCTGACCAATTAACCTCCCAAAAGTAGGGCGCATAGACGCAACCCTAAAATAAGCCGAGTACATCAGTGCGTTCCTTGCAGTCTCAAGTAACAGGGCGAGAAACAACAAA
>CAYTUF010000016.1:0-16757 GCA_964441225.1 uncultured Candidatus Saccharibacteria bacterium | reverse complement strand
TAGTCGTGGCAATGAAGCACATTTGTATATCAATAAGTCTGAGGGCTTATATTTGTGTCATAAGTGCGGCGCAAAAGGAAATCTATGGGATCTTAAGAAGCACTTTGGGATAAATACAAAGAAATCTAAGACCACGCAGTCGCTAAGCAAATTGGCTGAGAAATATCACAATGCACTACCCAACAATGTACGTGAGTACTTACTGAACGATAGGCTAATACTTAATGAAGAAGTTGAAGATAGACTGCTAGGTTACAAAGTAGATAGTAATGGTAACGGTTGGATCACCATTCCAGTATCAAATATATCCAGTGAAATTACAGCTATACGTCTACGCAGAGATCCATTCACCAACTCAAATAACCCAAAATATAGATGGGAAACAGAAGGATCAGAAGCCACACTTTATAACGTACAGGTTTTGAAAGATAAGCCGGATATGCTGGTGATTTGTGAGGGTGAGTTTGACTGTATGTTACTAGCTTCACAAGGAGTTATGGCGATTTGTTCAACGGCTGGTGCTTCCACGTTTAAAGACGAGTGGGTTGAACAGTTAAACTACGTAAGAGAGTTTTACATTGCATTTGATAATGACGAGGCTGGACGTGAAGGTGCAAAGGTATTATCGGAAAAACTACATAAGGCACACCCCTCAGCATCAGTCCTGAATATTAAGCTACCTGACGCGGTTGGAGAACACGGTGACATTACAGATTTCTTTAAAGGCGAACTTGGTACAATTGAAGATTTATTTGAGCCTACTGGCAAATATGTTGAATTAGTTGCTGGAGAAAAGCCAGTAAACACATCGGACTTTGGAGAAATAAGCCTTAATGACATAGCTAATGTGTTGTCGCTTACTATAAAGCAAGATAAAGAAAGTAAACTTATAACCTTTCTTTGCTGTTTATCGGCATACACACAGACAGACCAGCTAAATGTAAGCTTCAACGCACCAAGCTCATCTGGTAAAACTCATATAACGAAGGAGGTTGCTTCACTATTTCCTGAAAGTGACAAAATTGAACTAAGCGGTGCAAGCCCTACTTCCTTCTATCACGGCGAGGGAGTATACGACAAAGAGCGTGGAGCTAAAATAGTAAACCTTTCAAGAAAGATACTCATATTCTATGAACAACCCGATCCCCAACTTCAAGAGAAGCTTCGCTCAGTGCTTTCTCACGATAATTGGGAGATAAGACACCGTATCACAAATAAAGATAAGAAAGGTGCTCATAGAGCAGAACTGATTATCATTGAGGGTTTTCCTGCAACAATATTTTGTTCTGCTAACTTACGTTTAGATGAACAAGAAACTACTAGGGCTATACTCCTCAGCCCTGACGTAAATGAAGCAAAGCTAAAGGACGGCGTTCATCTTCAGGCTAAACGAGAATCAAACCCAAGTGAGTTTGAAAAATGGTTAAACTCGCAAACAGAACGCAACGCTTTAAAGGATAGGATACTTGCAATAAAGCGTGAAGACGTAAAAGAAGTGATAATTGATGATCTTGACAGGATCGCTATAGAAACGCAGTTTCAGCAAGCAGTTGGTAGTATAAAGCCACGACATATGAGAGATATGGCACATCTTATTAAACTAATTAAATCAATAGCATTGCTTAACGTATGGTTTAGGAAACAGCCAAATGGTCAAATCACTGCAACTAAATCTGATATAAACCAAGCATTTGATCTATGGCAGTACTTTATAGATAGCCAAAATTTGAATATCTCACCTATTGTTAAAAACTTCTACGTAAATTTTATACTGCCAGCCTTCAGAGAAAAACAAACAGATGGCTTTGGAGTTATCGGCGTGAGCAGAAAGGAAGTGCTGCTTTACTACCTTAAAATAACTAATACTCCCTTTAATGACGATTATTTACGAAAACAAATACTACCCCAGTTAGAAAGCAGTGGAATTATTACACAAGAAAAGCCAACTGAGGGAGATAAACGAAGTATGCATATCTTTCCTCAATGGGGGCTAGACCAAAACAATATAGGACATACCGGTGGGGAGTTACAGAATGATAATTCTATTAAAGATCCTTTTGATCATTAATGTAATAAATCCTTAATGATTTCGGATATATGGAGCAAAGATGAGCCGTAGTGACGCAAGAAAGCCTGAAAGCGACAGATTGCCTTATCTATCTGTCGTTTACTTAAACCAACAAGGTGTTATACAAGATAACTTACGCTCTACATTAACAACCGAAAGAGGTGGCTATATATCAAGTAGGGTACAAATTGATGTAAGTATTGGCTTTGATACATTTATGCGGATTTCTTATGACATAAATGGAGATACTAAAAGGCAGATTATACCTTTGGCGAAGACTAATTGTCACTTCGGTGGCTTTAGATGGTGGTTCAAATGTCCCCTGTGTAATAAAAGGGTTGGTAAATTGTTTCTCTATGGTGTTGTTTACGGCTGTAGGCATTGCTATGACCTAACATATAGGTCAAGAATGCTTAGTTCAAGATCACCCCCAAGCCGTCTGAAATTATCATATTTAAGGAACGAAAGAGCTAAAGAATTAATAACAGGATTGAGGTCTACAACCTATAAAGGTAAACCTACCAAAAGATACCTCAAAATCCTTAGATTAACAGAGTATGAAGATGAATATTAAGATGTACATAACCTCTTTAATAAGCTATAATATAAGAGTTGAAACATTCAGTAAAAACGCACAAAGTGTTTTTATTTCCGTTCGTTAAGGGCGGCTGGTACGGAAAGTAGCTTTGTGCTGCTGGATGTTTCAACAACCAGTCGTCCTTTTTGAATGGAGATAAACTATGAATAACGAACTGTACCCCAACAATAAAAGTAACAAGTTACGCTATATTGCCTATGTTCGTAAATCAACCGAAGATGAAGAACGTCAAGTACTTTCAAAAGAAGCACAAGTAGATAAGATTAGAGAGCGTTTCCCTGATCTAAACATTGTTGAATGGCTTGATGAGAGTAAAAGTGCTTTTGAGCCAAATAAGCGACCGGTCTTTAAACGAATACTTGATATGTTGGATACCGGTAAGGTTGATGGCATTATTGCTTGGCACCCAGACCGTATATCTAGAAACGAAGTGGACGCTTCAGCTATAACTTGGCGGTTACGTCAGAGTATCATCAAAGATTTGAAATTCGCTAACTTTACCTTTGACAATTCTCCTGAAGGCATAATGATGTTACAAATGACTATGAGCCAGTCACAGTACTTCTCTGCAAAGCTAAGTAAGGATATACGCAGAGGTAATGAGATCAAGCGTAAAAAGGGTGGTTTGACTGGCAGAGCACCTGAAGGCTATCTCAACAAGCGAATTGGCGATACTGCATATGTAGTTAAAGATGAGGATCGTTTCCCTATACTAAGGAAAGCTTTTGATCTATTTCTTACCGGTGAATACAGTGTTCCGAATATACTTGATTATTTAAATGAAGACTTAGGATATAGAACTCTTAAGCGAAGTAAAAGCGGTGGCTCAAGGCTTTCAAGGACTGGGCTTTACAACATTTTCCGTAACGTACGCTATGCCGGTCTTGTTCCTGATCCATATGATCGTGACAACTTCACTAAGGCTGACTTTCCAGCAATGATTACAAGAGAAGAATACGATAAGGTTCAGCTTTTACTGGGTAGAAAAGGCTTACCACGTCTTACAAGCCGAAAACAGTTCGCATTACGTGGCTTTATTCGTTGTGCTGATTGTGGTTGTACTATTACTGCTCAGTCCAAGCGTAAGCAACTCAAAAGCGGTAAGGTAAATATCCATACCTATTATCACTGCACCGGTAAGAGAGCAGGCTGTAGTCAAAAGGCAGTATACGTAAAGGAAGATGATTTGTTTGTAGAGCTACTAGGCTTGCTGGACAAGTACGAACTAGATATAAAGCTACACGACTGGGCTATGGAAGCCTTTAGGGATATGGCGGAAAATGAGATTGAAGACCGTAACTCTATTCAGGAAGTACAAAATAAAGAGATTGGCGATATTCAATCACAGTTAGATAAGTTGCTTGATATGGCTACACGTGGCTTCATAGGAGAAGAAGACTATAAGGCAAAGAATGAAGCTCTAAAAGCGGTATTAATGGGCTTACAGGAGCAACAAGCTGCTACAGCTGATCGTGTAAAGAATTGGTACGAATTTACTACCGATACGTTTGAAAAGCTTACAGACGTTACAGAGAAGTTTGCAAACGGTGACTTAGCATATAAGCGTGATGTAATGCTTGCAATCGGTCAGAACCCAACGCTTTTAGATGGAAAGTTGCAGATTACCCCTAATGAATGGCTACTACCTGTTGCTAACAACGCTAAGTCACTTAGAGCCGAGCTTGAAAAGGTTAGAACCTTACCTCAACAGATACAAAAAGCCTCCGAAGAGGCTGTTCGTTCACAATGGTGCAGGGTGTAGGATTCGAACCTACGAAGGCATAAGCCGACAGATTTACAGTCTGTTGTGTTTGACCGCTTCACTAACCCTGCACGTTTGACGTGGAGCCACCTGTCGGAGTCGAACCGACGACCTACGGTTTACAAAACCGTCGCTCTAACCAGCTGAGCTAAGGTGGCACTTTTGTCTAATCAATTTTATCAAAAATATGACATAAAATCTATCTGTTACTTTAGCTTTTATCTCGCCTAATTGTCTGATATAGTAACTTGAGTAAATCAAGACTTGCCATCTTAGCTCAGGGGTAGAGCACTTCCATGGTAAGGAAGGGGTCTCGGGTTCAAATCCCGAAGATGGCTCCACACAGATGAGCTAAAAAGTAATGAAACTAGTAAAACATATCGTATTGATCCCTTTTATCTGGCTTCCTTTGTTGCCATTAATATTGCTACATCTGTGTATATTTATCTATCAAGCTGTTGGTTTTAGACTGTGCGGGATAGAGAGGGTCAAACTTCGTCAATATTTATGTTTTGATAGAGAAAAACTTAACTATCTATCTGTCGTAGATAAAATTAATTGTTTGTATTGTTCGTACTCAAACGGGCTGTTTAGCTACATGCAAGAAATCGGCCGGCGAACGGAATATTATTGGTGTGGGGTTAAACACAAAACTTACCCCGGAAACCCGGCTTTCGCGTATCAGAGTAAGTTTGCCAGCTATGGCAACAAAAAAGAATATAACGAGGTTCTTATAAAAAGTGGCAGGAAAACCAAGTAACAATATTTACAAACTGTTTTATACCTGTTAAAATGGTAGCCTATGGCAAAAAAAGGCGATAAACGTAAAATTGTTGGAATGGTCAGTGAAGAAACTGGGCATCGAACTTACTACACAGTTAAAAACACCCTTAATACACCAGATAAGTTACAGCTACGCAAGTATGATCCAATTGCGCGTAAGCATGTCCTATATGTAGAAACCAAGAAGAACTTAGGAAGAAACGAAGTTCGCCCTCGCAAAAAATAAATTACATTTTAGCCAAAGATATTTTCTTCTAGCAATTTGCGAGCTTTTTTAGTAGCTTTCCAGCCTTTAAACTTATTTCTGGGGAAGACAATTTTACGTGTTGTAGGGTCAGTGTAAATTATCGGGAAGTCTGCTATTTCCATCTCGTATGAGCGCACCTTCCTGAATGTGTTTCTTGGAACCGCTAGATGAGTATCAACTTCGATAAAATTTTGGCCTGGAACAAAGTGTGTAAATTTGCTTTTATCCGGAATGGTTCCACTTCCGTGTCTTGTACTAATCGAGTCTATAATATTGTCGATGTCATCTTCTGTTAGGTCTTTATCGGAAAGAGATTGATTACATGCTAATATGCTTAATTTTCCAAGTTCTAAATTATTACTAAAATCACATTCCTTTAGTTTTTCTTCACTCAAAATTTTGAGAATAGAGTTAGACGATACATTCGCTTTTACTAACTTTTCCTTTTTCCTATAAGGCATTTTACCAATCTTTATGCGCACAAGGTTTGTTTCGTTCTCTGGTGTAACTACTCCAAGAGTTTGTACATATTCCCTTTTCTCGACCTCGTTAGTAGAAATGTCATAGTGAGTGACCTGTTCGGATTCTATGAAAAATTTGGTTTCAGCCTCTTCATCAGAAATATTGTCATGGAACTCTCTCCCATCCAGCACAACAAAAGAGCGGGGGATAACATGTTGTCTTATTAGTGTTTCGAGTTTTTCAGCTTCTGTTTCGATTTCGTGAAGTGATGGCTCAAATGGTCTACCTTCATAACTCATGCTTATATTATAACACGAATATGAAAAAATATCAATAAAAGAAAAAACAGATTTTAAGAAGCAATAGGAACTATTTCTATGACTGCCTCTAAAGGACACAATTTGTATCCCCTGGCTACCCTTTGAAATTTTATCCGATATGCTTAAACCTTTACTAAACCGACACGGTTATATACTGGTCTGGCATAGACGAATTTATAATTTTGTGACTGGCTGACGCAGAATGGTTCTCAGTTTATCTGTTGCAACTTTACGAAAGTCACTCAAATATATTTCGTGGTGTTTTTTTGCCAGCTCTAGATTATTAGCGGGGATAAAGTTGTGGTGCATTCTATCAAGCACTACTGTCTCACTGTCAAAAGAACCAATATGTAACGTTTGAACACTCAATCCTTCGTCAAGCGTTTCAAGCCGTACCCTATTCAAACTGGTGGGTAGTTCTTTCTCGACTACTTTGGCAACAGCCGCTTTGAACATATCCTGCGTAATCCAAGCTGGCTGCATAATCATAAGGGTAAAATCCCACTGAGATTTATCCCGCGCAGTTGTGAAAGAGGACATATCCTCTGCCCACCATAGCCCCTCGAGCGGCATAACTACAAAATCCTTACCTAAGCTTATCTTGCTTAAAAACTTCAACCTGTATGCTACGGGATACAAAGCCAAGATGGCATTATGAAACTCTTGGCTAGTGTTTGGGTCGCCGTGCCCATCTATCATCAAATATTGCATGGGAGGTACAGAAATAATGCGAAACTCATTGTGCTTTGCTTTATAGCTATCAAGAGTTTTCTTATGGTCTATTTTATCCATAAATCTATTATAACAAGACTAGACGGTCAGCTAACTCGCCTAGATGACTTGGGATTGAAAATACTATACAACGGCTTCGTATCTGTAATAGCTATTCAAACACGGCGATAAAATCTTTGAAGTAGCAAGTGATGAAGAAAAGCGGCAGATTATCAGTATTGTACTATCGAACCACGAATTGAAAGGCAAAACGGTCCGTTTTACACCCAACGAACTGTTTGCTACTGTACTCAAATTATCTAAACGTTCTTCTTGGCAGGGGTGTCAGGACTTGAACCCGACCTTCAGGTTTTGGAGACCTGCGTGCTAGCCACTAACACTACACCCCTAAATACAAAACGGATTCTAAAAATGGGTTTAGCAAGGTGCTAACACCGTATCTTAATTTCCTTTAACTAATTGTATCAAATAAGTTCGAATTTCTTAGCTTTAACACTTTAGAATTCATTAATTTTATGCTATAAATTATTAGAGTATGAAGGAAAAATTGCAGATCAAGAAACCCTTTATTATATTACTGTATGGTTTCCCGGGTTCTGGGAAAACCAACTTTGCTAGACAGTTCGCCGAAGAATTCGGTGTTGTGCATCTTGAGGAAGATAGACTCTCGCAAGAATTTTTCGGTCAAAAAAGCGATGACAGATTACAGCAAAAAGCGATGCATTACTTGACTGAGGAGTTGTTGCGTTGCGGAGTCGGGGTCATTTTCGACAGCGAGAAGTCTATCAAGACAAGACAACGATTAGCTTTAAAAAATTTAGCTACAAAAAATAAAGCATCGATTTTTACAGTTTGGTTTCAGATAGATTCAGACACTGCTCTTGGGAGAGCTCAAAAACGAGATAGAAGGAAAATCGACGACAAGTATGCTAAAGAATATTCATTGCCACAGTTCAAAGAGGTATTGTCCGGAATGCAAAATCCTAAATCTGGGGAAGGTTACGTTGTTGTCAGTGGTAAACATACTTTTCGTTCTCAGAGAAATGCGGTTATAAAAAAATTATATGATCTAGATATCGTAGCGACTGAAGACATTAGACAATCTGTGTCGGTTAAACCAGGCTTGGTAAATCTTATCCCGAACCGAACAAACTTATCGAGACGGAATATCTCAATCCGCTAATTCATGAGGTCGACAGTTCAAGTCGCAGGTGTCGGTAGTGTGCTGATTTATAAAAGAAGATCTTCAAAAAATATAAGATTAAAAGTGAATGCCGAAGGGCAAGTTGTAATATCTCTCCCTAGATGGACGCCGATATCAACTGGAGTAAGCTTCTTAAAACAAAATCTAGACTGGGTTGAGGCAAATAAACCGATGGTTTCTACAATCTACGATGGTAAACACGTAGGTGAAGCTTTTGATATTAAAATCCGCCGGCATAAAAATTGGAAGATAACATCTCGCTTGTTAGGTTCTAGGCTGGAGCTGACATTACCAACTGAGCTGAGCCCAAACGATAGAAAGATTATTCGGCATATAAAAGATGCACTAAGATTGCAGACAGAAAGACGAGTTTTTGTGAGAACCGAGCAATTAGCGAGTGAGCATGGATTCTCTTACAGCTCGTTAAAATCGCGGGTTTTAAAATCGCGTTGGGGCAGTTGTAGCTCTGACAAACAAATAACCTTTAGTTGTTATTTAGTTCAGCTTCCACAGGATCTGGTAGATTATGTAATACTTCACGAGTTAGCACACACAGAGCATTTGCACCACGGTGAACTCTTTTGGATGCGCGTCGATGAAATTTTGCCAGGCGCGAAACAAAAGAAAAAACAGTTGAGAAAATACCAACCAACCATACTCTAGTTTGTATAAGCACGCCCTTATGGTTAAAATAAGTTACAAGTAATTGCAATATGGGTGATAAAAATAAACCAACTGAAAAAGAAATAGTTAATCAGGTAACCCCAGATAGTGCAGCAAGTCTTGAACGAGAGAGACTAACAAGCCTAATCAATAGTATGGCTGATGGTGTTTTTGCGCTAGATCAAAACTGCAAAATATTAATTTACAATGGCGCTGCACTAAATCTATTAGATATAAATATGAGTTTGTTGAATATAAACATTGGGCGTGTCGTTAACCTTGTAGATGGCGGTTGTAGAAAAATAGATCTGACAAAGTTGATTCGAAGTTTAAAGACGCAAAAAGTAACTAGCGACTATAGGTTAGCTTACAAAGACGGCACTTTCGCTAACGTGTATTTATCGATCGCACCCGTTAGGCTTGGCTTTGGCCGTGGCGGTACAGAAGGGTACGTCATTGTAATGAGAGATATAACACACGAGAAATCGCTTGAAGAGGAAAGGGATGAGTTCATTAGCGTGGTTAGTCATGAGCTTAGAACGCCTGTCACAATAGCCGAAGGCAATATCGGTAACGTAGAATTCTTGGTTAAAAAATCGAATTTAGATAAACAGATAAGTAAAGCGTTGTCTCAGGCTCATGAGCAGATAGTATTTTTAAGCAGTTTGATAAACGATTTATCGACTTTGTCCCGGGCAGAGCGTGGAGATCTTAAGGTAGAAAAAGAGCGTATTAACGCACACGACCTTATACATGAGCTCGCATCCAATTATAAAGCCTCGGCAAGCGCAAAAGGTTTGACTATAAAAACCAACCTTAGCCCCGATCTAAAATTGGTTTGCAACTCCCCTCTATATGTCCGAGAGATTCTTCAAAATTTTATAACCAATGCTATAAAATACACAGAAAAGGGCTACGTCTCACTAAGCGCAAAACCTATGGATAAAGGTGTGCTTTTTGAGGTCAGTGATACTGGTATTGGGGTAAGTAAAAGTGACAAAGAAAAGATTTTTGATAAATTTTTTAGGAGCGAAGATTTTCGTACCAGAGAAAATGCTGGCACGGGGCTAGGGTTGTATGTTACTTCCAAATTAGCACGATTAATCGGTGCAAAAATATCTCTAGAGAGCGAGCTTAACAAGGGTTCAGTTTTTTCTATATTTATTCCTAATCTTGACTAGAACATTTCTATCTGGTAGGATTGACTTATCGACCTATCCTCTTATTAGTAAGGATAGGTTTATTTAATTTTAGGGAAAGTTAATAAATGCCAAAGAAACCCACTAAAAAGTCATCGATACGAGATCGTGCTAAGAAAGCTCAAACAACTAGTAAGAGTTCAAAGAGGATTATAAAAAATACAACCAGTAAAATTACCGGTACGGTAGGCAAGACAAAGTCAAAATTATCCAAAGAGTTTAACATACCTCTCCCTAACAATAGACTTGGTAGGTTTCTTTCCAAAAGAGGACGTTTATTGCCGAAATTTATTACAGAATCGTGGGGGGAACTTCGGGACGTTACTTGGCCTAATAAAAAAGAAACATATCGTTTAACTGTTGCAGTTTTCGTTTTCTCAATAGTCTTTGGCTTAATTGTTGCCCTACTTGATATCGGGCTGGACAAAGTATTTAAAGAGATTATTTTAAAGTAAATTTAGGAGTTTTTTATTATGGATAAAAAGAGGTACGACGAGCACAAGAACTGGTATGCAATCCACACTTATAGCGGATATGAAGAAAAAGTTGCCGAGAGCATTCGTCAGAGAGCTGAAGCACTAGACATGAAAGACAAGATTTTCGACATTCTTGTGCCAAAAGAAAAGATGATAGAAATAAAAAACGGAAAACGGAAGGTTGTCGAAAAGAAAATCTTTCAAGGTTACGTTTTGGTGCATATGAAGTTGAGTGAAGATGCTTGGTATATTGTTAGAAACACCCCAAATGTCACGGGATTTGTTGGCACAGGTATTGACCCCAGCCCGGTTAGTGAAGCCGAAATGGAAAAGATCAATAAGCGTATGGGGCTGGAACAACCGAAGCATAAGATTGACTTCACAATAGGAGAGGTCGTAAATATCACAGACGGGCCATTTAAGGGTTTTGACGGCAGTATAAATGAGATTGACCAGACCAAAGGCAAGATCAAAGTCTTGGTTAATATGTTCGGTCGAGAAACACCGGTTGAACTCGATAGCCTGCAGGTTAAGAAGGTTTAAAGTTTGCATAGCCCAGAATCAGAGCTGATAACTTCTTTTGAAGACTTGATCGATAAAACTGAAGAAACCGTACAAGCAGTAGCGAGTGATGCTATTCACGCTAGCGCTAGGGCATTAAAGCTCACGGTGTATCTTATGAGCGAAACTCATGACGAAACCGCTAAGTTGCACAAAACGCTTGGAAAAAATCTTCTTTACGACAGCAGTCTTTCTCCGCTTGAGTATTTACGAGGGTTACGAAGCGGGAAGGAAGAACAAGACTAGACAATACGAGTGTTTCTGTTGTAAAATATGATAGTTACGCACGGATAGTATAAAGAGAGGCTTCTAATCTCTTAAAACTGGAGAAAATATGGCAAAACAAGTAAAAGCGAATCTGAAAATGAAGATCCCTGCAGGCAAAGCCAGTGCTGGTCCACCAGTTGGTAGTACACTTGGTCAATACGGTGTTAATATGATGGATTTTGTTACTCCATTTAACGAACAAACAAAAGACCTGGGAAATATGACCGTTACTGCGCATATCGTTATATACGACGATAGAAGTATGGATTTTCGTGTTGTTTCTCAGCCAACAGACGATCAAATAAGGGCAAAGCTCGGTATAGAAAAGGGTTCCGGTAAACCAAATACAGAGAAAGTTACAAAAAAATTAACTGAATCCGATCTTAGGAGTATCGCCGAGAGCAAGGCCAAAGATATGAATACAAGCGATATAGATGCGGTTATGAAGATGGTGGCAGGGACTGCCCGTAGTATGGGTGTGGAGCTAGAGAAAACAGGTAGCTAAGGACTATTTAGATGGGTGATAAGATTAAAGCAATAACACCCGAACACATCGCAGGCTATTTAGGGGTGCCCCGCGCTACCGAGCAAGAAACCGTGGCTATTGGTAGATCAATATTGTTAGCCTTTCATGACTTAAAGAACTATGCTTTAAAATCAAATCCGGGCGAGGGGTGGAATCATGATGAAACTTTTGATGCGTTTTCCAAGGAAGAGCTCAGAGGTATTTTAGAGATAGTAACACCGGAGTTTGTTGACGATCATTTTAAGGCTGGCAATTTAAACACACTAGGACACTTTATAATTCAGTTTGCAAATGATACAATAAAGCAAGATTAATTAATATTTTTTGTGGGAGGTCAGACTGACCGCTTGGACCACGAAGGGAGAGAATATGGCAGAAGCCAAAAAAGAGTTACAAAAATCAAAGAAAGATGGTCTAAAGACACAAGAAAAGCCAGAGGACGACACTAGTCAAAACGAGTCAATTAAGGCAAAGGCTGGCAAAAGAAGCGCAAAAGCACTAGCAGAAAGCGAAGAAAAAAGGCTTAAAGAGGAAAAGGAATTATCAAAAACCGACGAAGTAGCGAAGCCTAAGGTAAGTACGAAGGCCACAAGATCTCGCGCTGAACGTCGTAGTAAAAAATATAAGACCTCCGCTAAGCTCATAGAGGTTAAAGCATATTCTGTAAAAGAAGCCATAGATCTAGTCAAGAAAACTTCCTCTACCAAGTTTGATGCTTCGGTAGAGGTTCATATCAGACTTAACGTTGATCCAAAGCAAGCTGATCAAAATATCCGAGATAATGTAGTCCTACCGGCTGGAACAGGGAAGACGATTGTGGTCGCGGCCTTTGTGGACGACGAGAAAATTGATGATGCTAAGAAAGTTGGTGCAGACATTGTTGGGCTAGAGGAAATTACAAAAAAATTAGATAAGAGCATCGTAGACTTTGACGTGCTAGTGGCACCACCTAACCTTATGGTTAAGCTTGCCAAATATGCCCGGATATTGGGTCCAAGAGGCTTGATGCCCAACCCCAAGAGTGGAACTGTTACAAACGATATTGTAGGCGCAATCAGTCAATCCAAAGCAGGGCGCATCGAATACAGAGTGGATTCTAGTGGGATTATTCACGTAGCTGTAGGCAAGATTAGTTTTTCTATAGATCAATTGCAACAAAATATAACAACACTTTTTGAGAGCGTTAAGCAGAATAAACCTGCTTCCGTTAGGGGTATTTTTGTTAAAACGATTTTTGTCACTTCAACAATGGGCCCGTCCATCAAAATCAAATCGGACGAACTTTAGTAAATATTACAACTCAATCTTTGTTGATAAAACGCAACCTAATAGCTACAATTACACTACTAGGCAATGGGAGTATTTAGTAATAGAGATATTAGTCGCGCGGTAGAGGGAGGGCATATTGTTTGTGTGCCTTTTAATCCAAAACATATTTCCCACGCCTCATTAGACGTTACTCTTGGGTACTATTATTTCCGCACAGAGAGGATGAGCGGCAAAAGTGTTTATAACCCCTTTGATAAAGCAGATGTTGGTAGATATTTCGGCAAATTTCTAAAAGCTACCCCCCACAATGAGTGGGCCAAACAAAACGGCGTTAAATTACAAGAAGGAATTCCTAAACATCATCCAGTAATCCCCCTTCGGCCAGGCGAGAGAATTTTAGCTCATACTCATGAATTTTTTGGGATAAAACCCCCTGGAGCCTATGAAATTAAGGCTCGGTCCAGTTGGGGAAGAAATGGCATAGCAGTTTGTTTTGATGCTGGCTGGGTTGACCCCGGTTACATAAACCGATTGACTCTTGAAATCTATAATCTTAATGAAAACGAAACCGTCCTACTACCAGTTGGCGAGAGAATCGCTCAAGCTGTCTTTTTAGAGACTGGTTATGTTGAAGGAAATTATGGAGAGGGTCGAGATAAAGGGTTTAGCGGAAAATACCAAGCCGGTACCGATCTGGCGACGCTTATTAAGAATTGGACTCCCGACCTAATGTTGCCACGAGCCTATATGGACTCGAGAAATTTACCAAGAAAGATACAGGGCTTAGTTAAATATGATTAGTCTCGAACCAAATAAGCTTTGGGTGGGGCAAACAAGATGAAAAAAAGAAACGGATTCTTCCTTGTAATAGAAGGTACGGATGGTTCTGGTAAAGGAACACAGTCCGACCTTCTAAAAAAGAATTTATTAGCTCAAGGTTACGAAGTCGCGACTTTTGATTTTCCTCAGTACGATAAAAGTTCTAGTTATTTTGTAAAACAATATCTAAACGGTGAATATGGAAGCGCAGAGGAAGTTGGCCCCTACACCGGATCTTTATTTTACGCTTTAGATAGATATGAAGCATCCAAAGAGATTCAAAAAGCCTTGGATGCTGGCAAGATTGTCTTAGCTAATAGATTTACAGGATCGAATATGGCGCATCAGGGGACAAAATTCGACAATATTGAACAGCGCAGAGGTTATTTCATCTGGTTGGATCAGCTGGAATTTGAAATGCTTAAGATTCCTAGGCCGGATTTGTCTTTAGTCTTGCGCGTGCCAGCAGAGATAGCCCAGGAGCTAGTCGATAAAAAACAAAAACGTGTATACACAGACAAAAAAAGAGATTTGCATGAAGCAGATATTAACCACCTCAGACGATCGGTCGAGGTGTATTACAATCTTTGTCAGCTATTCCCGAAAGATTTCAGGCAAATTGATTGCATTAGATCGGGCAAGATGTTGGGTGTCGACAAAATCCAAAACTTAATTCTAGAAACCATAAAACCCTACCTACCCAATAAGAAAACTTTTTCTGGCAAAACCACCATAGGCTCAACGGCTTTAGAAGCTGAAAATCAGTTTCTTACGAAAAAAGATGATGGCACGGTTGTTATGACGTCGGAAGGAAGAGCGTATCTTGAGGAACTTGTTACAGATGTAGATGGTAACGTCTATGGTTTTAGTGAAAAAATGAACCCCCTTACGGTCGCAGCAGCAATGGCTCGATTATCTCGAAGAGGTGATGATATGAGAGTGATCTTGCTTGACGAATTTCTTGGCAAGGAGGGTAAAGACGAGGACTTAATTAAGCGAGTAATCACGGCTTTTGGGGATGATTCCGTGCAACAGCTTGTCGGTCAACATATAGTAGTAGAAAATGCGAGCAACCTTTTAACAAAAAAATTAGAGTGGGGACGTCTTGCAGCTTACCTGGAGCAATCAACTCGTTACATTTATTACGATCAAAAAGACGCTAACAATAAATACAAATATTTTATCCCCAATAACCTAAATCCGACAGTTAAAGCACAGTACAAAAAAATATTAGACAATATTTTTGATTTATATTCCGAAATGGTGCACGCACTAACTGAGTATGTGCAAAACCAATCAAGTGTGAGTGCTAAAGAACGCGATATGGCTTGGCGATTAGCCACACGGGCTCAGGCCTGCGATGCTGTTCGTCCAGTGTTGCCTGTAGCCACCAAAGCAACAGTTGGTATATTTGCCTCCGGACAGGCTTTAGAAAGTCTGATAATGCACCTTTTGGGCGATGAATTACCAGAAGCCAGAAAGGTAGGCGAGGAAATACTAAGAGAAGCCCGCAAAAATATCCCAGCATTTTTAGAAAGAGCTGACAAACCATCGAGAGGCGGTGCGACGATAGCATACAAAGCTAATTCAAGGAAAGCCCTCAAGAAACTAGCCGACAAGATGCTAAAGAGCTCGTATAGTACAGAGTATGACCCTGTTAACTTGGTTTCAGTTTGGCCACGTAACGAACTGGACATTGTTAGTGATGTATTATATCCCTACAGCGATGCTTCCAGAAATGAGATTTTAAAACAGGTTTCGAGCTGGAGCTATAACAAAAAGCAAAAAGTTTTCGAATCTTTTGTGGGCGAACGCTTAAACAGGCGCCATAGGCCAGGCAGAGCTTTAGAGAAAATTCATTACTCATGGGACTTGGTTTGTGATTATGGAATCTTTAGAGATTTACAAAGGCACCGTATGGTTGATGATTTAGTATGGCAAGCCTTGAGCCCAAGATACGGTTATGATGTCCCAGAACTTATCGAAGAGGCGGGTTTATTAGAGAAATTCCAACGCTGTTTTGACTTGAGTTTAGAGCTGTTTAGCATCTTACAGTCGAATGGCTACATGGCCGAGGCAGAATATGCCACGTTGCTTGGCCACAAAATGAGGTGGAAACTAACCTTTAATGCTCGAGAAGCTATGCATTTCATCGAGCTTCGTACTAGTCCACAAGGACACCCAGGGTATAGGAAGCTCGCCAAGAAGATGTACGATAAGATCTGCGAGGTTCATCCTCTAATCGGCGAAGCAATGAAATTTGTCAACCAAGATGAAGATCCAGAGCTTACTCGGCTTGCCTCAGAGCGCTACACTCAGTTCAAACTTGATCAGTTAGATAAAGATTGAATACATAATCGTTATTAGATAAACTATAACTAAGATATTTAGACATTGGAGGAGTAGCATTGCGTACTTATTCGTACAAAAAGATATTAAAAACTTATAAATTTATAGTAAGTGTTTTTTTGTTAACCACGTTACTCTCGCCATCGGTGCCAACAGCGTCAGCATCAACGCCACAGTGGCAGACGATGGGCCCAGAGGGCTTCACAACTAGCAATGGCTTGACCCCCTTCATAAAAAGTGAAGACGGCACAATCTATATAGCCTACGCCAATCCCAGCGACGGCCTAAAAGCAAATGTAGTGAAATGGAATGGTTCCTCATGGGAGAATGTCGGACTACCGGATTTTTCCGCTGGAGGAGCTACGTATATCTCGCTAGCTTTCTCGGATGGCACTCCCTACATAGCCTTTCGAGATGGCTCACAAAGCAACAAACTAACCGTGATGAAATAT
>CAYTUF010000015.1:0-18873 GCA_964441225.1 uncultured Candidatus Saccharibacteria bacterium | reverse complement strand
TAACAATCTTGTGTTGTATGTCGTTATAGGGTGGGTCACATAGAACAATGTCAAACTTATCATCTGGGTGACGATTTGACCAACCGTTTACGTTAGCCTTTATTACTTTGGCTCGACCCTCGAGGCCTAATTTTTTTAGGTTATTTACAATCACTTTATAGGCATTAACGTCGTTTTCTAAAGCCACCGAATTTATTGCACCCCTACTGATAGCTTCTATGCTGAGTGCGCCACTTCCTGAAAAACAATCAAGGACAGTTAGACCCTTTATGTCGCCAAGTGTAGAAAAGATAGCGCCACGGAGCTTTTCACTCATAGGATGAGTTTTGTGCCCGCTTGGAGCTTCAAATATTCGTCCACCTAGCTTTCCTGCTACAACCCTCATAACCTACATTATACCTCCCCCATATTTCTCACGATCGTATCAAAATTGAGGGTATTATAATTGCCGTACTTCAAAAACTTTTACATAATCTTGTAAATCATTATCGACTATTTCTGCTTTAAGATACTCTCTGTGGTCATTAGACGACACCCAAACGCTTTTTTGAACTTGTTGAAAAGATAACTCCTTTAGAATCAGGCGTAGCCGATCTCTTTTTTGCCTTCTGTACTCGGGGATATCAAATACGACCATAAGGCTAGAGTTAGTAAGCTTCTTGGATGCGTATGGCCTAACCTTCTTGATGCCCTTGTTCGTTAGACGCGGTATACCTTTCTCGTCAACAGAGATATAACCGCGCTTGATTGAACGATAATAGGCTGTTTCTATTGCCTTTTTGCTCGGACCCGTGCCATCCAATATTGCTATATCACGGAAGAAAGCCGATGGCTTAAAGATTAATTTTAGGCTAGCCTCTCCGTACGGCATCAACCCCAAAAGAACGTAATGTATCGTAGATTTATATTTATTTTGTAATCTCGTCTTATCATTCATATAAAAATACTAGCATAATCATTACGATCGTGAGAAATGTGGGGGTATTTCTTAGTTTAGGTTGGTTATTAGTTGGTTTTGTCTTACTTTCTCGGCTAACTCAGGATAATCGGTTAATTTTTCATTAGAATCTAAAAAGTCTTTTGCAAGCTTTCTAGCAGAAGCTATTAACTTCGTATCTGTCAGATTAGCTATTCGCAAATCAAGTTGTCCGTGCTGCGCACGACCGTAAATTGCACCAGGCCCACGAATCTCTAGATCCATCTGCGCCAGTTTAAATCCGTCTGTCGATTGCTCTATCGCTCGAAGTCGCCTAGACGGAGCCGAGCTATCACTCATTAATAAATAACAGTAACCCTGGCCATAACTCCGCCCCACTCTACCGCGAAGTTGGTGAATCTGCGCAAGCCCGAAACGCTCGGCACCTTCTACTAACATAATGCTTGCGTTTGGCACATTAACTCCAACCTCTATAACGGTGGTTGAAACCAAGATATCAAGCTTCCCGGCCACAAACTTTGCCATAATATTTTCTTTATCGGCTGATTTCATCTTGCCATGTAAAAGCCCTATCTTGCGGTCTTTGAAGGTCTTCTCTTTGAATTCTTTGTAGACCTGCTCGGCAGACAAAGCTTGCAACATGTCTGATTCAGTAATGAGTGGGCAGACCACAAACATCTGTTTGTTTTTTATGAGTTCTTTGTCAATTTTCTCAAATAACCTTTGTTTCGAATTCGGTGAAATAATTTCTGTGATTATCGGCTTGCGCCCAGGAGGCATCTCGTCAAGAATAGAGATGTCAAGCTCCCCATAAACTGTTAGAGCTAAGGTACGCGGGATGGGAGTAGCCGTCATACTAAGAACATGTGGCATAATACCTGCTTTTTTCTGCAATTTCTGGCGCTGCTCCACGCCAAAACGATGCTGTTCGTCTACGATAACCAATGCTAGGTTTTGCATATCGACCTTTTCGCTAATAACAGCGTGTGTTCCGATTATCAGCTTGGCATCACCAGATGCAATACGCTCTTGCGCTCGGTTTTTTTCGGCCGGTTTTAAACCTCCAACTAACAACACGATCTGTTTTTGCATGCCAAGAGCTTTTAGAAGTTCGTATAGACTATCTGCGTGTTGTCGCGCGAGAAGCTCCGTAGGAGCCATCAAAGCCACCTGAAACCCTTTGCTGATCGCCATAATGGCGCTCATTGCCGACACAACAGTTTTCCCGGAGCCAACATCGCCTTCTAAAAGACGATTCATTGGCTTATCGTTTCCCATATCTTTATATACCTGCCAAACTGTTCTACGTTGGGCACCGGTCAGCTTAAAGGGTAATTCAGCTACAAATTTCTTAGCCAAGCCTAAATCAAACTCAATGATCGGCGCTTTTTCTCTGGAGTTTTCTTTCTTGGAGACCAACCCTGCCAAAATAAGAGTAAAAATTTCCTCAAAGCCAAGTCTTTTACGACTTTCGTCTAATTCTTCGATAGTTTCAGGAAAATGAATATTAAGGAGAGCCTCATTTTTCGGCATTAAATCTGCTTGTTTTATGACGTCTTTGGGTAAAGATTCTTGTATTTTCGAGATCTCTGGCTTCAAATCTTGTAAAATTTTTCGAATCGAAAAAGACTTTAAACCTTTTGTTTCCCTGTAGACTGGGATTATACGAGCTGTGTTAACTGGGAAATCGTTAACAAGTTCCATGCTAGGGTTAGTCAAACCAAGCCGCCGACCAGAAAATTCGAATACACCCGACACATAATAAACTTTGTCTTTCTTTATTGCGCCCGCTCTGTACGGCTGATTGAACCACACTAGACGCACGCTACCCGAGGCATCACTAGCCACAGCTTCTGTTATATGCAAACCTCTTTTAGCGTAGCGAGCTTTTACCTGCTTTATATTTACCTTTAGGGTGACCTGCCCAGGTCTTAACTCAGAAATTTTAGTTATCTTTGAGTAATCTTCGTATTTTCTTGGGAAGTTATAAATGAGGTCACGGACTGTGTGCAAACCTAGAACATGAAACTTTTTTGCAACCTGCTCGCCAACGCCCCTTAGAGTAGTTATTTCTTCATTCATCTACTCTTTATAGTATAACGAAAATCTAATTTAACTGCCTTGAAGTAATAGCTCTTGCCCACTTCTCAGCTCTTGGGCAACCCTCTCAAATTGAGTTTTTGGTGGTAAGGTGATACCTAAGGGTTGACCCCTATCTATACGCTCAGTATTTTCTATTCTTTTTTGTTCTGCAATCTCTTCTGTAACTTTAAGCGCTTCGATAAGAGGATTAATCTCTTGTTCTCTTACGCTTAAACTAGTTGCATAGGTAGTGGCCAGCTCACTCCTATCGTCGAACGACATACCAAGAGCAGCTTCTGACTGCCCCGGCAATTCCTTGTTGCGCTGCGCCTGAATAGCGACTTTCCCAATATCTGCACGGTGTTCTCTATTCAGCCCTAGGGCTCCTGCGTATTCCCTAGTAAATCCTGGATCTTGCCTTGCTACTTCTAATGACAGTTTCATGGTTTCGATTGCAACCCTACCCCCAGGCTGTTGAAATTCAAAAACTAATCCTGAGTTAGGACCGGCTTCGAAAGTGTTCATTTTTTCTCCTTTGTTTTATTTATGGTTAGTATTTTTTATGATAATAATTAATTATAAACCTTAACTTTACTCCTCGTCAATAAGGTTATGTTTTAGTATTGACAACTACTGCGCAAACTTTACCAACGCAAAGCTATTTTTACCGCGTTTCAACAGATTATAGCCAGGTTCAAAATTTGTTACATCGTTACCGCACTTTATTCCATTTACAGAGACTGAGCCGTCGCCAATCAACCTGGTTGCCTCACTCCTTGATGAAGCAAGCTTGCTCTCGATAAGCGTTTCAACCAAAGTAGCGCCTACCTCTAGGATTGGTATCTCATTGGCAAGCAGATCAATATCTTTTTGATTAAGCTCATTAGCGGGTGTATCGCCGAATAAAACATTTGTAGCCTTTACGACCGAATCTGCCCTTTCTTTGCCGTGAACGATCTTGGTAATTTCATAAGCTAGAGTTTTTTGTGCAAACCGAGAACTTTTATCTTCGTAAAACTCTTGCATCACCCCTGCAACCTCATGCTTATTCAGTTCTGTATATATTTTCAGATAAGAACTAACAGACTCATCTTCAACATTCAACCAAAACTGATAAAACTTATAGACACTGGTCTTATTTTCGTCTAGCCAAATTGCGCCTTCTTCACTTTTACCAAATTTTTTACCAGTAGACTTATTTATTATAAGAGGCATAGTTATTAGGTTAACTTGGCTTCCTTCGATCCTTCTGACCAAATCAACTCCCGAGAGACCATTACCCCATTGATCACTACCAGATAACTGCAGGCTAACACCAAAGTCTTTGTGAAGCTTTAGAAAATCATAACCCTGTAAGAGTGTGTAACTAAATTCGGTGTATGTAATACCCTCGCCACCAGCACCCATTCTTTTGGCAATATAATCCCGTTGGACTAGTGGCGTCATACTAAAATGCTTGCCTACATCACGCAGAAAAGAAAGAATATTCATATTTTTATACCAATCAAGATTATTGACCAGAGTCATATTTTTACTACCTATAACGCGTTCTAACTGAGTATTAAGATTGACAATGTTTTGAGCAACAACCTCTTCGCTCTGCAGTGGACGCTCCTTGTCTTTACCACCAGGATCACCTATTAGGCTGGTCGCACCGCCAGCCAAAATAACAGCCTTCCAGCCGTGCCGAATTAGAACTTTATCCATCATCATAGCTGCTAAATTACCGACAGTCTGAGAGTCCGCAGAAGCATCAAACCCATGGTAAAAAACTCTAGACTTCACGTTGTCTAAATCTTTTATGTCATTAAAAGTAGATTGCTGGACAAAACCACGCCAGACTAATTCTTCTGCTAGTGTCATGCTCTATAAATGATAATACTTTTTAGCACTTGTTGCGAGTATTTAATGGTATAATTGGCTAGATAATAAAAACATAAGTATTTGAAAATTACCTAACCATAATCTAATAAGGAGCCCGGACAAAATTTCTATAAATTATGAGTAAACCATTCATTAGGCCAAAGTTACCAACGCGAAGGACTAAAGGGCGCAGTAGTGGGAGATTTTACACAACAAGGAGAGGTAATCGTATAGCTCTTAATAAAAATATGCGTGGCAAGCGCGCCATGAACAAGGATGCTCGTTCACGGGCAAAAGCCGCCTATTTAGCAACACTTCCGAAAGGGCGTATAAAGCGCACCTTATATAGGATGCATCCCAAACGAGTTGCTGGCTACTGGTTCAGCCACGAGGGCGGTATTATGGCCCTCAAAATTACCGGCATAGGGATCCTAGCTAGTTTTCTTCTACTGGTCGGTGTATTTGCCTTCTTTAGAAAAGATTTACCTAACCTGCGTGGGCTTTATGGGAAAAATCCCGAAGGCTCTATCCGCTATTACGACAAGACTGGTAAAACTCTCCTTTTTGAAGACTATGATGCTGTAAAGCGGACTATCGTTAAGGATGATGAAATACCAGAAGTTATGAAACAGGCTACTATAGCTATTGAAGATAAAGATTTTTATCATCATGGAGGGTTTGACACAAAAGGTATTACCAGAGCTGCAGTCAATAACTTTACTGGCAGAGGATCGACTCAAGGTGGTTCAACTATTACCCAACAGCTAGTAAAACTAACTCAAAACTGGACAAAAGATAGATCCTACACCAGAAAGGTAAAAGAGCTTATTTTATCTGTAGAACTCGAAAAAACCTATTCGAAAAACGAGATTCTGGACGGCTACCTAAATACAGCGCCGTATGGTGATATCACTTACGGTATCGAGGCCTCCATGCAAGACTACTTTCACAAACCAGCTAAAAAGATGACTCTCGATGAAGCTGCTTTTTTGGCAGCAATTCCAAAGTCTCCGACTTACTATTCACCCTACGGAGCAAACTTCGATAAAAAATTATTGACAGACAGACAACATTACGTCCTAGATCTCATGGAACAACAAGGTATGATATCCGCCAAAGAAAGAGACGCGGCAAAGAAGGTTGATACCCTTAAGAAATTAAAAAAGAGAACTCCAAAATATACAGGCATTAAAGCCCCCTGGTTTGTACTAACCGCCAAAGAACAACTCCAAGCAAAATACGGTGCAGAAACTGTCAACCGTGGTGGCTGGGAGGTGATCACTACTCTAGATATGGATCTGCAGAAAAAGGCAGAAGATCAGATCGCCAACGGAATCCAACGAGTCAAATGGCAAGGCGGAGACGTGGCAGCTTTCGCGGCAGAAGATGTAAAGACCGGGCAAGTTGTAGCACTTGTTGGAGGCACAGATTTTAATAATCCAGTTTATGGACAGAATAACTATGCACGACTAAAGCTCCCTCCAGGATCGAGTATTAAACCATACGACTACCTATCGTTAATTGACAATACCTCAGACTTTGGGGCAGGCTCTGTTCTTTATGACAGTCCCGACCCACTGCCAGGGTATCCTTGTACAAACAAAAGCAGCCCCGAAAGAGGTGGCAACTGTCTAAGAGATTACGATCTACGCTACCCTGGGCCTATCACCCTGCGCTATGCACTGGGTGGCTCCAGAAACATCCCAGCGGTAAAAGCTATGCTGATAGCGGGAGTTCAAAAAACCCAAGAAACCGCCGACAAAATTGGTCTAAAAGATAAAGGAAATGGGATTGAGGGAGCAGGCTACAAATGCTATAGCGATGATGCTCTTACTCAGGAAAAAGAGTGTGGTGGCTCAGCTGGTATTGGTGATGGAGCCTATCTGAAACTAGATGAACATGTACATGGTTTTGCAACCTTGTCTCGCTCTGGTAAATTACTCCCGCAGACATATATCTTGAAAATAACCGATGCTGGTGGAAAGACAGTCGACGAGTGGAAGCCATCCGAAGGCAAACAGGTGGTAAGAGATGAGGCAGCCTATATAGTTGACGACATGATAGAAGACCCTAACGCAAGTTACTTTGGTATTAAAAGTCACAGATACAAAGGCTGGCATTTCGGCTTTAAGACTGGAACTACGAACGATCGAAAAGACGGCTGGATGATGGGAGAATCGACTCGTTATGCGGCTGGTGTTTGGGTAGGCTATCATGACCGCTCCAGAGAAATGTCAGGAGCCATGGAGACTATGACCCAACCTATTATCCAAGGCTGGATGGATGAGGTTCATGACAACCTCAAGCCCGAAGAGCGACCAAGGCCAAAAGGCATTCAAACTCTTCCCGCTTTTGTAGTACGAAATCATGTAGGCTTTGGCTCAGTCGAACCAAGCCCTTCTACCGATCTATTTCCCTCTTGGTACAAAAAGGCCAATCGAGCAACAAATAAGGATATCGATATAGTTTCTAATAAATTGGCCACCAATTGTACGCCGGCAAGGGCTAGAAAAAATGGCGCCAACGCCAATGCGAACGCTTTTTCCTCTGATCCATTCCATGGAGGCTTCGTGAGTGGTAATACCTCTGAAAAGGATGACGTTCACAAATGTGATGACGCCAAACCTTTCATCCAGCTCAGTGGGCCAGATACATGTGATCCAAAAATTGGCGGTTCCTTTATTGCCAACGTAAGTAAAGGCACACACCCATTATCGAGCGACAGATATAAGGGTACCGTGAACTTTATTGTTGGTGGCAAAACGATAGTCTCAAAAACAATCAATAGCGACGGTAAGGTCAGCATTAAATGCTCTGATGTACCTTCTACTGGGCGGTTATCTGTAGAGGCAGAAGTAATTGATAGTGTACTTTATGATTATAAGGCTAGTATTACCACAAACTTCTTGGCGAAGGAAGCTAAACCAAAGATTACCAGTGCGGTCGAAGGTGGTGAAGCCAAATGGTCTGGAGGTTACGGCACAGTCTACTCAAACGGGGGTAGCGAACTATGTTCTGGTACAAATAAATGTCTCTTACCTGACTACGTAACCGCTAGTGCGATCATCTACGTACAAACTTCTGGAGGCAAGTCCTCGACCTTTACGGTTACTGGAAGTTAGCTTTAGCAAGAAACGCGTTCAGGGCTTCGCGAACAGAGCTAACCTCTTTTAAAAAGGCCGATTTCGTTTTAGACCTTGGGCCAATTGCGTATTTAAAGCCCAGCTTTTTGGCCTCTGCTAAGCGCTTTTCTAAAAACGGTACATGCCGCACTTCACCACTCAAGCCTACCTCGCCAAAGATGGCTACATTATCTTTTAGTTTGAGGCCTTTTGAAGCCGAGCCTATGGCCATACAAACTGCTAGATCTGCTGCTGGCTCGTTTATCTTTAACCCTCCGACAATATTTATAAAGATATCTTTGTCGGACAAATTTAGCTTTGTACGTTTTTCGAGCATTGCTACAAGTAAATTAAGTCGATTAATATCAATACCGCTAGCCGTGCGTTTCGGATAACCAAAACTAGTCTTATTTACAAGAGCCTGAACTTCAACTAATAATGGTCGACTACCCTCCATGGTTGCGAGAACCACTGAGCCATCAGTTACTTGTCTCTCTGCCAACAAAGCTGCGGATGGATTCTCGACAGGCTTCAACCCGCTATCTACCATCTCAAAAATCCCTGCCTCATTCGTAGACCCAAATCGATTTTTTACACTCCGTAAAATCTTAAACCCGCCATATCTATCACCGTCGAGCTGTAAGACAACATCAACTACATGCTCCAACACCTTAGGGCCGGCAATATTACCCTCTTTTGTAACATGACCAACAATAATAATAGAAGTGTTTGTTTGCTTGGCTACCTCCATCAACAGATGTGCGCTATTGGTAATCTGGCTAACCGTTCCAGCCAAAGAGCCAACGTCTGAAACCGCTATGGCTTGGATCGAGTCAACAACGACAACATCAAGTTTACCAGCCCTCATTACGCTACATATTTCTTCAGCACTCGTGCTGGTAGCAAGAGACAGCTTATCGCTAGACTCCGAGATCCTAGAAGCTCTTAGGCCAATCTGATTAGCAGATTCTTCGGCGCTTATATATAAAACCTTGTTTTTTTGTGCAAGAAGCGAAGCCACCTGTAATAGTAAGGTGCTTTTCCCGATGCCAGGTTGGCCAGCCATTAAGATCACGCTTCCAGGGACAATCCCACCGCCCAAGACATTGTCTACTTCGTCTATCTGTGTAATTATCCTCTTTTGGTTATCTTTTTTACTAACGCTTTTAGCAGAAATAATCTCTAGTTTTTCTAGTTTTTTATCCGTATTGCCTCGTGCCGATAACACTACTTCTTCGAGCAACGTATTCCACTCGCCACAAGTGTTACAACGACCAGCCCATGCACTATATTGCGTCCCACAGTTGCTACAAACAAACCTCTTTTTCGATTTCGCCATAAGTCTATTTTATCATCGCTTCATTGGTGACAGCTGAGTACTATCTAACTCTTTAATGAGTTCTGATTGAGTAGATGCCAAATTATTACGCTTATTTACTATATCGTTATAATGGTTAATCGTCGATTCGGCTTTTCTTATTGTTGCGTTATAGTCTCTAATCATTTGGTTAAATGCTGGAACTCCCTCGTTATACTCCTGCGTCTGATCGTTCGAGAGCAAGCTGTCTAGTCGATTTCGCTCACTTTCTATATTACTGTTCTGATTCTTTAAATTAGCTTCTAGTTGATTTATCTCGCTTCTCAAAGCATCAAGAGTAACATCGTAGTTCTTTACTTGATTATCGATATCGACAAAGGCTTGCTCGTAGTGTTTTGAGAAATCGACTATTTTAGATCTATCAGAAAAATATTGACCATAATACTGCTCCAAGTCTTTTGGCAAAGATTCTACTTCTGTACCCAAAATAGAATGTAGCTCGCTTGGTACTGAACTCGGGTCTTTAGAATTATATTGAGCTATAACGCTTTTTATACGTTTGTCATCTACTTTCACAAAGGCTTTTTTGGTCATTTCGTCTACCCTTGCTTTATCTTTACCCGAAAGCCTCGCATACTGAGCATGCAAAACTTCATGGGCAGCCGTTACCTCTATAACCCCTTTTAGTCGTTTATCTTGAACATTTAGTAAGTAGATACCCTCTCCGTTGATAAAGCAGCCGAGTACGATTGTTTTTTCTCCAGACTCTCGGCAATGCGTATTAAACAATGCTTTGTCGTCTAACTCTGGCCGGTTGACATAAAAAAGACGCTTGGTGCCTTCTTTCATGGTTGTATCTTTAGCCAATTTTGCGACTGTGGCTGGGGGAGTATAATTTTTTAAAATCCACCAGTCACTAATGCTCTGGAACTGCCATGATACCAAGCCAATAATTACGAACGACGAGAGTAGTCCAAAAAGTGTTGATTTTAATCGCATTTCTAAAAAATTATATCAAAAAATTCGATATTTTATTCTTTAGCGCTCAATAGTTTTAACTTTCCACGATTAGCGCCAACTGTTATGACCATACCTTTTTGATATGTACCACTGAGCAAGCCTTCGCTAATCGGATTCTCTAGCTCGTCTTGCAATAACCGTCTCATCGGGCGCACCCCATTTTGAACATCATAGCCCTTTTCTACTAAATATTTTTTTGCAGATGGTTTTAGCCTAATTGCCAATCCTTGGGGTAATAATCTTGCAGATAAATCATTTAGTTGCAAATCTAAGATGCGCGTAATCTCATCTTTCGTAAGCGCCCTAAAGACAATTGTCTTATCAATTCTATTCAGAAGCTCTGGTCGCATCATTGCTTTAAGAGATTCCAGGACCTTCTCTTTGTTGTGTCGGTGCAGATTCTCTAAATCATCCTTTTCTTTTTCGGTTGTAGCCAGAAATCCAATTTGTGCTTCTTTCGATAATTTTTCTGCACCGATATTGCTGGTCATTACGACGATAGTATTACTAAAATCAATCGCTCTTCCCTTACCATCTGTTAACTTGCCGTCTTCCAGAATCTGAAGCAAAATATTAAAGACCTCTGGATGAGCTTTTTCTATCTCGTCGAACAGTACGAGGCTATAAGGCTGACGACGAATCTTGTCTGTCAACTGACCGCCATCATCATAACCAACATAGCCAGCAGGAGCACCAAGCAAACGAGAAACGTTATGATGCTCTCCAAACTCACTCATATCAATTTTTATTAGAGCATTCTCATTGCCATAAAACTCTCTTGCAAGCACTTTAGTTAGTTCGGTTTTACCAACACCGGTGGGACCAAGAAAGATAAACGATCCAATCGGCCGACGACTATCTGAGATACCACTTCTATTTCTACGAACCGCCTTTGCCACAGCGTCAACTGCTTCATCTTGCCCAATGATATAACTTCCAAGTAGCTTCTCTAGATTAAGCAAATACTTAGCTTCACTCCTAATAACTTTAGTAACAGGTACACCTGTAATTCGCGCCACAACTCCAGCGACATCATCGCTGGTTAATGTTAATTCTCGTCCATCGTTAAATTTTGACTGCAACTTAATAATTTCTTTTGACAGTTGACTAGCTTTCGTCTTATAACGTGCGGCCAACTCATAATCTTCGCTGGCTGCTGCGTCCTCGATCCTAACCTGCAAAAGCCGTAGCTCTTTTTGAGCTTTCCGAAGCTCTGGAGGGGTAACACCTTTATTAACCCTGAGATGCGCCGAAGCTTCATCAAGTAGATCTATAGCTTTATCGGGCATAAATCGATCATTTATATATCGGCTCGCAAAACGAACAGTATCCTCTATAACTTCGTCGCTAATTTTGACCTTGTGGAACGACTCATAGTGCTTGCGTAAACCCTTTAATATATTGACCGTTTCAGATGGTGTTGACTCTTGGACAATTATCGGCTGAAAACGTCTCTCTAACGCAGCATCTTTCTCCACGTGTCGACTATACTCATCTGTAGTTGTAGCACCAATCAGCTGTATATTACCTCTAGCAAGAGCGGGTTTTAGCATATTACCTGCATCCATTGCTCCTTCAGCTGCTCCAGCACCAACTATCAGGTGAAGCTCGTCTACAAAAACAATGGTTTTTTTGTCGCTTTCAAGTTCAGACATAACTTTTTTTAGCCGGTCTTCAAATTCACCACGATATTTAGTCCCAGCTATCATACCCGCCAGATCCAACATCACAATTCTCTTCCCGATCAAGCTATCTGGCACCTCTTCGGCCACAATCTTAAGGGCTAGTCCTTCTACTATTGCAGTTTTTCCTACCCCAGGCTCACCTATCAATACCGGGTTGTTTTTCGTACGACGACTCAATATAGTAATTATTCTTGCAATTTGATTCTCTCTGCCGATAACCGGATCAAGCTTCCCCTTCGATGCTTTGTCTGTCAAGTCAGTCCCAAAATAATCTAAAGTAGTTTTTTTACGCCGTTTGGTTATGCCATTAAAATTACCCGGCCCCTGTGTCTGTTGACGATTCAAAAATTGTTCAATTTCATTTATAAGCGTACTAGGCTCTACTCCTATTGAGCGAATCATTTCGGTAGCTCGTGCATTTTTTTGACTAAGTATGCTGTGCAAGATATGTTCAGTCCCACAAAATTCCTGATTATAATCAAGAGCTGTTTCGTATGCCATCTTTAGCGTAAGTTTTGCCACCTCACTCAAACCTTTTGCACCATTATTCAAACCTGGGTGGGGAGCTACATTTAGTGCAAGCTTGGCCTTCGACAGCGTTACTCCGGCGCCACCAAGCAACTTTGCGCCAATAGAAGACTCCTGAGCTAATACTCCTAATAGTAGATGTTCAGTCCCAACATAAGAACTACCACTACCTCTTGCAATAGCGTCAGCGCTTCGCAGACTCGACAGTGCGTTTTCTGTTAAGTGATTTAAAAAATCTTGAAAATCTGATGGTGGTAACATAAATGCCCTCGTAAATTATACCCACTCTAAAGCTGTGATTAAGAGTGTCTATATACAAATATACTCCGTAGATTAGCACTCGTCAAGTGCGAGTGCTAACTTATTTTCTAGTCCGGCCTGATAGATTATTTAATTAAGTGCGTTAGATTAAGTTTTCTAATTTTTGTTGCCAGATCTACAAGGTTAGAAAAGCTTATAACCTTATCTGCAAGCTCAGGAGTATATGTTCCTGAGACAGTTTCGTCTATGGCAACTATTATGGGCTTCTTTTTGGCAAGGCAATAGCCTATCTCTAGTAGCATACCCTCGCTCTTGTTGTTAGAGGTAATGACAACAAACAGAAAGTCACTATCATCTATAGCGGTAAATGCCTTTCGCATAATTACCCTTGGGCTAAGCTTTTTTGCATCAAATTTATCTCGGCTAAAAAAGGTACAATGCGCACTGACGGCAATTTCTTCAAGTGCATATACAACCGTATTTAATATAGATTCAAGCTTACTCTCATCCTCTCCTGTATGACGATAAGCGACGAACGTTGATAATTTTGAAGCTATATTATCCTGCCCTTAAGACCCCGCCTCGTCTTGAGCTTGTCCTACTGCTTCTTCGCCGTGCTCTTCAATCGCCTCAAGTAAGCTACTTTCTAAAGCTTCTTTTTTCTTAAGCCGTTGACCACCTAAAGGCTTGCTCACTTCTGTCTTACTCTCGACATTTTCACTTGCTTGTTCCGGCTCACCATCTTCAGAAACGATATCGAGCTCATAGCCAGTTAACTTACTAGCCAAGCGAACATTTTGCCCACTTTTTCCAATAGCAATACTTAGTTGATCTTCCGGTACAATTACCGTTGCCCTAGTATTTTTGTCGTCGAATTTGACTTCGCTTACATTCGTTGGACTGAGTGAATTCTCTATAAATGCTTTCGGATCTTCGTCCCAGATTACAATATCGATTTTTTCTTGCTCGCCTATCTCGCTCATAACAGCATTTACTCGTGTTCCATGACCTCCCACAAATGTCCCCACCGGATCAACGCCAGGCACCGTGCTTGCAACAGCGATCTTACTGCGTACGCCAGCTTCTCTAGAGATAGCTTTGATAACAACTGCACCATTTTCCATTTCTGGAACTTCTGCTCTAAATAACCATTCTAAAAACTCGGTATTACCCCGCGACACAACCAACTGTGGCCCACGAAAGCCTCTTTCAACATCTTTTAAGAACACTTTTACCCTTTGACCAGGATAATATCGCTCACCCTGGATCTGCTCACTCATCGGGAGAATAGCCTGAGTCCTCCCCAGGTCTACTCTAACTAAACGACTCTCTACGCGAGCCACTATCCCATTTAAGACAGTCCCTATCTTGTCCTCAAATTCGTTCATAATTATCTCTCGTTCTGCCTCTCGCAGTCTCTGAAGTATGACCTGCTTCGCAGTCTGAGCAGCAACTCTACCAAAAGTTTCTGGTACTTCGGCCATTTCTATCTCGTCACCAATCTTGGCGTCCTTCTTGAACTTTTTTGCTTGTTCCACAGTTAGCTCAAATCGCTTATCGCCTACTCGTTCCACTACTTCTTTGATAATAAAAATATCAATATTACCTGTGTTAAAGTTGATGCTAACGCGAACTTCCTGATCTCTATCGCCAAAATCTTTACGGTAGGCTGCCGCTAGAGCTTGCTCTACGACCTCTTGCACAGACTCTTCTGGCAAGTTTTTTTCTTCGGCAATGGTTTTTATTACTAAACCTAGTTGTTTTATATCTAATGTATCCATCTCGTCTCCTTATGTATCGCTTTAGCCTGCCAGCCAGACACAGTCTGCCCGCACCGCTAAAGCTCTTGGCTCATTACTGTGTCAGCAAGCTCCGATACTCGTGCAACGTACTCTAGTACGTTTTACTGCGTTTCTCACTGCTTCCTTGTACTGATCTCAAGTACAAAACGAGCCGTTTTTTATTATTAAATTTCATTGCAAATGTACATGAAAAAAGTCGACCTGCTGGCCGACTACTACATCTATAATAATCGATTAATGAAAAAATGACAAGCTAGATATGAAAGTGGTAGTAAAAGGCGAAAAGGAGTCCGCTTCGGGCGGGAAAGAAAAGTTTGTAATGACCGCAAGCGACCATGCCACACTTTTCTCCCCGCAACCGTTGCGTCGGTACCTATTTTCCAGGTGTTCTCTCTTTCAAAATCGCCGAGCTCCAGCCAGCAGCTATGCCGTATATGGAGGCGACGACAATTGAAGCGTAGGGCAGCCAACCTGGGTTGACCTCAGTATTCGTTATGAGTATAAAAAATCCTACCCACGCGAATACGACCGCCTTCATCCTGCATCCCCACCGGAACAGTCTTAGGTCTCGTGAAAGCCCAATAAAGAAAAGTCCGTTGGCTACAGTAATGTAGATAATGAGGCATACAACGAGTGCTAGGGACATGGTCCTGCTCTCTTTCTATCTAGCTTGTCAAAGAACGCACAGTTTTAACCGAGATAAACAACCTCAAGGCTCGTGCTTATTGTATTATACCACACTTTTGCGTCATTTGTCAATCTATTAGTCTCTGTCATATACTGAATGGAATGGCAAAAACTGTAAAACGACTCTTTCGGGACTTTCAACCCGAACATTACGAACTAACTCTAAATCCAAATGCAGACGACATGACCTTTACGGGGTCTGTAGTAATAACCGGCAAAAAGACTGGTCGGCCAAGCCAACGCATCACCTTGCATCAAAAAGATTTGAAAGTTACCCGCGCCAAACTAAATAAACTAGGCAAAGATAAGAAAACTATCGAGATTGACCGCATAAACACTCACAACAGATTTGACGAAGTGCGTTTGCACAGCAAGAGCATGGTCTACCCGGGCGAATACCGCATAGAGCTAGAATTTTCTGGAGTAATCACCGACCAAATGCACGGCCTCTACCCCTGCTATTTTGAGCATGAAGGACAAAAGAAAAAACTGTTAGCAACTCAATTCGAATCTCATCATGCCAGGGAGGTCTTCCCCTGTATTGACGAGCCAGAAGCTAAAGCCACTTTTAGCTTAGCTCTTATCACCTCACAAAATGAAGTAGCATTATCTAACACGCCCATTAAAACTCAAGGGAAGAAAGACGATAAACTTGTAACTACTTTTGAAAAAACTCCTATCATGAGTATATATCTCTTGGCATTTGTAATAGGTGAAATACATAAGCTAACTAGCAAAACTAAACATGGAGTCGAAGTTAGCTCGTGGTCAACTGTAGCGCAGCCAAAAGCACATTTGCAGTATGCCAACGACGAGGCTGTAAAGATCTTAGAATTTTTTGAAGATTACTTTAAGACACCATTTCCTTTGCCAAAGGTTGATCAAGTGGCCCTACCAGATTTTGAGAGTTTGGCGATGGAAAACTGGGGACTTATAACTTTCCGCGAGGTTGGCTTGTTGGCAGACCCAAACAACCGATCGATATCTGGTGAGCAAATGATCTCTCTAGTAATTGCCCACGAAATGAGCCACCAATGGTTTGGCAACCTCGTAACCATGAAGTGGTGGGATGATCTGTGGCTTAACGAAAGCTTCGCCAGCCTTATGGAGCACCTTGCCCTAGACAAGCTACATCCTGACTGGCACGAATGGGAATCTTTTACCTCTTCGCGCGTCATAAGTGCTTCCAACAGAGATATATATAAAGATGTTCAAGCGGTAGGTGTTGGCGTAAATCACCCAGATGAAATAATGACGCTTTTCGATCCATCAATCGTTTATGCCAAAGGGGCACGGCTGCTTAAGATGCTGTTTGATTATATTGGCGAAGAAGCCTTCAGAGAAGGGTTAAAGTCTTACTTTAAAAAGTATGCTTTTAAAAATACGGTTCGTGATGACTTATGGGCAGAGATGTCTAAAGCTACGAAGAAAGATATATCTAAGCTAATGACGCCATGGATAGAACAGTCCGGGACTCCCCTCTTGAGCGTAATAAAAGACAGCAAGAAAATACATCTCTCTCAGGAGCGCTTCCTTTTAGACGGAGAAGATAAAGAATCCTTGTGGGAAATACCACTCCTAACCAAACCAAAAATTGACTTAAACGTACTGGAATCTCGAGCTATAACAATCAATAATCAAGACAATAAATCCCCCATCTTTAACCGAACTGGTAGTGGGCACTTTATTACCCACTACCTAGACCATGCTACGCAAAACGAGCTGGCAAAAGGAATAATAGATCGGTCATTAGACTCAAGTACGCGCATTATTGCTATAAACGACCTCCTTCGCTTATCTGAAAAGGGCGAAGTAAGTTTGAGCGAGCTCCTTAAACTTATTGCTGATTGTAAGCAAGAAGATAGAGACGCAGTGTGGTCTATGTTTATTAGAGCAATTTCCTATGCTCACATACTTACTGAAGGCAACCAAGTGGCAACGAAGAATCTCAAGGCTTATCGACGCAGGCTGGCGACCTACTGGTACGACCAGCTTGGCTGGCATGACGGCTCAAACGATGACCCAAATACCAAACATCTTCGGACAACAGCTCTTAGCCTTAGTATAGGAGGTGAAAACTCTGATGCCATTCAAATTGCAATCGACACATACAAGAAAGCCAAAAAAGCCGAGAATCTACCAGCAGAACAACGAGCCATAATAATCGGTGCTGTTACTAGGTCTGGCGATAAAATAGCCATCAAATCTCTCATGAAAGAGTACGAAACGAGCATTAGTTCTGAAGTAAAAGACTCTATCACCGCCGGCCTATGCTCTACCCAAGACCGTAAAGTTGTAAAACAGATCATCGATTGGGGCATGTCTGGAAGTGGCATTATTCGTGATCAAGATATTGACCACTGGTACGCATACCTAATGCGCAACCAGTATAGCCGAGACCAGGCTTGGGAGTGGTTTACCGCTAACTACGACTCCTTATCCAAAAAATTTGGCGACGGGAAACGAATGGAGTACTTCATCTGGTACTCATCCCGTTCTCTTTCAACTCCTGAATGGAAGAAAAAATTTGAAGATCTTTTTGTGCCAAAGCTCAACAATGTGGCGCTCGTGAGAAATATCAAGATAGCTCTGAGCGAGATAGATGCTCAGGTTGCTTGGCGCAAACGCGACGAACCCAAAATCAAAGCCTTTCTTTCTAAGTTTTAATTTCCCAGGCTATATATTTTCGATCAGCACTCCGTGCTTTTGATCGACATACTTTTTAACTATAGTCTCAAAAAGTATGCAAAAAAGTCCACCCCATGCTATAAAACTGCCTTGTCCTTAGCCCTTCTAAAACATACTTGGGATTACGAGACTCCCTTTGGTCGGCACTCACTTTCGTTCGGCTAATTCTCACCCAAATCTGTTTTAGATTCTCTAAGAAACAAGGTGTTTCATAGAGGGGACATTTACCGGGCTCTGAGAAAACAAATTATTGATGATCGAGTAGGTCAATAACGAAGCGAGGACTGTTTGAGGAGTGTAATCGACGAGTTCCGTAGCCTTCTGATTGACCTACTCGTAAAGAGATAGTTTAAGTTTTCTCAGTCGCCTGCGGCATTTTTGAATACTTTTGCTGCTGCAGGCAAAAGTATTGATTTGTTTCTTTATCAAAAGAAGTTAAGGACTTAGATTTCTTCGAGGTATTCTACATGCATTTCTGCGTTAATCTGGGCGGCTGAAAGTACAAATTCTCCATCATAGTTGTTAGCGCTAACCCACACCCGAGAAGCAAACTCCATCTGTTTGAGTTTTTTGGGTGTAATGTAGTCAAAGCCGTCTCCTTGGGTAGAAGAACCCCGATATTTTACCTCAACAAAATGCACTACATGTTCTTTTTGAGCAATTATATCCACCTCACAAAACTTAGTCTTCCAGTTCCTGTCTATAATTTTATAGCCTTGTTGCTGTAAGTACTTCGCTACAGCGTCCTCGGCAATCTGCCCATCTACGTTATGCTTGGCCATCAAGAATCTCCTTGATAGGCTTAAAGCTTTTACGATGAAATTCTAATACGCCATGCGCTTCTAGTGCTGATTTGTGAGCTTTAGTACCGTAACCAACA
>CAYTUF010000014.1:3644-19772 GCA_964441225.1 uncultured Candidatus Saccharibacteria bacterium | reverse complement strand
GTTTTTTATTTTTATAAGCTAAAATAAATAATATGAATGATTCAAACAATAAGAAACAGGGGGCACACCATCATCACAATATGGCCAGCAAGAAAATGGCTGCCAGTGCAACAATCCACTGTTTAATTGGTTGTATGGTTGGAGAAATGATTGGTGTAACCATAGGCACACATGCTGGCTTTGCTATCCACAGCACAATTATCCTGGCGATTATCTTATCTTTTACTTCTGGTTACTTGTTCTCCACTTGGCCTCTTATCAGAAATAAAATGCCATTCCGCCGGGCACTTCGTTTAGTTTTTGTAGCGGATACACTTTCCATCTTGACTATGACCATAGCCGACAACTTAATAATGGCTACTGTACCGGGTGCCATGGATAAAGACTTAACTAACCCGATTTATTGGACAAGCAGAGGGCTAGCAATAATAAGTGCTTTTATCGTAGCTTTCCCTGTAAACTACTACCTGTTAAAACGCGGCAAGGGTCATGCTCTAACCCACGAGTTTCACCATAAGTAAAAATAGGTTTTATTTAAGTTCTAGGTACGTGGTCGTATAAATGACCAAGTGAATATTCATTTCTAAGTAGCGGTTTTATATCGTCGATACTTACGCCGATTTTTACGCCAGGGTTGAGTAACCCATAAGGATCAAAAATATTTTTTATCTTACTAAATATTTCGTATGCTTCTACTCCATAAAGTTTTTGCAAATACGGAGCACGCAGGCGCCCATCACCATGCCCCGCGCTCGTACTACCGCCAAGCTCTATGATGAGCGAGTAATATTCTTCTAAGATACGGAAGATTTTTTGCCTATCTCCGACTTGGTTTAAGTCTAAGACAGGTTGAGTTTTTAGGCTTGCGCTACCACCATGTCCCCACAAAGCAACCGGCAATTTATTGCGTCTAAAAATATCATAAACTCCCTCTAGGTATTCATTAAATCTATCCAGTGGAACAATCCCGTCGTCAATTATAGGCAAACTTCTTGCTTTGTTATCACTTCTTGTTGCAAGAGTGGTAACGCTCTCGCGGATTTTGCGCATTAAATCTTTTTTATCTTCCTCGGTTTCTACCTTATGTTCGACGTTATACTTGTCTAAAACTTTTAATAGTTTCTTTAGAATCTTCCTTTGTTCTTTAGATGAATTGTCGTCAATCTCTATAAGTAGCGTTAACTTTGGAAAAGGTTTTTTTATGACATTAATTAACAAGTTTGGGTTTTGGTTATTTACAAAGGTTAGTAAGTTATCATCAACTACTTCGATTGAGGTCGGCACCTTAGGTAATTTGTTTATATCTATCAAAATATCTTGAGCTTGGGCTTGATCCCTCAAGAAAACAGCAATCATCGTACTTCCCGGAGTATAAATTTCGGTCTTAAAAGATATCTCGCTCACGATACCGAGCGTACCCTGTGAGCCAACTATCAAAGGTGTTAGGTCAAAGCCTTTTTTAGTCTTTACATCCCAAATATTATAGCCCGCTGTATTGCTCTTGATGCTTTTTATCTGCATATCCTTAATGAAGTTTTGATTTTCTTCAATCAGCGTATCGAGCGCTCTATAAATCTCACCCTCAAAAGTTGATAAACCCATCTTTCTGCTAAGCTCACGCTTACTTAAACGCCCCGTTTCTATAACCTCCCCGTTAGATAAAACTAGTCTTAGAGTCCTCACATAATCTTTTGTATCTCCATAACGATAAGACTTTTCGCCGCTAGCGTTGTTGGCTACAGCTCCACCGATAGTCGAATATTCAATCGAGGCAGGAAATGGCGGCAAAAACCGTCCATGTGTATGCAACGATTGCTGTAATTTACCGTAATTTAAGCCAGGCTCACCAGTAACAATACCGGTTTTACCATCGAGCTCTAATATTCTATTCATGTGTGCGGGCAAGGCCAAAATGATGCCAGCTCCGAGCGATGCCCCAGCTAAATCCGTACCAGAACCACGAGCAGTTATCGGTATCGGCCGATTTCTCTCTGCAAGTTGCCACGTAAAACGAGCTGTTTTTCTAATATCGTTTTCACTTCTTGGATAGACAATGACCGATGGACGTATTTTAAAAATACTATTATCTGTCGAAAAATAATCGCGGGCATCGTCGCTTGTTAAAACTTCGCCAACCAGATGCTCCTGTAAATAATGCGCTACTTTATTCATATAAAATTTTTATCTAACACCCTCTTCAATATTCTTTCGCTTACGCTTACCTATAAAAATATACTACCACAAAATGGTGCGGATGAGAGGACTTGAACCTCCACGAACCGAAGTTCACCAGCTCCTGAAGCTAGCGCGTCTACCAATTCCGCCACATCCGCATAGCAATATAATTATACAGTTAAAAATAATACTTTATTAGCATAATCTCAAATTATACTTTGGTATATGTGTCAATAAACTTTAGCTGACTTAACCGACCAATTTTGTACATCTGCAAATCTGTCTGGTGACGATACAACACTTTTTACGTTAAACCCATAAAATGGCTGGCGAACGACGTACAGAAACCTAGGTTGGTACAGTGCAAGCGCAGGATTATCGCTCTGCCATTGCCTCAAAAATGGCTGATACTTTATAGATCTTGTCTTTGCGTCATATCTTGTCCGCCCAGCCTCTAAAGACTGGTCAACAATGGACGATTTATACTCACTAAAATTCAGCCTGTTTTCTGAGCGAACGTCGGCCTGTGAGCCATGCCAAAAGGCAAAATTATCCGGATCCGCACCGGTCGAAACAGCATACAAAAGTGCGTCATACGAGTGCTGAGCAACAGTTGTCTGAAGCTCTTGGTCATCTTGCAATATTACTTTTACATCTACACCCATATCTTTCCATTGCTTTTGCAAACCCCTGATTATTGCCGAATACTCTGTATTAGTTTTTGAGACAAGTGTAAACGATAATGTGTCACCATCTTTTGTGAGTAATCCCGTGCTTGGGTCTAACTTCCAGCCTGCAGCCGCAAATAATTGACGAGCTTTCACCCTGTTACCGGTAGTTTGCGCATTCTTAGGGTTAAAGCCTGGCTGGCCTGATAAAATTGGCTGGGTTATTGGCGAAAGAGGATAGCCAACCTTTGACAAAACCTCTGTTTTATCTATAGACAAAACAAGTGCTCGCCTAAGGGTTGCGCTGTCGAGAGGTTTTCGACTTGTCTTAAAAAATACCATTACCTCGCCGAGTACTTTTGGTGTATATTCTTTACTGCTTGAATCTTGTTCGAGCTTATCAGGCAACGAGGTCAAGCCCACCATAGCATCTATCTGCTTATCCTCGTAGTCTTTCAGCATCTGATTTTCGTCGTTAAATGCTTTGACCATAAATCGATTGATTTTAGGTTTACCGGCATGATAATTTTCATATGGCACAAGGCCGACGCTGGTTTGACGCTTGGAGCCATCACCATCCACCTGAACCCTCTCCAACATAAATGGGCCTGCTCCCACTGGGGAAATCGTATTAAACTTATCTGAACGAAGTTGATCTGCTGGAACGTTCTCCAAAATATGTTTTGGAACGATGCCTGTCGTTAGTGAGTGCGGGAAAGGCGTGTATTTGTTTGGTAAAACAAACCGAACAGTTAAATCATCAATTTTGGTTATCTTAATCCCCCGCCAGCCCGAAATTAAATAAGACTTCACATCAGGATTCTGAATCAGAGAAAAAGTAAATACTACATCTTCCGCAGTTAATGGTTGGCCATCTTGCCATTTTAGATTCGGCTTTAGCTTAATTGTATAAGCCGCCTTATTTTCATCAACCGTCATATCAGAAGCAAGATCAGGCACAAGGTTGCTGTTGTTATCGTATTTATAAAGTCCTGCAAAAATTAACTTAGCTACCGATGCATCAACAGGGTTTGATGCATATATAGGATTCGCATCGGTGAACGAGCCTACCATCCCTTCTATGTATTTACCGCCAGATGTTGGCTCAGTGGTTTTATAACGAGAATCTAATGCCTTGCCCTGCATAGTAACTCCAACCATCAACAGGAGCAGCAGGCTCATCCAGCCTATAACAAAGCGCTTCACTACGACAAGTCGCATTAAGCGTCGTATCAAATGCTTATCGATGTTTTTATCGGTTATAGCACCAAGATTTTCAACCTGGCGCTTACGTCGCCGGAAAATTTTCTTTATTTTAAGTCTTAAACTTTTTGCTAATAACATAGATAAAATCTACTTAACCCCCGCTAGGCTAAGACACCAAGCAGTAGAGATAGGCCAAAAATAATAGCTGTAATGATTGTAATCTGATGTATAGTCTTGTCTGAACCACGCCTTACTGTGTTTATCTCACCACCGCCACCAAGACCTGCCCCCAAATCTGCGCCTCTTGTCTGAATCAAGATTAATATAATCATCAAGACAGATGAACCGATAGTCAGATACCCAAAAATTGTCATAAATTATCTATCCTCAATTATTGTCGTCACTAAATAGTTTACCAAGCCGATCACCATACCGGCAAGCATTGCAACCCAAAGACTCGATACATCAAAAGGTTTATAGATATAACTAGCCAGCAACACCATCAACCCGTTAATAACTATCATAAAGAGTCCGAGCGTAATCAAAATAGCTGGCAACGACAAAAAAATTACAATTGGTTTGATAATTACATTTACAATAGCCAAAATTAGACCTGCAATTACTATAACTTTAAATCGACTGTCGTAGCTAATCCGGTCGCTTCCCAGCAAATTGGCAGCTACCCAAAGACCGAGCGAAGATACAAACCACTTTATTAGCAGTCCGTCTAACAATAGATTCCTTTTGTTTGTCATGTTCTTAAAGCTATTTTACCGTTAGAATAGCCTTCTTGGCAACCGCACAGAAAGGTTCTGGTTGGCTTCTTTTGTTATTAAGAAATTATCTTCCAGCCTTATGCCAATCCCCTCGTCAGCAATATAAAGACCTGGCTCTACGGTCAAAACCATACCAGGCCTTAACCTTCCTTTATAATCTCCAACATCGTGTACATCAAGGCCTAAAAAGTGCGAGGTCGCATGAGGATAATATTTACGAATATCTTCTTTGGAAGCAGATTTTATAAGACCGAGTTTTATAAGCTCCTCGCAAACAAAACCCTCAACCTTCTTCTCATATTCGACTACACTCACTCCTGGCCTTAGCTCGGAGGCACAAAAATCATAAATATTTTCCACCGCCCGATACACTTGCAAAAACCGTTTGGTAGGTTTATTGACCATCGTTCTAGTTATATCTGCCGTGTAGTGTTGGTAGCGGAGTCCAATATCAAATAAAGTTGTGTTGGCCAGCTTGGCGTTGTTATCAGAGTAGTGCAAAATTAGCGCATTTTTACCAGAAGCAATAATTGGATCATAGCCAAAATCTAGCCCATTTTTAACGGCGAAATGCTGGGCTTCCGTAAAAGCCTCTTTCTCATTTTTATACATGCCAAGATTTTTTCTGAGCATAATAAATAATTCAATCGTATAATCAATAGCCTTCTGGATGGTCTGAATTTCTTCGGGGGACTTAATGGCCCTAAGAGTTGCTAGTTTTACGCTGATATCATCAAATTTTAAGTCGCGGTTTATCCTCGAAATCTTTTCCATCAAAAATTGACGAGCCGGGTTAGTAAACACGTTAAGTGTTTCTATGTAGTTTTTGGCAGGCTTCAAAATCCCAACCTTCTTTGAGCTCAGAAGATCGGGCGAAAGTCTTTTCCAGCCTTCGTCATAAGCCAAAACCTCGCTAATACCTGAGGTCTCTTTTAGGCTATCTTTGTCAATAAAACCTTCGAATAAGCTAACTGTTTGGTTGGTTGGGGGTAAGATCAAATATTCTTCCTCGCCAGACATAACCAAAGTGCAACTAGGCACATCAACCCCCGCTAGATACCAGAAATTGCTATCTTGCCTGAAGGGTAAAGTACCATCTAAACTAGACTGCACCCGTCCATTGGCACTTATTACAATCAAACCATCCTCGCCAACCAAACTTCTAAGCGCCTTACGGTTATTTTTATAAAAGCTCTGGTTAAAATTCATCTACTGAAGCGCCTTTATAACTTTTTGTGCTTTGGATTCACCGATCAACTCGATGATATCTTTAGGGTCAGCTAATGAAACCCTTTTACTACTACCAAAATGCTTGATGAGTTTTTTTCTAGTTTCTTTTCCTATGCCATTTATTTCGTCTAGAACATTCGCCGTCTGACGAGCACGTTTTAGGGTAGAGTGATAGCTTACAGCGAAACGGTGACTCTCATCACGAATTCTCATAAGTAACTTTAAGGCGTTACTGTTTTTTGGTAAACGAACAATCTCTAATTGCGATTTTGTCGCATTTAGTTGTCGTGGTATTACTACTTCTTCATAGCGTTTTGCTAGGCCAATTGTCGTCACATCAATACTTAACGTGTTAAGTATTGACAGGGCAGAGCTAACTTGCCCCTTTCCGCCATCTATTACTACAAGGTCGGGCCTGGCCCATCTTTTTAAATTCGCCTGACTAAAACGCCTTTGCATGACTTCTCTCATATGCTTAAAGTCATCATTGCCCGGCGAGCGCATCTTAAACTTTCGATATTGACTTTTGTCTGGCACACCATAAGTAAAAACCACCATACTAGCTACATTGTCAGTGCCACTCATATGTGAAATATCAAAACCTTCGATTCTTTTGGGAGGTGAGATGCCAAGAATTTGCCCCAGCTCCACTAGCCCCGCATCCTTACTAAGATCAAGGTTTTCTCTATCGCCAAAGATTGTTTGTTGCTCCAGGGTCTTTAATGATGCCAATTGGTTTCTTAGTTTGGCGGCTTTTTCAAAGTTGTGGCTTTTTGCCTCTCTTTTCATTTCTTTCTCTATGTCTTTAACGAGAGCCTTGCGATTACCCTTCAAATATTGAATCAGGCTTTGTAGATTACGACTGTACTCCTCTATGGTTGTCATATTTGCCTCGAGTCCAGGACATAATCCAATCTGTGCTTGCAAGCACGCCCTTGTTGGCATTGTACTGTGCGTTGAATAAGGAAATGCTCGTCGCAGAAACTTCAAAGCACGGTTTCGATGTATAAGGTCCAAAATATGTTGCACCATCATCTAGAGGTCGCCGAGTTAGAGTAACACTTGGATAATCGGCCTTCTGATCTATGCGGACAAAGACAAAACTTTTATCGTCTCTGAGCAAGATATTAAACTTTGGCATATAGCGACGGATCATCTCTGCCTCAACGAACAGTGCATCTAGCTCAGTTTCGAGTTCTATCCAATCCGTATCAACGATTTCTTTTACCAAGACATCGGTCTTTGGGTCTCTTAAGCGACTTTTCTGAAAATATTGACGAACCCGATTGCGTAAGTTCGAAGCCTTGCCAACATAAATAATCTCGCCCGATTTATCCTTATGGAAATAAACCCCGGGCACCTTTGGAAGATTGTCTATTTTTTTCTCTAGTTCCTTATTCATCACCTTAATATTAATTATACCAATCTAGTGAAGTACACTGGGCAGATGGTTTTATTTAGCACTAGCTTTAGATAGGCAACTTTTTGAGTGATACAAATATTTAGGATCAAGCAGTGGTACGAATTTATAGTATAAAATCACCTTTTTCATGAACTCTATTCTAACAGATTGGCACGAACTTGACATAAGTGGTATAATAGCCAGCAACAATATTTTAAGGAAAGGCCTACAAAAAAGTGATTACACCAAACCTACAACCTAAAAAGATACCGGGCATTTCCCTATTCTCTTTGTAAAACTTATAAACCTAAATTAATCTATTGGCCGAAAGGAAGCCAAAGTAATGCAAGAAAAAAGAAACAATCAAGCCTATAGGCTTGCGATTAGACATTATTTCAAACAAATGCTCCAAGACTGGAACTTCACAATACCGAGTATGCTATGCACTGGTATTGGCTCTATCTTTGCTTTTTATTTACCTCCGCTACTCATTGCAAAACTAATTGGAACCTATAAAAATGTAGACATACCGGGGTTAGTAGGACTACTGCCATATATTATTGCTATTGGTGCAAGCTGGTTGTTTGCCGAAGCTTTATGGAGACTCGGGATATTCCTGCTTATTAAAGGTCAGGTAAAAGGTACCGAAAGGCTGTACAACTACGCTGCTAAACAGCTCCTCGAAAAAGACCTAGCATTTTTTCATAACAATTTTGCAGGTTCATTAACCAAAAAGACAACTGGATATGCTAACAGGTATATTGATTTCCTAGATGTACTATTCTTTAATCTATCACCCAACGTCATACCCACTATCTTTGTTTGTTTTGTTTTGTGGGCATACTCTCCTGTACTTGTCTTTACACTACTTACCATGCTTGTGACATCCATAGCTTTGGCACTCCCGCTTCTTAGACGACGCAAAAAGCTCGTCGCCTTACGGGAGACCGCCAGCAATAAGGTTTCAGGGCATATAGCAGATATTTACTCCAATATAGATACCGTGAAGGCTTTTTCTCATGAAGCCCACGAGAATATTGCACATAAGGCTTTAGTAAAAGACCTTGCGCAAAAAATGAAACGGTCATGGGACTACCATAATCAGAAGATAGACATGATCTTGTCACCTCTGTATGTTTTGACTAATGTACTTGGACTCCTGCTCGGCCTACATCTGGCAAGTTCTAATGGCATTGGCATCGAAATGGTCTTTGTAACTTTCTCATACTACCTGGGCGTTACTCGCTTTTTATGGGACTTTAATGGAATTTACCGAAGAATTGAATCTTCGCTAAGCGATGTAGCGCAGTTTACGGAATTACTCCTCGATGAACCAGCCATGCAAGACATAGATAAACCCAAAAAACTTGAGGTGAAAGATGGAGCGATTACATTCAATAATGTCTCGTTTGATTACCCTGGAGCACAGAGCCAGGAACTGTTTAAAAATTTACACCTATCTATTAAGCCGGGAGAGAAAGTTGGGATGGTTGGACACTCTGGAGGTGGGAAAACAACACTGACCAAACTATTGCTACGTTTTGCCGATATTGACGATGGAGAAATTTTGATTGACGGAACAAATATTGCCCATGTTAAGCAAGAAGATTTACGGAAGTTTGTAGGCTATGTACCACAAGATCCGTACTTATTCCACCGAAGCGTAGCCGACAATATTCGCTATGGCAACCTCGACTCCACTCAAAGAGAAATTGAAAGAGTAGCAAAACTGAGTAATGCTAACATGTTCATTGAGAAACTGCCCGACAAATATCAAACACTTATTGGCGAGCGAGGGGTGAAGCTTTCTGGAGGACAAAGACAGCGTGTAGCAATTGCTAGAGCCATGATAAAAGATGCTCCTATCTTAGTCTTAGACGAAGCCACCAGTGCACTCGACTCTGATTCGGAGCGATTAATTCAGGATGCTCTTTGGAAATTAATGAAAGACAAAACAGCATTAGTTATTGCGCACCGCCTCAGTACTATCCAAAAAATGGACCGGATCATCGTACTAGAAAACGGCGAGATTATCGAAGACGGAAGCCATAAGGAACTTCTGGCGAACAATGGAATCTATGCAGAACTCTGGAAACACCAATCTGGCGGTTTTATAGAAGAGTAGAAAGTTCTACTCTTCTTCGGTAGCATCAGTAGAGACCTCTGGCGCTTCACCTTCACCTTCGCTAGTGTCGGCTGAGCTTTCGGCTGTTTCTTGCTCTTCTAGTGCAGCGTCGGCTTCGGCAATTTGGTCTTTCGGCATTTCGACTGTCGCAATGACTGCCTCTGGATCGGTTTTAAGTAAAACTGTGTTTGGCAACTTTATATCAGATGCGTGCAGTTTATCCCCCACTTCTTCAAGAGAACTGGCATCCACCTCAACGGAGCTCAACAAATCGTTGGGCAGCGCCTCAACTGTAACTTGCTCTAAGTGCTTCAAGACTAGCAAGCTAGCTCGCTCGGCAGGTATATCGCCAGTTAAATGTACTGGTACTTCAGTTTGTACTCTCTCATCTGCTCTAACTGCTTCAAAAACCGTATGTAGTATTCTTTCCGTCGCAGGTATCTTTGCAACATCTTTGATAAGTGCTGTGTATTTTTTACCATCAACCGTTAGTGTTAATGGTCGCTGTTTGCCAACTTCACTGTAAGCTTTTTCAAAATCTTTACCAGTAACAACGATGTGAATCGAGTCTTTACCATGATTATGAATTACTGCCGGGATCTGCCCATCCTCTCGTAATCGATTGACTTTTGGCCCATCTAGCTCACGTTTTTTTACAGCTAAAGTTGCGTTGCTACTCATTGATTGTCAGTCTCCTCATTTATGCCCACGTACATTAATAACAACTATCATTGTATCATAAGCTGTTATACTAATGTGGTGGATATTCTAGATGTGAATACGCTGATTGCCAGCGGTGGGCTACTGCTAATTGCCTTTTTGGTTTTCGCTGAGAGTGGCTTGCTGTTTGGCTTTTTCTTTCCTGGAGATACTCTTCTTTTTGCTGCAGGTATTTTTGCCTACCAGGGGCATTTCTCTCTCTGGTTGGTTATCGGTATTGTTATTTGCTGTGCCATCGCAGGTGGTCGAGTCGGTTATTGGATAGGACAAAAAACTGGTCCTAAACTTTTTAAAAAAGAAGACGGCATATTGTTCCGACGAGAATACATAGAAAAAGCTGAGAATTTCTATGAAAAGCATGGCGGGAAAACTATTTTACTTGCCAGGTTTATACCTGTTGTAAGGACTTTTGCGCCAGTCGTAGCAGGGGTTGGCAACATGAGTTTACCAAGTTTCAATTTTTATAATATCTTAGGGAGTGGTATCTGGGCGATTTCAGTAACTGTGCTTGGCTACTTCTTTGGTTCCAAAATTCCAAATATTGATGCTTTTATACTACCGATAATTTTAACCGTTACTTTAATTACGTTTAGTTCACCTGCATATAGCATCATGAAAGATCAAAAAGCACGCAAAAAGTTACAGAATAAATTAAAAAATATTAGGTATTTTTTCAAATAATTTTTCTTCAGATTCTAAATCAATCGGGTAGATGCCGTATATATCGTTAATGTTTGGAGCTTTCGGAAGTATCAGCTCTAAACTCAAAGGCGAGTCGACATGTTGTTCTGCTAGATCATCAATGTATAGCTCTGCGCCTTTAAGCGACAAGTTTCCAGAGAAAGCTACAACAGCACCCAACGTATTGATTTTTCTTATGTCATCTATGTAGTCATTTGGTGTATATGTTTGGGCGTATTCTATACTTACAGAAAAGGGGTCAAACTTTGCCAATTGCTGAGGGTCAACACCCTTTAGAATTTCATATTTATCGATAGTTTTTGCAATTTCTGGCGTAGGTGTTGCGTAAAATTCTTGGCTGAATTGATCATCATCTGTTAACCCCAAACTAAGCTCTCGCCTTGAAGCAACAAATTTACCTGCTAATAGCATACGTGCGACATTACCGATACTACACCCGTGGGTGGCCACGATATATTCTAGTTCATTTCCTAGCGGTCGATAACCTTCACCATCGTAATCAAGATGAGGTTTTATAATACTTTTAGGTGAGTGCTTACTCATACTTATATTATACCATATTATTTATAGATTTACAATATCTTTTTTAAATATTGACCAGTGTAGTTGTCCTTTTGTTTAGCTATTTGTTCTGGTGTCCCCTGAGCTACGACTCTGCCTCCTTGAGCACCACCCTCCGGGCCCATATCAATAACATGGTCTGCTGACTTAATAACATCCAGGTTGTGTTCGATGATTGTCATACTATTGCCAGTGACGACCAGCGCATGTAGCACTTTTAAAAGCCTGTCTACATCTGCAATATGAAGCCCTGTTGTCGGCTCATCCAGGACATAAAGAGTTCGTCCGGTGGGGCGACGAGAAAGCTCCGTAGCAAGTTTAATCCGTTGAGCCTCGCCCCCGCTCAAGGTTGTGGCAGACTGACCAAGCGTAATATATCCGAGCCCTACGTCTACTAAGGTCTGAAGTTTTTTGGTAATATTTGGGATATTTGCAAAAAACTCTAATGCTGTATCACAGGTCATCTTTAAGATATCGCTAATATCTTTGTTTTTATATTTAACTTCTAGGGCCTCTCGATTGTAGCGTTTGCCCAAGCAAACCTCGCACGGGACATATACGTCGGGTAAGAAATGCATTTCTATCTTGATAATGCCATCTCCAGCACAATTTTCACAGCGCCCACCCTTGACATTAAAACTAAATCGACCGGCTGAGTAGCCTCTTATCTTTGCTTCTGGCAAACTTGCAAATAATTCTCGAATAGGCGTAAACAAACCTGTGTAGGTTGCTGGGTTACTTCTTGGGGTACGACCAATTGGTGATTGATCGATTACAATACCTTTATCAACTTGATCTACACCCTTTACTTCTTCGTGCCTACCAGGGACAGTGTGCGCTCGCATCAATCTACTCGATAATTCTTTAGCCAAGATATCGTTGACCAAACTAGATTTACCGGAGCCAGACACGCCACTAACTACGACCATTTTGCCGAGGGGTATCTCTACATCGATGTTTTTTAGATTATTCTCTCTCGCACCCTTTATAAATAGGGATCTACCGTTACCTGGTCTGCGCTTACTCGGAGTTTTGATGGCCTTATCGCCCCTAAGATATTGCCCCGTTATACTGTCTTTCGTCTTGAGGATTTGTGCTGGCGTTCCAAAAGCAACTACCTTTCCACCGTTCACTCCTGCACCGGGACCGATATCTAACACCCAATCGCTAGTTCTAATCGTTTCTTCGTCGTGCTCTACAACTAGCACTGTGTTGCCTAGATCTCTAAGATGTTTTAGGGTTGTTATTAATCTATCGTTATCTCTCTGATGAAGGCCAATACTCGGCTCGTCGAGAACATAAAGCACTCCCTGCAAACCGCTTCCAATTTGTGTTGCCAGACGTATACGTTGGGCCTCACCGCCACTCAAAGATGCGGCACTCCTTAGCAAATTAAGGTAGTTCAACCCTACATCTTGCAAAAATTTAAGCCTGGTCTTTATCTCTTTTAGAATTTGTGAGGCAATTTGCGACTGCGTCGCATTAAGCTCTAGTGTATCAAAAAAATCGTGAGCTTTATCGATCGATAATTCACAGATGTCCATAATCGAGTGCTTAGCCACCGTTACAGCTAAAACCTCAGGTTTTAGACGCCTTCCTTTGCACGCGTAACAGGGTTTTTCCTGCATAAATCTCTCGATATCGCGTCTTATAAAATCACTATCCGTTTCCTTGTGCCGACGCTCTAGGTTGGGGATTACTCCTTCATAAGTCGTTTCATAATATCGACCACTACCAAGATTAACCTTGTATTTCTCATCCGCCGTACCATAAAGAACTAGCTCCAAGTTCTTCTTTGATAACTCGCTGGTAGGCTCCTGCAGAGAAAAACCATGGCTATCGGCAACAGCTTGCAGTTTCTTCATATACCACGCGTCTGAATTTACCCGGTTAAATGGACGGATAGCCCCTTCGGCAATGGTCAAGCGACCGTTTGGAATAACCAACTCTGGATCAACTTCTAGACGATTCCCTAACCCAGTACATACAGAGCAAGCCCCAAAAGGACTATTAAAGCTAAAGGTTCTTGGTTCTAGATCTGGTATGGTGATGTCTGGATGATCTAAGCAGGCATACAGTAGACTGTAAGAAAGGTCAGTTTTGGTATCAGCATTATTGATTATTAAGCGACCATCGCTCAAACTAAAGGCCTGTTCGATGCTCTGCGATAACCTACTTAAATTATCCTGACTGTTAACAAGTCGATCGACTACGATTTCGATCTTGTGTCTAATGTTCTTACTGAGCTCGGGCCATTCGTCTAGCGAATAGATCACTCCGTCTACTCTTGCTCTTGCAAAACCCAACTTCTGATACTGCTCTGGGATATGTTCGAATTGGCCTTTTTTATCTATCACAACTGGTGCGAGAACCATAATTTTTGCGTCTTTGCTACTCTCGACGACTTTATCGACAATAATAACTGGCGTCTGACGCTTTACCGTTTTGCCACAAATAGGACAATGTGGCTGGCCTACCCGCGCAAACATTAGACGTAAATAATCATATATCTCGGTAACCGTGGCAACAGTGCTGCGCGGGTTGCGACTGGTAGACTTCTGATCGATCGATATAGCTGGACTTAAACCCCTTATCTGGTCAACGTCTGGCTTTTCCATAACCCCTAAAAACTGCCTGGCATAGGCACTCAATGACTCTACATAACGACGCTGCCCTTCTGCATAAATGGTATCGAATGCCAAAGAAGACTTTCCAGAACCACTAAGACCTGTGATTACCACAAATTTATTCCTGGGTATATCAACAGAGATATTTTTTAGGTTGTGTTCACGCGCTCCCTTAATAGAAATATAATCCAAATCATCTCCAAACAATCACTTAATAAAAGTAACGTATTATTATACACATTTTTAATGACTTTTTCTAGTCTAAAAGAAGGAGCGACATCTATTTAACATAAACGTTATATTATAACTTTATTGACATATGTACAATTTTTTAGTAATATAAATATACTAAAATTTATCTGTTTGGGAGTCGTGGTTATGTTAGATTTTATAGTACTGGGGCAGGTTCCAGGTATAAGCTCGGCACTTTCGTTTACGGGCTATTTGATTATTGTTTTTTGTTTGGGGCTTATCGCGCTAGAGATATTGGGAACAATTCCAACTCCAAAAATTCTCTCGAGGCTGGAAAGCCGTTTTTTTGCTTCATCGCTTTATTCGCATCTACGTATCTATGTGTTTATTGCAAAAAGAAACGTCAGAAATATTGGAGTCAAAATTGGTTTAATTGAACCAAAAATTATAGACAAAGTCAGCAAGATTTCTAGCGTAAACTTAAATAAAAATATTAGGCTTCGAGTTCAGACAAAACACTCTGAGCATACAAATTAAGCTCTTCTACTAAATACTTCTTTTCCCTAGACAAGCTAACTTGCCCCGCCAATTGGGTCAACCGCGCGTTAAACCTCTCTGCTGGACTGTCTTTACCACCTTCTCGCAACTTTTTCCTGCAATAGTCTTGCCATTTGGATTTCTCAATCTCGTCTAACTCATTTGGAAAATTGCGAGCAATGTAGGATGGCATATTTAGCCTTAGCCTCTTATCCTTAAATTCATTGCCCAACCCTCTAAGCTCATCGAGACTAGAAGTAGCCACCTTCGACTGTAATCTTTTATCTGAATCAGGAATAAAGCCGCCACTATACAGGGAAGTCTGGGCATTTAAGTCAGTTATTTCTACTTTTTCTTGTCTGCCTTGATTAAGTATCTCTTGAGCCTGCAAGATTTTTTCGAAAAATTTTGGGTTATCTTCTAGGATTTTTTGGTGCCTACGTATAACATTAGTGTCTAGCTTGAGGCGTTTACACACCTTAGCATCTAAGACCGTCTCTCTAGCTATGGCAGGGCACCTATTAAATTTAAGAGATTTTATGGGTAACTTATCTTCTGGTTTCTCTGGATTATATCGCCATCTATCGGCTAACTCCTTGGGAGACAATCCAACTAAATCTGCTGGATTAATTCTAAGATCGTAAACCAAAGTCTCACTATCTTTATCGCCTATCTCTGGATTTAAGTTATAAACAATGGTAGTCTTTTCATATTCCCCAGGATATTTACCACTGGTATAGACAAACGTTCTGTTGTTTTTTATGAATACTCTTACTTCTCTTTTATTGCTCACCCTTAAATAATGCCCAAACAATCTAGGACGCAAATCTTTAATCATCTTGGCCACAGCTATAGTTGCGTTTACATCACTTAGCGCGTCATGAGCATCTTCGTGGGCTAAAGAGTTCTCAGCAGATAAAAGCTCTAGACGATTTGTTGGTTTGCCTTCGGCGTCTACCGGCCAATTAATACCGTCGGGGCTTAGTGCTCTCGTTGCACGGGATAAATCTAAAATATCAAACCGCGAGCAACCATCTTCCCATTGCCAACCATAAGCATCATAATAATTTCTAAAAAATAAATGTCGCATAAATTCATCGTCAAAACGGATGTTATTAAAGCCAACAAAAATCGTGTTTGATCTCAAGATTTTTTCGAAAAATAATTTTGTAAATTCTGCTTCCGTTACCCCCTCTGCCAATGTTTG
>CAYTUF010000014.1:0-3634 GCA_964441225.1 uncultured Candidatus Saccharibacteria bacterium | reverse complement strand
GGTTACCAATATTGCATCGGGGCTAGGCATAACATCAGGAGTAATTTTTATCAAAGTATTTGTTGGTTCCTCTATTGGGTTTAGTTCCATGTCAGTTCTTTGCCCCGCAAACTGCATAATCCTATCTTCCCTATAGTTAATCCCAGTAGTTTCTAGATCATAAAAATAAAAACTTCGTTCGTGCTTCATAGCTAATACTCTAACTCCGCAATCGAGGGATCGCCTATTTTGATTTTATTGCCTGGCTTTATGCCACTCCTCAGCAGGTGGTGGTTGATCCCCATTTTTCCCATAATATTGCGTAGGCGTTTGATTCCTTCTGGGTTATCAAAATCTGTTCGTTTAGCGAATCTTTCAATTTTTTTACCTGTAACTACGAAGGTTTTTTTATTTTTGGCGACCTTCCAGCCTGCATCATCGTCGTCTAGGCGGATTATTGGAATAGCTTCTGTGGTGTCCCTTGATTCCTCCGCTTTTTCTTCTGATAATTTTTGGGCTTCAAACAGTAGCTCCTTGATACCAAACCCACTGTTTGCTGAGATTGCAAAGACTTTAGTTTTTTTTGGAGCTAGCATTTTTAGGCTGTTGATGTATCCCTTAATAAGTTTTTGATCCAATCCTTCAACTTTGTTTAGAGCTATGATCTTTGGCTTTTTTGATAAATCTACTGGGTACAGAGCGAGTTCATTTTGGACAATATTATAAGATTTTTTGATATCGTCGTCATAAACATCAACAAGATGTATTAATACCCTTGTTCTCTCTACGTGACGCAAAAATTCATCGCCCAACCCTCTGCCCTTGCTGGCTCCTTCGATTAGGCCAGGAATATCTGCAAAGAGCAAACTATTACTCTGGTCAATATCTGCTACCCCAAGATTGGGCCTCAGGGTTGTGAAAGGATAATCAGCAATTTCTGGCCTTGCTCGGCTTATGCGAGATAGCAAGGTCGATTTACCGGCGTTGGGTAACCCAACTAAACCTACATCCGCGATAGACTTCAGCTCGAAAATCAGGTCAAGTTCTTCACCGTCCTCTCCTTTTTCAGCAATCTTTGGAGCTTGGCGTGTACTACTAACAAAATGTGCATTGCCAAACCCTCCTTTGCCACCCCTGGCTATTACTGCTTCTTGTTTGTCGCCAACTAGGTCAACCAATAAGGCACCACTTACGTCTGTGATAACCGTTCCAACTGGAACTTTTACCCTTATATCCTTGCCATTTTTCCCATGTTTATTTTGTTTTTGACCATCACCACCTGGGCTAGCTTTAAGAAGTTTATTAAATCTAAAGGTTGCCAGCGTGTTTTGGTTACGACTAGCTACCGCTATTACGTCACCACCATCACCACCGTCGCCTCCGTTTGGGCCACCTTTATTAATAAATTTTTCGTGCCTAAAACTAACTATTCCATTACCACCTCTGCCTGCCACTACTTTAACCTGAACTTTATCAACAAACATTTAAATACTATTAAACAACATTTTTATGACACTAGTCAACGACTGATTAATTTTATCTAGTGATATAGTTTTCAAATTCTGAAACTGAAACCCAATCTGGTGTTGTGCCATAACTTCCCCAGCCAGCAATACCATTCATATCTTTGTATTTCATCTTTTTACCGTCGGGAGAAACTTCTGTGACTATCGCAACGTGACCCAGCCCCCCATACCCACCACTACGTTGAGCTATCGAGCCCGCTGTTGGAACGGGGCTAACACTCCAGCCACTCATAGCTGCACTCCTAGCCCACGTGTATGCATCCCCCCAGTTACTCGGTATTTTGATTAAGTTTGCCACTCCCCAGGTGCAAAAACCATACGCATAGCCATTGCCGTTATAAACTGGGGCAGAGCCAAAAGAAAACCCTTGAGCATAGGCTGAGTGGTACCCGTCACTTTGTGGTAAGCCATTTGGTATAACGATAGCCTGGCCAGGTATTAAACCGTTAACTTCTGCGTCGTTAAAGGCAATGATTTGATCTTTGCTAGCACCATACCTAGACGCTAACGAAGCTGGTGTATCACCACGTTTTACAATGTAAACAAGGCCGTTAATCGGGCTAATCCACAGCTTTTGGCCAACTGTTACGCTATTACTTGTTAGGCCATTAGATAATCTTATGGTTTCGCTTGTTACACCATATTTAGCTGCAATCTTGGCAACAGTATCGCCAGGAACCACAGAATATCGGACGATATCTTTACTAGATTTTAGAGACGTGGCTACTATGGCCGGTTTTGCAACAACCTTGCTGTCCGACGGGGCTACAAGCTGTTGCACCTTTATGCTGTCTGCGTTATTAGTAACGGCTGTTGATTCTTCAAGACTCGTCATCCGGGCTACATTGACGGCTATATCGGCTGAAGATAACTTATCAAGTGGGTTTGCTGTTTCACCCCGAGTAGCAATTGACATAGCTACCCGAGATGAGCTATCTGGCAGATCGCCCTCTGCACTAACATGCTTAAAGATCAAACCTCCAACCAATGCGAATAAAGCCAGGTTACTTACCAAAATACTTAGTCTTACTAAGCGTCTCCTACCCCTAGCCCGACGCAAGGATAGAGCTTTTAATGATTTCCTAGAGTTAGATACGACTTTTTGACCGTAAGGTCGTGATGCCGTACCAACAGTTTGAGTACGAATTTAATATCTCCTGGTAAATACCCTTCGCTATTTACCAAACTCTGTTTTATTTTTAATTTACTTACTTTAGAGTCTAGAGTCGACCAAACTCAATCTTTATTAATGCCTAAAACAGAGGTAGAATTTTGATCATCAAATATTACTTATAAATGAAAATCCGAAAACTACAAAAGCTATATTAGCAATTTATATGGTGAGTTTCAAGTAAGTACCGATGGGAGACTATTCACACAGTTTTTTACAATGCTCTTTGGTAAGTGCTTCGTGTTCTTTGAGCGTTTTTGAGAAATAAGTTTTTCCATCATCTCCAGCAACAAAATATAACCAATCTGTGCCCGCAGGAAAAGCTACCGCCTCTAGCGAACTAGCTGAAACGTTACTAATTGGGCCAGGGGGCAAACCCTCATGCAGGCGAGTGTTGTACGGGGACTTATAGCTTACGCTTGGCTCTTTCCCAGCTACTATGGCACCATAAAAAGCGGTAACATCAGACCCAAGTGTCATATCGACTTTAAGTCGTTTTAAGAAAACCTGCGCAACCTTAGGCCTATCCGCAGGGTCACTAACTTCTTTCTCGACAATCGAAGCTAGCGTAATTGCCTGATGAACTGTTAACCCTTCCTTCGAAACAGCCTGACGAAACTCTGGTGTCAAATGAGTATTCATCTCATCTAAAGAGAGTTTAATGATCTGCTCGGGTGTGGTGTTATCCGTTCTTTGAAAACTTTCCGGGTATAAATAGCCCTCTAAACTTGCCCCCTTTGGCTTATCCCTTAGCACAGGATGATTAGCATACAACTCAGGGTCAAAGGCTTTATCAACAGCTTTTGCTGAAAATCCATACTTATTAATAAATGCGTCTTTTATCTGATCAAGTCTTTGTGCTGGCAGTATGGTTATCAGGTCTGTAGCTATCTTGCCCTGGACGATTTGGTCGACTATATCTGGAATACTCTGAGATTGGACTTCATACCGCTGTAAA
>CAYTUF010000013.1:13264-21492 GCA_964441225.1 uncultured Candidatus Saccharibacteria bacterium | reverse complement strand
CGTTCATGCCGTTGACATGCAAAGGCACACTGTTTTTTGTAATTTTAGCTAACGACATAATCATTCCTATTATAACATAATTATAAAAATAAGCTAGAGTATAAAAAATACAGTAGCTATTTTACATAACTACTGTATTTGGCCAAAATTTTGTTTTATTTATGCGTTTTCTTTTAAGTCGTGGCTCATTGCCAGTAGCAAAGGACCAACAATTAGCGCGTATAGACCTAAGATCCACACAAATGCTACGCCCGAAGCCGCTGGTTGTAGTAACACTACTACACCGACAATAACAGATGCTAATCCGCCAATAGTCGAAGCTGTTTTATTTGCACCAGAGGTATCTTCGAAGAAGCTGTTAAACAACTCTACTAGACCTCTCGCTACCAAAATAAAGCCGACAATTAGCAAAAATGTGCTAAATACTACAGTCATGTGTCTAAGTAGATAAACACCAACCGCGACTTCAGCTACACCCAAGCCCGTCCAAAGAACCTGACTAACTAAAGAACGATCGCTATTCCCCAGGTTCGTTAGAGAAAGAACGAGTGTTATTAACCCATTAGCGAGCACAAAAGCGCTAAATAGGTAAATTAGCGTAACCAATGTCAGCCCTGGCCAAAAGACTGCAGCTACACCAAATAATATCGCCAGCAGTCCTCTGACCGCTAGTGCCCCCCACAAATCATTACTTTGATTCATAGTGATACCCTCCTTAAGTTGTATCATAAGACTATTAATACAATAGAAGCCGATCGGCCGTCAACAGTCATCTATTCTCCAACAGATGAAATTCTGTGGATAATTGATGTAATATTAAATACTATTAAAATTTCTCTCGCAAATGACTAAGGCTATAATCCCATGTAGCATTTGCCTTTTTGTTCGGGTTAAATATGCTTTTAGGATCAAAGATATTCTTTGTTTGTTTAAAAATATCAACCATCTCCTTGCCATACATTTTTTCAAGCCATGGCCCTCGTACTAGTCCATCATTGTGTTCTGCAGAGATAGATCCTTTATACTTAAGTACCAAGTCGTAAACCTCTTTCATAGCAGGCATTAACTTCTTCCTGTCAACAGGGTCAGCGATATTCATGAGGGGGATTATATGGAAGTTTCCGTCTCCCATATGGCCTGCAATTGTAGCAAACATATCATATTTTTTAATAATCTTTCTAATTTTAGGCAAAAATTCGGTCAAATATTCTGGGCGGACTATAAAATCATCAATAAACGGTGCAGTGTGCTTATCTTTTATACTGGTTCGGAGTATTTGGAAACTATACCGACGCATAATCCAAAACTTTTCTCCTTTAGCATCAGATGGGAACTCATCGAAACTACTAATCTGTAACTCTGACTTACGTTCTTGTAGCTCTTTGCGCAAGTTGTGGACTGCCTTGCCAGTTTCCTCTGGGCTATCGCCTTTTAGAGACACCATCAAGATCAGTTTCGGTACGCCCTTAAGGAGCATTAAGCCCTCGGGGATCAAACTAAAAAGAAGTTTGATAAAACCCTTAAAGCCAAGGTAGCCCAAGAATTTTGGCATAAACTTGAATGTTAAAAGCAGGGTATTATCATCGAAAGATTCAAAACGAGATGGCTTATGCTTTAGAACTATATTAATAAGTTCGCCAAGTGATTTTATATCTTTCATAAATATCACCAAAAGACCTTCGTCGGATCTAGCGTGGGTCATCTTGAACTCAATGTCAGTTACCAGCCCAAGCGTTCCTTGAGCGCCAGTTATAACCTGCGAAAGATCAAAAATTTGTCTTTCTTTATCCCAAACTCGCCACAGATGATAGCCAGTTGAATCTTTACTAACGTTTGGCTTGGCTTTTTTGATAAGATCATAGTTTTTATCGATTAAATCAAACATATTGCGATATACTTCGCCCTCAAAATCTTTTTGAGCCATCTTTGCATCGAGCTCTTTTTTGTTAAGGGGCTTTACCTTTCGTTTTTTGCCGTCTGCAAAAACGAAGTCTAGTTCTTTTACAAAATCTTCTGCTTTCCCAAATTCGATCGATTTTTCGCCCCCTGAATTGTTGTTCACCATACCGCCGACGCTTGCTAGGTCTCTGGATGCAGGATAGGTTGGCATTAAAACGCCTTTTTCTTTAGTTTTTTTATCAAACTCTTTAAAAAGCACGCCTGGCTGAACTTTTGCTCTAAATTTTTTATTGTCTATTGATTCAATTCGTGTGAAATATTTCGTAAAATTTACAATGATAGATTCGTTTATTGCAGCACCACCCATATCCGTTCCAGCTCCACGACCAGTCAATGATAGATTTTTAACGTTATCTTTGTGCTCACCAACTACCTTTACAAGTATTTCGACGTCTTTCGCGTCTTTGGGAAAAGCTATGGCTTCTGGCTTGATCTCAAACATACTTGCATCGTGCGAGAAAAAGCCTTTAGCCTCATCAGAAGTGTTTATATCGCCCTTAAATCCCGCCTTTTTTATAGCACTTAAAACTTCCTGCATTCTAATGAAATCCTTTGGTTATGTTGATTACGCACAAAATTGTTTACCTAAATAATAGCAGGTTTTGTATAATAAGGTTAAGTTTTATGAAAATTAAGAAAATACTAATCTTAGGGGGAGGGTTTGCTGGCGTTAAGACAGCCCTAGAACTAGCTGATGTAAAATCTTACAGCGTAAAGTTAATAACCAACAACCAAAACTTCGAATATCACCCCTTGCTTTATATGACAGCCACAGGCGGTAGGCGAGCAATTTCAAGCCTGCCATTACAAGAAATCTTTTTAAATAAACCCATCGATCTAATCTATCAAGAAGTAACAAAATTAGATGCTCTCAACAAAGAGGTAACAACCTCTGCTGGAAAGAAATATAAGTACGATTATCTTATCTTGGCACTCGGTAGCGTAACTAATTACTTCGGGATCAAGGGTTTGAAAGAGTTCTCCTTCGGTATCAAATCTTTACGAGAGGCCGAAGAGTTCAAGGCTCACCTGCATCAGCTGTTGATAGACGAAAATAAACCAGATAAAAACTATGTAATTATTGGCGGGGGTCCAACTGGTGTCGAACTCGCTGGAGCTTTACCTCATTACATTAAAGAAGTGGTAAGAGGGCACTCTCTGCCTCATAAAACGATAAATATCGAACTCATAGAAGCAGCCCCACGTATCTTGCCCAGAATGAGCAAAAAAGTTTCTCGCCTTACAGCAAAGAGGCTTAGAAATCTAGGGGTAAAAGTTCTTGTAAATAGGAAGGTTCAAGCAGAGACGGCCGAGGAGCTGGTGGTGAATGATAAACCTATTACTACTCAAACCGTCGTCTGGACAGCGGGGGTAGCTAACAATCCCTTCTACAAAGAAAATCACATTATGGCTGGAAAGAATGGTAAAATCCAAGTTGATGATTATTTACAAGCCTTACCAGGCGTGTATGTGTTAGGAGACAGTGCTGATACGCCTTATAGTGGAATGGCACAAACCGCGCTACATGATGCGAAATTCGTAGCAAAAAACCTGAAGAGGCTTTTACGTGATCAAACCCAGCTCAACTACAAACCTAAAAAGCCTATTTATGTAACACCTACAGGGCCAAATTGGGCAACCGTCGTTTGGGGCCGAATAATTTTTAGTGGCTGGCGAGGCTGGATTATGCGCAGAGGCGCTGACTGGTTGGGTTACTTAGATGTACACCACTGGTGGAAAGCAACCGAGCTGTTTTTATCCGAGGGAGACACGGAAGACACCTGCGTGCTATGCGCCAGCGAAGCGAGAGTGAACAAGACATGACAAAAACAGATAAGAAGCACGTACCCCGCGACAGAAAGCAAATAAGTGAGCAACTCAACTGGTTAAGAGCAGCCGTTTTAGGTGCAAATGATGGCATCGTGTCTATTGCTGGCTTGGTAGTCGGAGTAGCTGGGGCAACTACAGACAGCAAGACCATTTTAGTGGCTGGAATAGCTGGGTTATTAGCTGGTGCTTTATCTATGGCGGCAGGTGAGTACGTCTCTGTTAGCTCACAGCGTGATACCGAGCTCGCACTAATAGAAAAGGAGTCTTATGACTTAAAACATCATCCAAAGCAAGAGCTAGCAGAACTTACAAGTATCTATGAAGCCAAAGGTCTGAGCCCTCAAACTGCCTCTAAGGTTGCCGTAGAACTAACAGCAAAAGATGCTTTAGGGGCGCATCTAGAAGTTGAACTTGGGATGAACCGAGATGAGTTGACTAGCCCTACACACGCGGCACTAGCCTCGGCAATCTCTTTTGTACTGGGTGCAATCATCCCGCTACTAGCGATTCTTTTACCACCTGCCGAGCTAAGAGTCCCTGTGGCGTTCTTGTCAGTTGTAATAGCTCTTATAATCACGGGGCTAGTTAGTTCTTATATTGGTGGGTCAGGACGTACGAAGGCCACTGTCCGGGTAGTTATTGGGGGTATAACAGCTATGCTCATCACCTACGGTATCGGCACACTGTTTAATGTAAACGTTTAGCTATTACCTGTTTTATTCTCTAATTTGTGGATTCGTTTATGGTCAAGTCCAAAATAATGACCAATCTCGTGCCACAAGGTGTTTGCCACGTTTTCACGCAAGCTGTTTTTGTCTCGGCTGGCTCGGAGTAAAGGTAATCTAAAAATAGTTATCTTATCTGGGAGGTCGTAGGGCGACATGGAAGATTTATGCGTTCTTGGTACGCCCTCGAATAAGCCAAAAAGCGTTTGGTTGCAGTGCAAACGCAAGTTTCTTCGTTGAGCTAGCGAGGGTTCATCCTCAACAACGATAGCTAGATTCTCTAGGCTTTGTTGATGGACTTTCGATATAGCACTAAAGCTATCGTTTACTATCGCTTCGAAATCTGCCTCGTTTAAGTCTATCAATTTGTTAAATTCTCTTTCCCAACCCATAGGTATTCCCAAGCTTCTGGGTCTGGGCCTTGATTTTTAATACCTTTAGGGTAGCTAGGGATCCAGCCTTGGAGTTTGGCGTTTTTGTAATTATCTTTACTCAACCAGGTAAAACAAGGGGTGCTTTCAAAAGATCCTCCAACATCCTCGCACGAGATATCGACCGTATAACCACTATGATGCCTAGAAAAACCCGGCGGTGCAACTGTTTTTAAAATATCATTTATTTTAGAATCGTATACGCCACTAGCAATCGAATTGATGTTAACACCTTTTGTAGCCAGAGCTTGTAGGAAGATTTGTCTTGCTTCATCGGCCGATCGATACGCCGAGGTAAGTCCTATATGAACGTTGTCTTTTTTTGCCTCATCTTTTAGTTTTTGCCAATCTTCACTGGCTTTTTGTTGCAACTTTAGACCATAATCAACGGTCTTAAAATTATCTTGTATTGGTGCAGATCTTCTTTTGTAACCCCTTTTAAGAGCTAAGCTTTCTATGTGCTTATCTGCTCCCATGTTGCCTGTAATTTCGGTATTTTCGGCTAACATCTGAGTATTAGGGAGCGTTAAATTATCATACAGCTCCATAAACTGGTTTGCTGTGAACTTCTTGAGTTCACCGGTTTTAGCAGGTTCATTTATGTCTGTTTTTACGTTTGAAGTGTTTTGATTTGGCTGAAGTTCTCCTGCGTTTTTTGCGAATAGGTGGTTGAAGACAATTATTAAAAGGCTGGCGAAAACTAAAATTAGGATTACCTTAACAATTGGTCTGGGTAAATTCTTCCTATGTTTTTTTGTATTTTGTCTCTTTGGCTCGTATACTCGCATGGAACTTATTATATCTTAAGCTGTAGCATCATGCCCTAAGTTTTCCAAGATAGGTAGTAGCTTGTTCTTTGGTAGTTGTCCTACATTTTTATCTTTGTGCATAGCAATAATATACCCTTGGATGATATGTTTCAGTTTTATAGCATCTTTTCGCCAAAAATTATTGATATCAAAATGATCAACGCTACTTATTACTCTTGTAGTTACTCGTATTCCTCCAAAAAACGGTCCAACGCTATTTGTGACGCTTAGGATGTCTTCTATTCTTAGTGAAATTACATTGGCCGTAAAAAAGAAGGTTCTTTGGATTATCGTAACCTTTGTCTTGTCGACTATCACTGTGCTCTTAAACAGCGTAAGAGGAAACACAGTGCTTGCCTCAAACAAGACTACTTTCGACTCTTCAACGTATTTTTGGATCTCTTTAGCGTTAGATCTAGTTTTCTTGGCTATTTGTCTTGTGGTTTTACGGGAGGTGTCTAAGTAGACATTACTCTGGACGTAATCTTTTAACTCATTTACGGCACGAATAGAAAAACCCCCGATTTTACTCGCTAGTTTTACGAATGCATCGGGGGAAAGTACAGATAGAAAATTTTTTATTACACCACCGTTTCCTTTAGTGGCATCGAGTTCGTTTATGGTTCGTGGCTTCGCATCTTGCATAACCAGCTCCTCCACTTAGCTCCTGTGTATCTAAAGTATACATCAAAAAGGGCTCATATTGTATTGGAATTTTTTACAAGCCTAAGAAATATTGATAGAATTAATCAGTTGTTGTGCGCTGTTATTGGGACGTGGCCAAGTGGTAAGGCACCGGGTTTTGGTCCCGGCATTCGCAGGTTCGAATCCTGCCGTCCCAGCCAAGAGGAATTTTCGATTTTTTTGCCCCGAATGCCAGTGATTGCTGAGGATGAGGTTGATTTACCAGCTTATTAGATATCGTCCTGTTCTGGTTCTTCAGGCATATATTTATCTCTCAATTCCTGCGCCTGTTCAGATCCTAGAAGTTTTGGTATATCTTTTATATGTCCGACAACAATCACTCCTTTAGCGTATGGATTGATACTGCTGTTAATAAACCTTAATTCTTCTTGCGTAGGATTAACTTCAGCTTCACTTCTAGAACCGCGCCGTTTTTCTGGACTCATATAGATATTGTTCCATATTTAAGAATTAGTTGCTAGCTGCCGGGTGGCAATGAACCTAAATTCATACGTTATCTTGATATTTTTAACTAGCTAGTTTAATTTAGCCTCTTTGTTAGCCAGAAGAATTTGATTGATTTTAGCGTTGCAGTCAAAAGAAAGAGCGATAACTTTGCCAGACTTAGATTTACCTACTACTGAGCTCTCAGTAAAGTACTTAGAAAATTTACCCTTTTTATAAAGAGTTAGTGTATCTGGCGACAGTTTAAAATCCCAATTTCCGGAATTTTTTATAAATTCGTTAAGATCCGTTATGGTTTCTGCTGGTTTCCTGTTATTTGAATCGTTGGAACCTGTCGAAACTACTGTTAATTCGTCGGCCATAAGCTTTTCTAGTGGTTTTAGGTTTCTTGAGCTCAAGAGACCTTTTATTGAATTCACGGCTTTCTCATCTGGTGCTTTACAGGCTGAGTTCTCCGTCAGTGCTTGAGCCGATTTAGCCTTTTCGTCCTCAAGTTGCCTTTGTAACTCGGTTTTTTGCTGGCTCAGTTGGTTTATCTGATTATCTCTTGACTGTAGTTGTTTGTTGGCTTGCTGGCTCATCCAATAATAAATACCGGCCGAACTAGCTAACAATAAAATCACCAATAAAAAGACTACCCACTTACATTTGCTGCGGGGTTTGGACACCTCTATGATAGGAGTCTGCGACGTCACAGTGGGAGGTGTTGGTTCTGGATTAGACCCAGCGGGTTGAGCTTGCCTGGCTCTTGGGGTTATAAAATCATTATCCATAATTATGCCTATGCTTATATCATACACCTTCTACGAAACGGAAACTAGTACCAATAAGTTAATAGGTTTATTTTTTTGTTTTATACAACGATTACCTTAAAATAATAGATAATAAAACTTATGAAAAAGAAGACACCCAAGCAAGCAGATAAACGTTTCGACCTCCATAAAACGCATTATGCTGGCGGACAAATAAATCTGCCCAATAGTACCGGGCCCGAAGCGCCTACAAAAAAATCACACAAGCGTAAGTTTAAGTGGAAAGTCATTGTTCCTGTTTCCTTGCTTTTGATAGTTCTTGTTCCTTTCCTCATTATTGGCATTTGGGACTATCTAAATTTTGCTCATGCTACAAAGAAAATTTTCCGTAGCAGTAACCCTGTCTCACTCTTGATGGCTCAACCCCCGAAGCAAACTAAAAATTCTAGAACCAACATATTGCTAGTAGGCTATTCGGCCGATGATCCAGGCCACGGCGGTGCAGAGCTAACCGATTCGATTATGATATTGAGTTTGGACAAGAAAAATCGTACTGGCTACACCTTAAGTATT
>CAYTUF010000013.1:0-13254 GCA_964441225.1 uncultured Candidatus Saccharibacteria bacterium | reverse complement strand
GATAAATGAGGCTTATCAAGACGGTAAGAGAGAAAGGGGCAAGCCTGCTGATGGGATGGAGCTATTATCAAACACAATAGAAAAAAACCTTGGAGTATCTACTCAATATTGGTCAATCTTCGATTACGGAGCTGTAAAGGATATTGTCAATGCGCTTGGGGGTGTCGAGGTTACTATAAAAAGCGAAGACCCAAGAGGGATTTATGACCCTAACTTTAGACCCAAAGAGGGCGGAACTCTAAAGCTAAAGAATGGAAAACAAACCATTAATGGGCAGACTGCTCTGCGCCTAACGCGTGCTAGGGGTGCAACCTATGGCTCATACGGACTATCACAGTCTGATTTTGATAGGACGAAAAATCAACAACTAGTACTAGGGGGAATCAAGAAAAAACTAAACTGGAAGTTGGTTTTAGACCCTAGAACCAACGGCAAGATATTCTCAAGCGTTGCCGATAATGTAAAAACTAATATCGAACTAGATGAAGTACTATCGATTTATAGGCTGTTTAATTCTGTTGAGGACGACCAGCTAAAGCCAGTGGTGCTAAATAGTGTTAACAAATCCAATCTACTGATGTCTTATCAGACGCCGACTGGTCAGTCTGCGTTGATCCCAGCAAATGGGTTAGATGATTTTACTGCTATCAAGCAAGCTCTCAAGAAACTAGGTTTTTAAAAAGTAACTTTACTATATGTGGTTTTAAGCTATACTTAAATTAATTATGCTTATACTAATCGCTCATATAGTCTTGGCATTATCGAGCTTACTACTTGCAACCATTGCTTTGTTTAAGGGGACTACAATTTTAATGAAGTTAAATCTCGTCCTTATAACTAGCGTTGTAATCTCTGGGGTTGGCCTGGTTGTGATTAAAGGTGCGCCCATATTGCACACCTGTTTAAGTGGGGTCGTTTATCTTTTTGTGGTGCTAGGTCTACTTGCGTTAGCGAACAAAAAGCTGATAGAAGTAAAATCTAATGCCAAATAAAACTCAGCTTTCTGACAAATTGTTAACTAGAGTCGCCAAAATTCATTTTATATTCGCTGGATTACTAGCCAGTCAGATTATCCTCTATGATGCTTCCAAGCTCATTCCTCCAGAAGTAGTCTTAAGACGATGGCTTGTAACAGCTGTGCTTTTGGCGGTTTCTGGGATTGTCTGGTATTTTGCAAAAGGTAGCAAAACAAATGCTAAAAATAATAAATTATTATTTTATCTTATACTTACAGATATCTTGCTTATATCTTACAGTGTATACTCTCAAAGAGGGATGTCAGCAAGAGCGGTCGCGCTATATGCTATTCCAATAATCTTGGCGGGACTGTTAGCCAAAAGAGTGGCGGTTTATCTGATCGCGATACTTTGCATCGCTGCTTACACTTTGACTTCAATAGCTTATTTTGTCTGGAACTTCAACGAGGGCTACAAGGTTGAGTTATACGGCGAAATCGGTTTTTACTCTGTAGTATTTTTGATTCTTGCGGGGCTGGTGGCCACACTGGTGCCTAAGAAAAATTAGCCCGGTTGACCAAACACTGACTTTTTAACTATAGTTAACCTAGTGATTAATGAACAAAAATCTCCAAATATTGACGCGCCAAGCCTCGTAAAATCCCTAGACTACATCGATGCCAAGTGGGATAGTTTATCTAGATACGAACCTGACGACAGAGGCACCTTAGTAGGCTTACCGTACTCATACATAGTCCCTAGCGACAAAACAGGATCTGGTTTTACATTTGATGAAATGTATTATTGGGACAGCTTTTTTATCGCTCAAGCATTGCTAGATACTAACCGTAAAGATCAGGCATCAGATATGCTTGAGAACTTGTTATATCTAGCTAAACGGTTCGATATTATCCCAAACGGTAACAGGTATTATTTTACCGGTAGATCACAACCTCCGTTTCTAACCACATATATACTCGATGTCTACGAAAAGACAGGTGACTTAGCCTGGCTACGAGAGAGTATGGTTGTCGCAGAATACGAATACAACCGTGTGTGGATGGGCGCTGAACAACCCAACTGGCGTAACATCTTTCATGGGCTAAGCAGGTATTACGACATTAATGTCGTTGATGCTCTAGCCGAAGCAGAAAGCGGTTGGGATATGACGACACGCTTTGGAGACAAGTGTCTATGTTATATACCGATAGATTTGAACTCGCTATTGTATAAATACGAGGTAGATTTTGCTATTGCCTCAGAGTTGGCTGGTGATTTTAAGGGTGCCAAAGACTGGCGAAAGAAAGCCAAGGAACGAAAAAATAACGTAGATAAATACTTATGGGACGACAATAAGAAGTTTTACTTCGACTATAACTTCAAAACCGGAAATAAATCTGAAGTTTGGTCACTAGCTGCCTATTACGCACTTTGGTCGGGAATAGCTTCTCCCGAGCAGGCAAAGTATTTAGTAAATCATCTAGACAAATTTACCTGCGATGGTGGTCTTTCTACTACCGAAAAAGTAGCCGAAAAACAGATTGTTGCCAATAGACAATGGGCATACCCTAATGGCTGGGCACCCCTGCACTGGCTAACCGTTAACGGCCTAGAGAAGTATGGATATAGTGAGGAAGCCCGCCATATCGCGCTTAAATGGATCGCCACTTGCTGTGAGTACTTCGAACACCACGGTGTCTTCAGAGAAGCATATAATGTTACTTCACTTCACGGACTACCCAACGAGGGGCTCTATCCGCCACAGATCGGTTTTGGCTGGTCAAACGCGGTTTATATGTGCTTTGCTATCAAATATACTGAAGCTGGCAAAGATTGGCAAAGAGTCAACAACGGCAAGCCTCGAAGCGTAAAAAGGGTACTAAAGAAAATCAAAAGAGTATTACACAAAAAGTTAATATCAACAAAGATTTAACTTATTTTTTATTTGCAGTAGGTTTTTTGGCTGTATTTACAGACTTAGTAGCACCGCCAGCGCCATAGTAACCCCTAATTTGAGCAAGCAAGTACAGGCCAATTAGCGCTCCGATGAGTGAGCCGATTATGTTACCAAAGTCTCCGTAACTCGAAAAGAAAACTAAAATACCATATAACAAATTCAGGAGTGTAATTAGCAGTAGTACGTTCCACCCTTTAGCCTTGTTTCGTGCTTTCAAGCCGGCATAAGCATACAAGGATAAAACACCCTGGATCAAAATAACAGCTAACGCGACATAAAAGACGAAACCGATACTACGTGTACCCGATATAGGTGCATTACCTGTGGCACTGAGCCAACTATTGGTATAGTCTACAAAACGATTTACAGCGTGGGCTGCCCGCCAAAGTCCTAAGCCAGCTAGCAGAGAAATCACACCCACTACAACCGATATCCAAGGTAGCCATTCTACAATTGCTTTTCGCCCGTTCTCAGGTATCTGAAAAGGGGCTTTTTTTACTAGATACTCATCCATAGCATCTTCTATCTTTTTCTGATTCATAACTCAACCTCCATTAATAGTTTACCGTTAATATACGACTATAGCCGGCGAAATGCAACTGTTAGCTTAATCGTTGTGGGTAACTATACGGTGCTAAAATAGACTACAAGGTTATGAGAGATTTTCAAAAACTTTTCGACAGTTTAAATAGCGAACAGCAGTTAGCCGTATCTACCATTGAAGGCCCTGTGCTAGTTATTGCTGGCCCAGGAACTGGGAAAACTCAGCTACTTAGTATGCGGGTGGCTTATATCATGAAATACACCGATACAGATCCCTCTAACATCTTGTGCTTGACCTTTACCAACAAAGCTACCACCAATATGCGTGATCGTATAATCGGAATCACAGGGGTTGAGGGTAGGAAAGTGCAGGTTAAAACATTTCATAGTTTTGCCTCAGAGATTATGAACCAATTTCCTCAATACTTCTGGAACGGTGCAAAGTTATCCATCGCACCTGAAGCTTCACAGTTAGATATCGTCCAAAATATTTTAGAAAAATTACCTCTTGATAATCCTTTAGCATCTAAATTTTCTGGAAAGTACACAAATATCAAACCTGTTCAGGAAGGCTTGAAGTTAGCCAAAGAAGCTGGGTTAACACCAGACAAACTCGAGAGTATTATAAAAAACAACCTCGGCTACATAGATATTATTGAGCCAATACTAGTAAAATTGCTTGCACCAAGTATTAGTAAAGCTCGAATACCAGAAATCATACGTGGCATAAAACAACTACCAGAGGATACCCCAGATGGATCTGTTGCATCGTTAATTTCTCTTAAAGCCGTCATTACAGAAGAGTTAAACACTGCGCTAACTAATGATGAAAATACTCAGAAAAACACTCATTTAAGCAAGTGGAAAAGCAGGTGGATACAAAACAGGTTGGGTAGAAAGTCCATGTTCAACGAGAGAAAAAGAAATGCTTGGTGGCTTGAACTAGCTAACATCTATAGACTATACCGCCAAGAATTGCATGCCAGGAACTATTTCGACTATGCAGATATGCTGGTTGAGGTGCTCTCAACACTAGAGAGCAGTCCAGACCTACTCAGCGAAGTACAAGAAAGATATTCTTATGTATTGATAGATGAATTCCAGGACACCAATTCGGCACAGTTAAACTTAGCGCATATGGTAGCCAACCACGAAGTTGCTAACGGCAGACCTAACATTATGGCGGTTGGCGATGATGATCAATCTATCTTTGCCTTTAATGGTGCTCAGCTAAAAAATATGTTCTTTTTTGAACGCAAATATAAGGACACTAAAAAGATTGTTTTAGAGAAAAACTATCGGTCTAGCCAACAGGTACTCGATACAGCCAAAAAGATTATTGAGCAAGCTCAAGACAGGCTAGTAACGCAGGATCCGAGTTTAAACAAAAATTTAATATCAACAAAAAGCTTTTCTGCTGGTGAGATAAAGCATCTAGTCTACCCTACCAAAGAGCACCAAATGAGCCATATTGCTCGCAAAATTGCTACCTTAAAGAAACAAAAGCCCAAAGAATCGATCGCCGTAGTAGCTAGAGGCAACGAGAGCCTGCGAAATTTAGCTTCGTTACTACTTCATTTGAATGTCCCGGTTAGTTACGAGATAAAAAGCAATATTTTAGAAAGCGAACCAGTGCGACAAACCATTTTGATAATCCAAAGCTTGATATCTATTAAAGAGGGTGACAACAAACAAGTTAGCCACATTTTATCCAATATGCTTCGCCATCCAATGTGGCAAATCTCACCCAAAGAGCTTTGGGAACTCGCTCTAAAAAATCAATACGAACCAAACTGGCTAAGCACTATGCTTGAGTCCGAGACGGTAAATCAGAAAAATATCGCCAATGCACTGCTTTGGCTTTCCGCGGAATCGGAGCATCAGCCACTAGGACTAACCTTGGAATATGTTCTGGGCCTTCGCAGATCCCCAAGTTATGAAATGCCAATTCGAGATTTTTTCTCCTCAAAAAGAGCCATAAACAATAGTTATCTGCAAACCCTTTCGGCCTTGCAGATGCTTAGAGAGGTTGTAACCGAATTCTCCGTTCACCAAAAGCCTACCCTCAAAGATTTTTTAGATTTCGTAGAGATCAATGAACAAAACGACAAAGCTCTTGCCGATGAATCACCTTTTGTATCCGATAAAGACTCTGTGGAGCTCTACTCGGTACACAAAGCCAAAGGCTTAGAATTTGACAACGTTTTTATCATCGATGCCATTGAAGATAACTGGAGCCCAAGGCATAACAAGCAAAAACCACCAGCAAACTTAAATCTAGAACCACCTCTGGAAAACGAGGATGATTATACGCGCTTGCTTTATGTGGCTGTAACTAGAGCCCGCCATACACTCTATATCGCAAGCTATTTATACAACGACAAAAACCAGGAGAAGCTCGCCTCACCTCTGGTAACTCATGCTATAGACAAAAGCGAAAAACTAACAAAAAAAGATCTTCCAGAATCGATCACCGTTTTAGAAGAAGCTCTTACTTGGCCACACTTTGACAAAGCAAAAGAAAGTGAACTGTTAAAATCGAGGTTATCTAATTTCACATTAAACGCAACCAACCTTATCAACTTTTTAGACCTAGAAAGAGGAGGTCCAGAATACTTCTTTGAACGTAATATTCTGCGTCTTCCAGAAGCCAAGACATCGATTTTCAGCTTCGGTACCGCCATCCATAGCGCTATGGAGGAAGCTCTAAGGCTAAATAACCAAGATAAATTCGATCTTAAGGCTGTTATTAAAGCTTTTAACGAGAAGCTAGAGTCAGAGCATTTGCCGGAAACTGACGCAATCAAGCTAGCACGGAAGGGGAGCCAGCTACTAGAAAAAATCTTTAAGGACTACCAATATCATCTCCCAAAGGGGAGTTTATGGGAGCAGAACTTAAGAAACATTCGACTAAAAAACGCACAAATCAGTGGCAAACTCGATAGAATAGATTTCGATAGGGAAAACAACGTTCTTACTATTGTCGACTACAAAACAGGTCAACCACTAAGTAGCTTCGAAACAAAGAATAAATCACTTGTCATGAAGGCTTGGCGAAACAAATTGCAGTTGATATTTTATGCTATTCTTGCCAAAAACGATCCTCGGTTCAAAGATTATAAAAAAGTCGAAGGGCAAATGGTTTATCTCGAGGCTCAGGAACAAAAAGACATGGTTAGGCGCTATACACCAACACCAGAAGATATCGCTAAGTACGAACTTCTAATAGACGCCGTCTGGAATAAAGTTATAAATGCCACCTGGCCAGATGTAAGTTCCTATTCAAAAGATTTTGAGGGGACAGAACAATTTATTAAGGACTTAATAAACTCTTGATATTAAGAACCTATTTTCGACGACGTTTTAGTCCAGCTACATGCAAGCGCGTAGCTTGTCTGTCTACCAATGTCTGAGCATGATCCAAGCTTACCTGGTCTTTGGCTTCAGCCTTCATTTTTTCGGCTCGTTCTAGAGCTTTTTTGGCTTCTGATTCATTAATCTCTTCAGCGCCATCAGCTTCGTCAACCAATACGTTAACAACGTTATCTTCAACGCTGACAACCCCGCCGTTAGTTGCAAAAAACTCTCTATCTCTGTCTGCGTCATGAGCATGAACTCGTACAGAAATTACTCCGTTGGTTGCCACGCCGATCAATGGCATATGGTTCTGTAAAATTCCAATATCCCCTTCGAGTGTTGGCAATACCACCTCGTTAACCTGGCCATCGAACTGAACGCCACTAAGAGAAACCAGTTTAAATTGAAACATTATTTAACTTCGCTAATAGCGCCTTTCATATAAAATGCACTTTCGGGCTTATCGTCATGTTTACCTTCTAGAATTTCTTTGAAACTCTGAACCGTATCGGCTAATTTCACATATTTACCCTTGTTACCAGTAAATTGTTCGGCTACAAAAAACGGTTGGCTCAAAAACCTTTGGATCCGTCTTGCTCTGGCTACAGTCTGTTTATCAGCATCGGATAACTCTTCCATACCCAAAATAGCAATAATATCCTGAAGGTCTTTGTAACGTTGCAAAACTTTCTGGACTTCTCTGGCTACGCGGTAATGATCCTCGCCGACAATCTCTGCACTCAAAATAGTGGAGCTAGAGTCTAGTGGATCAACAGCAGGATAAATACCGATTTCTGTTAAACCTCTATCTAGTACAATTGTCGAGTCCAAATGAGCAAAAGTTGTGGCAGGTGCTGGGTCGGTTAGGTCGTCGGCTGGCACATAAACTGCCTGCACAGACGTGATAGAGCCTTCTTTGGTTGAGGTAATCCTTTCCTGAAGTGCTCCCATCTCTTGTGCTAAGTTAGGCTGATAGCCCACTGCACTCGGTAAACGACCAAGTAGAGCAGACACCTCGGCCCCAGCCTGAGTAAACCTAAAGATGTTATCTATAAAAAGCAACACGTCGCTACCTTTGTCTCGAAATCCTTCAGCAATCGTTAGTCCAGACAAACCTACTCGTAATCTCGCACCGGGCGGTTCGTTCATCTGACCAAACACCAAAGAGGTGTTTTTAAGTACGTCGGCATCTGCCATCTCGTGATACAAATCATTTCCTTCACGGGTTCTTTCACCAACTCCAGCAAAAACAGAGTATCCTGAGTGAAATTTAGCAATATTATTTATTAACTCCTGAATAAGCACAGTTTTGCCCACACCTGCTCCGCCAAACAGACCTACTTTTCCACCTTTTGTGATAGGCGCTATCAAATCAATTACTTTGATCCCGGTTTCTAAAACTTCAACCGTACCGGACTGATCTAAAAGTGGTGGGGGAGTTCTGTGGATAGGAGCTTTGGTTTTAAATTCACCAGCCTTACCGTCAATTGGTTCGCCCACAACATTAAACATTCTGCCAAGCGTTTTTTCGCCAACCGGCACACTTATAAATTCTCCTGTATCGGTTACAACTGAACCTCTTTTTAGCCCATCGGTGGAGCCTAAAGCAACCGCGCGCACACTCGTTTCACTCAGGTGTTGCGCCACCTCTAAGGTTAAGTCCTTGCCGTCTAACTCGGTTTTAAGTGCATTGTAAATCGAGGGCAAGTTGGACTCATCGAATTCTATATCTACGACCACGCCAACAACCTGGCTAATTTTTCCCTGATTTCCCTTAAGTTGTGTCGCCACTTTATCTATCTCCTCCATTATTGTTAGTTCTATTATATTGTGCCATCAAAAAATACTTCAATGTCGAAGCACTTATCATGCTTACACCGCCGTCCCTAGCCAGGCTAAGCTCCTGAGGAACCTCTGAATAATCATCTATCGGTGGTAGATAGTCGAATACTTCATCTACACTCGGTGTTTTACGATGTCTATCCAAAACTCCGCCCAAAACAGCCTGGGTGCTAATAGCCTTAAAGCTCTTATCGGTTAATAGATATGCGCTGTCATTAATCTTAATAAGATCGTCGTCTTCGGAACTCAACAATGTTTGCACATACGCTTCGTCTCGGGTAATTTTGGGTTTATCGGTATTTACTGACTTCATGATGTCATAGCCTCCGCCCCACCTGTTATCTCCGCTAATTCTTGGGTGATAGCAGCCTGCCGAGCCGTATTTAGTTCCAGAGTATAATCGTCTATTAGATCATTAGCATTGTCTGTAGCGTTCTTGGTAGCCACCATACGCATGGCGTGTTCGCTAGCCAAACTCTCAAGTACTGCTTGCCATATCTGCGTTTCTATTAACCGAATACCAATCTGCTCTATAGCTGTTTCAATATCTGGCTCAAAATTATTTGCTTCAGTAGGGTCATCCAACTTCTCTGGGACTGATGCTGGTAATAAGTCCAAAACCGTCGCATCTTGTACCAAATTAGACTTAAAAACTGTATAAACTATCTTGATACTATCTACTTCCTCTTTCTCGTATCTTTCGATAACAGTGTTTAAAATTGGTCGAATATCATTTGCTGTAGGGTTGTCAGGAAAGGGAGGGTATGCTCCCACCAAATCGGCATCTTTAAGCTTTCGAACAAAAGCCGCGCCTTTCGAGCCAATCGTAATTACTTCGTTCTTTATCTTAGCCCCATCATCTTCTTTTAGAGCTTTTATCAGAGCTTTCAGGGCATTTGAGTTATATGCCCCCGCTAACCCAGTGTTACTCGTAATAACTATAAAGAGCCTAGTACGCACCTCTCTTTTGCTAAACAATGGGTGGTCGCCAACCTCTTCGATTGCGCTTAATTTTTGAAGCAGACCATAAGCGATAGATTGATACTCACGACTAGCAGATGCATACCCTTGGGCTTTTCGAAGCTTACTGGCGCTTACTAGCTCCATTGCTTTGGTTATCTGCCTGGTGTTACCGACAGATTTAATGCGTCTTTTTAGCGTAATCGTACTGGCTGGCATCGGTTATTTTTTTTCCTCTTTTTGCTTCGGAGCTTTGTACGATTTTGCTACAGCAGTGGCGATTTTTAGTATCTGGTTATTTTGCGCATCAGTTGGCTTTTCTCCTGTGTCGAGATCTTTTATCAGCTTAACTTGCTTATTTTTGAGCTCTCTATGCAGTGCCTCTTCAGCTAATTTGACTTTTTCGACAGGTACTTCGTCAAAAACGCCTTGTTCGGCAGAGTACAAGCTGGCATACATTTGCCAAATCGCAAAGGGTTCGTATTGAGCCTGCTTTAGAAGCTCAGTCAATCTTTGTCCGCGTTCTATTATCTGACGAGTATCTTTGTCTAGATCGGTCGAAAACTGGCTAAAGGCAGCCAATTCTCTAAATTGAGCCAAGCTTAGTTTTAGCCCGCTACCAGCCGATTTTATAGCCTTAGTTTGAGCACTTCCGCCAACCCGTGATACACTCAGCCCCACCGAAATAGCTGGTCTAATACCCTGATAAAACAAGTTCGTCTCAAGAAATATCTGACCATCGGTTATCGATATCACGTTGGTAGGAATATAAGCGCTAATATCTCCAGCTTGAGTTTCAATAATCGGTAGGGCAGTTAAAGACCCAGCTCCGAGCTCATCATTTAACTTGGCAGCCCTTTCTAGTAGTCTTGAGTGAAGATAGAACACGTCACCAGGGTAGGCCTCACGACCAGGCGGACGCCTCAACAGAAGTGACATCTGTCTATAGGCTGCCGCGTGCTTTGTTAGATCATCGTAAATTATTAAAGCGTGCTTTTTGTTGTCTCTAAAGTACTCGCCAATAGAACAACCCGTATATGGCGCTAGATAAAGCATGGCAGCCGGGTCGGATGGCCCAGTAGCAACAATAATGGTCTGATCCATTACGCCTTCTCGTTTTAGCCTTTCCTCCAAGGAAGCGATCTTTGATAGCTTTTGACCAATTGCCACATAGACGTTAATGACCCCTGTTTTTTGTCGGGCCTGGTTTACCATCGTATCAACAGCAATAGCAGTTTTACCGGTCTGTCTATCGCCAATAATAAGCTCTCTTTGACCTCTTCCGATAGGAATCATCGAGTCTATCGCCGTAATACCAGTCATTAACGGTTCATGAACGCTTTTTCGATCCAATACACCTGGTGCAGTTCTCTCAACGCGGTAATTTTGTTTGGTTTTGATAGGCCCTTTACCATCCAGAGGATTTCCCAGCGGATCCACAACCCTACCAACCAGCTCTGGCCCAACGGGGACTTCCAAAACCTTTCCGCTCAAGCGCACTTTTGCACCAGCTTTTACTTCTGTATCTTCACCCATAAGCACGGCGCCGATCTCATCCTGACCCAAGTTAAAGGCAAACGCTGTTACAATCTGTCCCTGAGCTCCGTCAATTTCGAGCATCTCGTTATAGCCAGCCTTACTAAGCCCATATATCCATGCAATTCCATCACCAACTCGAGTTACAATTCCTATATTTTCTATTTCAGGACGTTCCTTCAGCTGGCTAATTGCTTCACGGATATCTTGCGCTAGGCCGGTAATTGATAATTCGTCTGCTTTACTCAAAATTTTCCTTTCTTATCTGGTTTACGCCAAAACTAATCTCTTAAATTTATTTAACTTCTTTCGTAGGCTTAGGTCTAATAGGTTATCTGCAAGCTCTAGACTGACTCCACCAACGATATTCTCATCCAAAACTTGAGTTACAACAATTCTTTTTGGATTACCGAAAAAGGGTTTTAGCTGTTTAATAATGTCATTTTTTGTAGTGCTAGATAGTTCATGAGAACTTCTGGCGATTATCTCGACATAGCCATTTTGAGCCCAGATGTTTTGAACATCACGCATAATAGAGTTAACTTCATTAGCTCTTGAAGAGCTCAACAAATAAGCTGCTATTTCTTTGGTGACTTTCTTAGACAGCCCGCCATCGAGAGCTTTTTGAGCAATAAAATTAGATATCTGCTGACGCGCTTCAGCCATTACTTTTAGCCCCCCTTAATGCTTGCTCAATGATAGACGCGTCTTTTTTGGCATCTATTTTCTGCTCGATTATCGCCTCTGTCGCTTCAGATATCAGACCAACCATTTCTTTCTCTAGTTGTGCTCTTGCTCTCGTAGTCTCCGTCGCAATTCTGGCTTCAGCTTCGGCTAAGATATTTTTGGCTTTAACCCGGGCATCGTCTTCTGCTTTTCTTATAGCATCACGCGCTACAGAGTTAGCTTCGTTGATAATCTCATCGGCTTTGGCTCTCGTTTCACTAAGGGTTTTTTCGACTTTTATATCTAATTGTGCCTGTTCCTTTTCAAGTTTCTCGGCCAAAGTCACCGTAGAATCTATCTGTTCTCTACGCCTTTTTAATACTTCTAGTATCGGACCAAAAGCCCACTTACGAAGTACCAGGTAGGCCAGACCAAAAGTAATCATCTGAATCACAAAAGCTTTTGGATTAAAACCTAAAGCGCCGATACCCTCGGCATTCTCGCTTGCAAAATATATTATCGACATCAATTCCATTTATTAATTATCTTTAACTTCTTTAATAGCTCTTATTTGACGATAAAAATCGAAGCAAAAGCAAGCAGACCAAAAAGCTCTACAATTGCCACAAAGATTAGTGCCTGCCCAAGCAAAAACTTGCTTGCACCGGGGTTTCGACCAGCAGCAGTTAGATAACTTCCGCCAATAAGTCCGATCCCAATACCTGGCCCAATAAAGCCAATACCCAGGATTAAACCCTTAGCTATCACAGCTGTATTAATAGTCTCTGCTAATAATTCCATGACGATTTATATTTCTCCTTTACTTTAAATACTTATTAATATTCTTTATCCACTAAATAAACTACCCACTGGCAACACCCGAGTTAGTTACTTCTATTGTTTCAAAAGCGCTCTCATCGGTCAACTCTGTTTTTTCATCATGACTATGGTCGTTCGCACCATTTACAGCCAAAGCCAGATACATAGTCCCAAGAATTGTGAATATGTATGCTTGAAGGGCCGCCACTAATATCTCTATTAAGTAAAAGGGAAGAGCAGAAGCGGGCGCCAGCATATGCCCTAAATATCCAAAAACACTGATGATAATCTCTCCAATAGTAATGTTCAAGAAAAGTCGAAGCGATAGGCTGAGCACTCTTGTCAGATCCGTTAGCATTTCGAGTAAACCAATAAAGAAAAACGCCGGATTTTTCGGGTTACCCACAAAAAAATGTCTTAGGTATTTAAATAGACCACCGCTCTCTCTTACAGAGGCGATATAAACAAGCACCATAGTTATAGCACCAAGTGCCATAGTCGAGCTTAAATCGGCCGTAAACGGCCTAAATAGAGGTACCTCGCCCATTTTAAACCCTTCGCCCGCAATTGGGATAAGCCCCATCCAATTATTTAAGATTATAAAAAAGAACAAGATTA
>CAYTUF010000012.1:13885-21499 GCA_964441225.1 uncultured Candidatus Saccharibacteria bacterium | reverse complement strand
AAAACGCGATGATTGCATAGATAGTAAAAGCAATTGCTACCAGGCCTCCGGCTAGACCGTCTAAACCATCGGTAATATTAACAGCGTTAGCGGTGCTAACAACCACCAATACAAAAAGCGGGATAATTAACCAACCAATATGTAAACTCCCTAGCGCCGGTATACTAATACTGCTTACGTCCAGTTTGAAATAGAAAAACAGACCTCCTATCAGGGCTATCAAGGTGATTAACAAGAACTTAAGCTTAGAGTTTAGCCCAGCGATCCCTTTACCGCTACCTCGCACATTGATGATGTCATCAATAACACCAATCAACCCTGCACCAAAGAATGCCGCCACCAGTAACCACGTCTGCCCTCGCGAAAGATTAAAAAAAAGTGTTACCAAAGTTACCGATACAAGAAAAATCAATCCAGCCATAGTGGGAATATGTCTTGCATGCTTAGACTCATGTAATTTTGCAAAAACCTTGGCTTTCTCACCTGTTACAGCGGATGTTCGTGGTTTTTTCCACCATTTATAGTTATAAGCTAGAGCCGTATACAGAGGAGTTATAACCATGCTGAACAAAAATCCCAAAAAGGCAAAGAATAAAATCTCAATCAGATGTCCAGACTCTATGTTTAATATCAAATCGTGTGTCATTTTTCTTTCCGTTTATTGTTCTTTTGCATCTATTATACCTCTTTAAACCCGTATTACGAAGTTGGCATAAGAGAAAAATTGTTTATCAACATATCTTCAATTTTACTAAACAGTGAAAGCCCAGCCTCTGTGCCAGCATAACCGGGAATCATCGGTGTTGAAACCCTTACGAAAATTACATACTGAGGCTTGTCCCCACCGACAAAACCTACAAAGGTTCCGTCATATCTATCTGTATAATAACCTCCGCCTGGCTTTGGCACTTCCGCCGTACCCGTTTTACCGCCAGTCTTGTAGCCCTTCCTAATTAACCCGTAGTAATGAGTCTGGACCGAATTTTCCTGATAAGCTCGCATCTGCTTTGAAACGGACGGGCTTATAACTGATGAATTCGCAACTTCCGGCTTCTTATCGACAAGATGGGGCTTATAATACACTCCGCCATTTATGGTAGAAGCATACGCGGACGCAAACTGGATAGGAGTAACGTTCATACCCTGCCCGAAAGACATATTAGCGTACTGTAAATCTAGGCCCCAGCCTTTGTTAGGATCAGGAATGTAGCCATCGGCCTCATACCCCTGTTCTATCCCCGTCTTCTGACCAAAATAGTAATGATTTACCAAGTAGTCATGCCACATATTTCTTGCCTGCGAGTTAATCTTGCCGCCTCCCATTTGCATTAGAGCATATACGGCTCCTGTGTTTAGAGAGTATTTCAAGATGTCGCCTATTGATCTGATGGCTGGCCCACCATCCTCTTCTACATTTTCTATGGTTGAACCGTCAATCCGCCATTTAGCGGGGTCAGCGTAAGTCTGATTGGGTTTTATTACCTTCTCGTTTAATGCTGTTGCGATAGTTAAAGTCTTCATAACCGAACCGAGCTCAGACGGCTGACTAACAGCTTTGTTATTAAATGAAGATGCATCTTTTACTTTATAAAATTCGCTTATATTATAGCTCGGATAATTAGCCATTGCCTTTACGGCACCGGTGTTAGGATCAAGAATTATCGCACTCCCTGATTTTGAGTTTACACTCGGAACGTGTTTGCTCAGTATATCTTCCAGGCGTCTTTGTAAGCCAACATCAATCGTTAAGGTCACATCTTCGCCTTCTTTTGGCTCGATACGAACGTTATCTCCCGTTGCCTCAAGAGGCACACCATTGACATCGGTTATCGCTTTTAACTCGCCCGGCTTACCCTTTAGCTGGTTATCGAGAGCCTGCTCAACGCCATAAGTGCCCACGCCATCGTTATTGACAAACCCCAGTATCTGCGCCGCTAAGTTCCCCTGGGGATACGTTCTCACGCTTTCTGTCTTAAAACCTACCCCCTTTAAATCTAGATTGTTTATTTGATCTTTTTTATCTTTACCGAGTTTCTTTGCCAAAACAACGTAACGAGTCGGTTTTTTCATAAGCGAAGCGTAATCTTGCGGTTTATCCCCAGTAACTTTACAGAGTTCTTGAGCAACTCTATCTGTATCTTGTATATATTTTGGATCTGCAAAAAGTGTAAATTTCTCCTCGTTTAGTACTAACGGAACTGTATTTTCCCCGTCATGACCTAGTATCATACCCCTGTTAGCCGGAATTTCGTATTCCCTATACTGGTTACTAAGAGCGAGCTCTCGATAGTGCTTTTGTTGTAAAACTTGTAGGTAAAAAAGACGAACCGTAAACACTAAAAAAATTATAATAACGAGGCTATAAATGATATTTAACCTCTTTAGATCAAAGGCAAGACGTTTTCCTTTTTGCATAACTATAGTATTCGTTTTTCCTAACGAATTGTAGCTGTTGGAGCCACGGAAACCAAAGATTTTGCCTGGCTGCTCTTAGCTACTCTATCAAAAGACTGTAAGCGAGCAGCGCTTAACTCTAAGTCATCGTGATCCTTCTGGAGCTGAGAATATTCCTTATCGAGGTTGTTAACCTTATATCCGTTAGCATTGGTCTTTGTTACCTGCGTCAAATACAGTAGCCCCAATAAACAGCTTAAGACCACTAAAATTACTGTGTTACTGATTGGGCCAAGAGCCTTAGCTTGCTCTCCCCAGTTAACAGCGTTTTGGTGACGAGAAGCAAACCGGCGCTTCCCCATTGATATTGAACTTGAGTATGTCATATGTTATTTCTTTTTATTTTTATATTTGTTTTGGTGGCTCTCTCCTATTAAAGAAGAGAGCCAAGTTCGCTAACCCTAAGGTCTTGCGAAAAGTCTAAACGACTTTCACTCGAATCTTATAGGCGCGGGAGGTGCTTTTAACCTGTATAGGCATGGCATCCCCTTTTCTATGTTTTTATTTTCACTGCGACACGAAGCTTAGCGCTCCGACTTCGCGGATTATTAACTATTTCATCTTTTGTTGCTATTATCGGCTTTTTTGTCAGAATCTTGAGCTCTGAAGAATATTTATTTTTCCCATGCTCAATGAAAAATCTTTTTACGATTCTATCTTCTAGGCTATGAAACGAAATTACCGCTAATCTACCGTTTGGAGTTAAAAGCTCTAACCAAATCGATAAAGCTTCACTTAGTTGACTAAGCTCATCGTTCACAGCTATCCTAATAGCCTGAAAAGCCTGCGTAGCCGGGTGCGTTTTCTGATACCCCCTACGGCCACGAGCAATTATTGTTGCCAGTTGAGTTGTTGTGGAATACGGACGATTTTCGATTATCTTTTTAGCAAGTTTATGCGCACCGCGTATCTCGCCATATTTGCGTAGTATATCTGTTAGCTCAGCTTCATCAAACTTATTAATTATGTCCGAAGCTGATAACTCTTGCCGATTGTCCATCCGCATATCCAGTGGACCTTCTCTCATAAAAGAGAACCCCCGCCTGGCACTATTAAGGTGCAGTGACGATACCCCTAGATCAGCAAAAACCATATCAAACTTTTTACCTTCTCTTTGCAGTTGCCTGCTGGCGGACAAAAAATCGCTATGGATTATTTGGACACCCGAAAAGTTAGAAAACTTCGCTTCTAGATGCTTGATAGCAACCTGGTCTCTATCAACCAGCACTGCTAGCCCATCCTTGCCCAGCTTACCTATAACTGCACCTGCGTGCCCGCCATAACCAGCTGTTAAGTCTAGATATTTTTGTTTTTCTTTTGGTTTGAGTGCGTTTAGGATTTCTCCCTTTAGCACCGGTATGTGTTTTTGTTGATTCATATTTTTCTCGTAGGAGTATTATACTCGTAAAACGTTTTTATTTTACAAGGTCACCTATTCAGCAGCCAGTTTTTTGTTTTTATATAGTTTTTGTTTTTGTTTAGGAAAGAAGTAAGAAGGCTCTATCAATTAGCTAATTAATTGATCGAAAATCTTCTATCCTTAAGTTTTAGAGACTTATGTGTGTGAGGTGGAGTTTTGGGAGGTGTTTTAAAGCAAAATGTACTAGGGTTTTGATAGTGGTTATCCCTCTAAAGTGCCACTCACTGACTGCCAAATAGCTAACCTCGGATATGCTATTTGGACTTATTTGAATTGTTAATGTACTTGGGCTCTTGCCAGATTATTTATCTGGTGCCATCAACCGCCAATATCGACCCACGCCAACTGCGACAACAGTTTTGTCTATTCCAGCGTAATCCAGCTGGTGTTGTTCGAGCGTTATTCTTCCTTGCTTTTCGTCCATGCTCGCTTCGATTTTTCCCATTCGAAACTGTACATTTAGATCAGCTATACGCTCGTCAAGTATGTCGCCGTCTAGTTTTGGTTCTACCAACTGATCCCATACCTGTTTTGGGTATAGATGGAGGTATTTACCAAAACCTCTGGTTATGACCACTCCTCCAGCAAAAGACTCACGGATTTCAGCAGGTATCGTCAACCTGTGCTTAGCATCCAACTTTCGCTCGAAATAGTCTAAATTTGACATTGGGCCTTCTTCTTAAATTTTTAGTGGTTTTTGTTTTTTCGATAGGTAATCTATTTTGGATTTACCTACGATTACCCACTAACAACAGCTTACTACCCACAGCTCCCCACAATCAAGTATATTTTTACTAATTTAAAGAGAAAATGCCCCGAGTTATCCACAGACTACCTACCAAACACAATATGTAGCGTACTATTAGAAAAAACCTACACAAATCGGGTTTTTAGTTTTTATTTAAATAGTTGCATGTACCAAGATTGGCATATGATCAGATAAACCTCTCGGCAAAGTTTTTACAGCTTCTACCTTTGCATTTAGAGACGTCACAAAATCGAAATGCCCTTTAAAGACTAGATTCTTATAAGTAGGTCTATCAGCTAAGTTCATCTCGTAACCATAGCTTTCTATAAAATAACGCAAATAATTTTTAAATATTGGGTAATTATAATCTCCTACCATAATGGTTGGACGATTTTTATCTCTCCCAAGCTCAGTAAAAGCACTCTCTATTTGTTTGCGTCTCATCGAATTTGTAGTAACAAGATGCGTGGCATGAAAAGATGCTATGTTAAAGGATTTCTCGGTCTTTTTATCGTATAGTTCTGCAAACAACAGCCTCTCCCTCTCCTGAGACAATAATCCCTTGTAAACTAGCCTCTCGTAGAGTACAGGGTTGAGAAAACAACTTTCGCTAGAAATTTTTTCATATCTGTCTTTTTTAGCATAAATAGCTAGCCCAAGATGACCCGACTTTGTGGAGGCCATCAGGCTAAGTGGCCCTATCTGATCGGGTAATCGATTCGTATAACATTCTTGTAGACAAAGTATGCCATTACCATGTTTTATGACCAATCTGTCTAGTTCACTCAGAGCCTTATTGAACTTAAGATTATAGCTAATGATATTTAGCTGATTTATTTTCTTTGTTTTATATTTTTGCATTTCTTAATAATTATAGATTTGATTCTATAATACCACTTATTTGCTAGAAATCTTTTGTGCGAACCACCGGGCACTCGGCCTTATGGTTCTTTTCATATCTCGTTCTCTATCGACTTTTACCAAACCGAACTTAGGCCACCAGCCATAAGCCCACTCAAAATTATCGAGTAAACTCCAATGGAAATAACCTCGCAAGTCTACGCCCTCGCTTATAGCTCGCTCCATTGCAACTATTGACTCTTCTATCCACCATCTGCGGTATTCATCATTTTCATCAGCCAAGCCATTCTCTGTTACAAAAATTGGCTTCTTATACCTTGCGCTCACTCTTATCAATAGTGGATACAGACCCTCTGGCTCCATATACCAGCCCAAATCGCTGAGCGGTACCTTTGGGTTCCTTTTCTGGCCAAAATTTGCGTAATAATCACTAAAATAATAATTAACCCCAACAAAATCTTGATATTTTCGTAGACGATTCAAAAACCACCAATTCCAAAAATAACGCATCCATTTTGTAGAGAGTTGATCCGCAAAATTATGAGGTCGCTTTGCCTGAACGTTAGATAGATTGGGTGCGATGCCAACATTGATTGTCGGTCGTAAATCTTTAATTACTCTATAAGCACGTTTGTGCGCAGAAACCAGATTCCCATAAACTTTTAATGCTAAATAAATATTTTTCTTTTGTGGAGGCCACTCGCCCATTAGATAACTAAAACTCATATAATTATTGGGCTCATTCAGGGTGATCACATACTCAACATCCTCCAACAGTTCTTCCGTTAGTTTTTTAACAAATCTTTCAAAATATCGTAAGTTTTCTCTCTTTTCAAAACCGCCCATTTCTTCAAACCATACAGGCTGTGTCCAGTGCCAGATATTTAAAAAAGGCTCGATCTTTCGCTTTCTCAGCTCTAATATATATTTCTTATAGTGATCAAACTCTCGTTGATCCCACTTCCCCTGTTCTGGCTCTACCCTGGACCACTCAACAGTAAAACGAAAAGCATTCATGTTAAGTTCTTTTACAGTGTCGAAGTCGTCTCTATACCGAGTGTAATGCTCTACTCCATCACCTGATATATAATTGTCTGGTTCCTCGGCTCTATCTTTTATTTCATCCCAGCGAGGTAGCCAACTAAGCCGTTGATGAGCTGTTTGCGCCATCTCTTTTGCGTGTGCAAGCTCCCAGACCGTCCATTGGTTATGATTATTGCCCTCTACTTGGTGTGAAGCTGTACTAGCGCCCCAAAAAAAATGCTTTGGGAAAACACTATTTGTATCTTCATCTTGTCTCATTTAACTGTAATTATAGCAAGGTCACCGCTAAAGGTTAATCATCTGCCTAGGATCGTCAGAAAAATGTTCCTCATCGAACAACACAAATTGATCCGTTTGAAATTTATAGAGTAGATGCTGGTTAGTCCCTTTTACAAAATTATCATAAAAATCCTTGCCTTGATTGTATTTGGCAACATAAAGCTTCATTATTCTTTTTACCTCGGCCCGCTCTGTTACGACAGAAGCCTTGCCACCAGACTGAATGCCGATAATGGGCCAATCCGTCTTAACGGCTATGGCAACGGCTACTTTATTGTTTGCTGCAATTTCCAAGCTATGGCGTCGACTGGGTAAGCTAAGCCAATATAAATTTTTTGCTTCATCGGCTACAAAGAAAACCGTACATATCCAGGGTTGATTTGCCGACACTGATGCAATCTGCATCGCCTTTTTCCTAACCAAGAATTCACTTAAATATTCTTGTGGGCTCATATACTCTTAGTATACATCACGCGTTGATTACTTTGGAGCTGCACTAAGTTCGATCAGCAAAATTACAAAAAACACACCAAGCAAAAGCCAAACCAACGACCCTACCGAAATAGGTAATATCATAAATAACGCTAGACCAACTACAACACTCAGCCACCATGCACCACGCTTATACTTTCCCAGCCAACGTGTTACTTTATTTTCTTTGGCAAATAAAGCTTTGTGAGCCTTCCCTGATAGAGCTAACTTCATCGTCCTTTTGATGCTCTTTTGCTTTTTCCCAGAGCCTGTCCCCCACGCCACAAAGGCAACCACAAGACAAAGTATGATTAGCCCAGTTGTTTGCCAGACCAAT
>CAYTUF010000012.1:3173-13875 GCA_964441225.1 uncultured Candidatus Saccharibacteria bacterium | reverse complement strand
CTGCCAAACTTCTAAAAATACTTGTCTATCTGGTGAAGATATCCTAGCAACCATCACTTCCCTGGCAACCCTAAGGGCAATCAAAAACAAAAATAATATACTAGCGTACGATATACCCAACCAGATAATAATTTTCCGCCTGTTTACGGCTACCAAGATAGTCAAAAGCACTAAAAACCCAAACAACAACATCGTAGCTGCTCTCAACCAGCTGAAGTTAGCAACCAACCAATGAACTCTCGGTAAATCTGGCAAGCTAACTACCTGGATCGAGCCAATTTTGTCGGGTAATTTAATGTTCGCAAGGAACGACAATCTTGTATTTTGTAAATCTTGGACGAGTTTTGTGTAAATACCTGAAATATCGATTGTGCCATTACTCTTTTCTTCCATAGTAGAATCGATAAAGTTAGAATGAGCCCTGCGGTTTACATTAGTCCAGGTGTTTTCAAATTGCTGGCTGGCAACAATTTGCTTGGCTCGATTATTTGTAAAGCCCCTTACTTGGCTGGAAATCGTTGGTGCGATAAACTGCGCCCCTCCTGGCAGGCTAGCCTCGAGTAATCTCTCGGTGTCAACTTGCCTAAAAATTGCATCTGTTGATTTATCTGCAATCTTTTGCTGGATGGCAGGTTTTTTTATCAATGACTGGGCAGTCTTTGTATAGTTTTCATTGTCAATAAGCGCCCTTCCCGACCAAAATAAAAAATTACCAGCCAAGAGTAAAATCCCAGCTAGTGTAGCCATAAAAAATACTAGATAAGTTCGCCAGCGCGTATCTGATGATCTAGTTTCTAGCTTTTTCTTCTGAATTCGCAGTTGCCTTTTTAGCCTCTTATTCTCGGCTTCTAGGATAGTAATTTGTTGTGTTTTGGTCAGGGTTCTCGGCATACTCTTCTCCCTATATACTAAAACAAATTATACCCTAGTTAGCTCAAAAAAGCAACAACAGACCTCCCTGTGACTAACGTTTTCTATCGTGATAGCGAAGTTTATGCTTTAGGCCGTCTAGCCGAACGATATCGTTTTCAAAAGGTTTCAGCAGGCTGGAGTATTGCCTATTTGGAGCTAATACCTTGGCTAATTTCTTTTTCTTTTTGAGGTATTCGATTAATCCAAAAAAGTCACCGTCTCCAGAAACTATCACTGCCTTAGAATAATTCGGCAATTCTTTCATCGCATACAGCACTAAATCGGCGTCAACATTACCCTTGGTTGGATGCTTTGGCTGATCGGAGTTTTGCTCGTTATCTAAAGGGCTCATATCCACGGTCGGCTTGAGCACCACCAAAAAACCAAGGCTATGCATATACTCGTATAGATCTTCATGTTCTTGCATGTACCCTATGAACATATAGGCGTTTACTACGTTATATTCGTCTTTTAAATATTTTCTAAACTTACGCCAATCCATCTTCCAGCCATATTTTTGAACACCTAGATTAAGATTTTGACTATCTATAAATGCGTAAGCTTTAGGTTTTGTACGTTTTAACCTCATATGCGTATATAATACACTACCGCCCTGCAACTTGACCAAAACGCACATCAAAGAGTATTGTACTTATTAAGTAAGCTACAAGGAGAAATTATGTCAAAAATCGATAAATTTGAAGGTAACCCAGAAGACGTTTATGGAGATATACCTAACAGAGGGTCAATGGGGCCGATAGACAGAAAATCAAGTCCTTTTAGATATCTATCGCAACTTAGCCAGCTATCACAGGTATACAACCTTAGCGGTAGCGATCAAAAACCATTTATTTCTAGCGAGCAAACCGCTTTTAGTGCCGAACCTACGGGAGGAAAACCACAAGGCAGAATCCCTGCTGGAGGCCCAGAGCTTCTAGATGTACACATCGACCGCATGTAGTTATCTACTGGCGTATATGGTGATCACGTAGAAATGGCGGATATCAACACCGAGATGAATGTCAAAATTATCGACAGAACTGCTAGCCAGGACAATCCTGCCTTTAGCCTTTTCCCGCTACTAGATATGCTATTTTCACCCACCGCCACCCTTTCGTCTTTATACAATGCTACATTCTCAATAAACTCACCACCCACAGCGTTGATAATATTAAATATCTCCTCTATTACGCCCTCTTCAGTAAATCTAAATCCAGACTTGCTGTAAAAATATAATTCACTATCCACTAGTTCAATATCAAAGTCTGCTGCGCTATCTACCAAAAGCGACATAAGCTCTGGTGTCATAAAATACAAAAGATCTCTTTCGTAATCTTTGGGCGCATAAACATCAAAATATTTATTAAAATCGCCCTCAAGTTCCAGCTTTTGCGACCCTGCGATATCAGCATTGCCTACGAAATTATTCTTTTTGCTATTTATTATAATATTCGGTAATTCTTTCGGCATTTTGATAACTATCACACCTCTTTCGTATAGGTTGGCGTTTCTACCTTCGCGTTTTCTAAATCTAAAATTAAAAAATTTAAATGATTTTTTGTTCCATTCACCATATACCATTCCCCTAATCGGTTCGTTAGCGCCAAATTGGAATATAGACCCTGAAAATACGGGCTTGGGTATATTTTCAATAAAATTAAACCCATTGTCTTTAGCAAACTTTTCTAGAATTATTGCAATCTTTGCCCAACTGCATTCTTGCCAAAAATAGATCGAACTAAGCATCAGTACAAAAAAAGAAAAAAATCCAAAAGCATAATAATAATCATTACTTGGCCCCATTAGTAGCGAAAAAATGCCAACAAAAATCGAAGTCGGCAGGGCTATGCCGACAAAAACCACCGAAACTTTTGAATTTCTCAGTAATACCCTACTGAGTATAGCGTGAAGTTTTATTTTTTCTCTAATGCACGATGTGTTTAGCGAATGCATTGTTTATTTTAATGTGTTTGGTTTCTTTATATCGTTTTCTTTCACAGCAAGTTGGTGCAAAGCCTCAAAAACATCCTCTTGAGCAAAAGATATGCCTGTTGAATGTCTTAACTTTCTCCTTACGCAGTTCACTACATCATTGGTGTATAAATGCCTAGAAAGATTCTCTGGAGTCAGGGCATCGAACCGTTTCCAATATGTTTCGAGTTCGTTTTTTAGTATTGCGTGCTTGCACAAATTCACTAAATCTTCTGCACCCTGCTTCATAGTTTTAAGGTCACTCAAGTCATACTCGAACACCCTATGGACACTTATTGGCTTGCCGAAGATTACTCGATAAAGCTGTATCTGTTTTCCATTAAATAGCATAATCCAATCAATGCCTTCATTAGCAGCATAGCTTACGCTCTGCCTCAAATGTCTTTCGTTCAAGTCAAGCTGTATAGATTTCACCTCAATCACAAAATGCTTTTTTCGTGCAATCTGTATAATATAATCGGCATATTCACCGCGGATATTATATTCTGTTTTAATGTCCTCTAGCTCTACATAGCCCAAAACTTCTGTCAAGAAGTAGTTGACCATTAGCCTGGTCCCAGACTCGTCGAGCTCCAGATTTGTCTTTTTCGTTAAGTATTTCTTCCTGTACTCTCTTAATCTTTTTTCCAATTGATTTTTTTGATGTAGAGTAGGCATTATTTTGCTCCTAGTTTCAAACTACTTATTTTTACTCTCTCCTGTTTGGTGGTGTCGCGGTGGCGGATTGTTGCAGTATCGTCTTCTAGGGTTTCAAAGTCTATTACTACACAGTATGGTGTGCCGATTTCGTCCTGTCGGCGGTAGCGCTTGCCGATATTGCCGTTGTCGTCCCACATTACGGCGCCATGCTTTTGCTTCAAAGCTTTGTAAACCTCTCGTGCTTTTGCTACTAGCTCTGGTTTGTTTTTGAGCAGTGGCGAAACCGCATATTTTACCGGAGCCAAGTTTTCAGGTAATGCCAGATACACTCGTTTTTCGTCATTTTGCTCGTCTACCTTGTACGCACTACACAGCACAGCCATCAGCAACCGTTCTACGCCAAAACTTGGCTCTATCACATGTGGCACAAAAGGCGCGCTGCCATCTTTTGGTCGATACTCCATGTTCTTGCCAGACTCTCTTTGAATATTCCCTAGATCAAAGTCTTTTCTATACGCCAGACCGAGCAATTCGTCTCTTTTGTGCGGAAAATCAAACTCAAAGTCTATTGTTTGATCACTATAATGTGCGCGGTCAGCTTCTTCTACCTCTAGTTTGTGGACGGAAGTCTTTGGCAAACCGAGTTCGCCTAGGAAATTTTCAATATCGCTAACCCATTTATCAAATTCATCCTGCCAGTTGTCTGGATGGATAAAATACTCAATCTCCATTTGTTCGAACTCACGGGAGCGAAACACAAAATCTCGTGGACTAATCTCGTTGCGAAATGCTTTGCCAATTTGACCAATACCAAATGGCAAGTCTGGATAAAAGCTATCCACCACATTTTTGTAATTGGTAAAAATCCCCTGTGCTGTCTCTGGCCGCAGATAACTAACCGACTTCTCGTCCTCAACTGGACCAACCTGAGTCTTGAACATCATATTGAATTGTTTTGCTTCGCCGAATGTACCAATCTTGCCACAAGTCGGACATTTGTCACCTTCCAAGTGATCTGCGCGAAAACGCCCTTTACAGTTACTGCATTCTACCAGCGGATCGGTGAAAGTATCCACATGGCCACTGGCTTGCCAAACTTTTTGATTCATCAAAATCGCCGCATCCACACCGTACATATCATCTCTATCATCAACAAAAGTCTTCCACCACAAGTTCTGTATGTTGCGTTTTAGCGCCACACCCAGCGGACCATAATCCCATGTACCAGATAAACCCCCAAAAACTTCACTACCCTGATATATAAAACCACGGCGTTTACACAAACTAACAATATCTTCTAGTTTTACATTGCTCATACTTCTGGGCTAAAGTATACCATTTTATCTGATATATTCTGATAAAAGTCGGTTAATGAGTTCAAGCGATTCGCTAACAATATTATCTTCAACTTTAATTTCCTTCGGTTTCTTGCTGGCAAGACAAAGCCTAAGGAGCTTAATATGCCCTGGAGCAAACCTCCCAGATTCTCTAGGAGCAAAGCATTGCTTATCTAAATCAAAAGAGTATCTATCTACTAACTCTAGTTTCTTCCCGTTAGTATCTTTTACTAAATTCGGAGAATGCCCGTCAATTTTTAATATCTGCAACCCAAACCATAGTTTTACAAACTCCTTCGAATAACCTATTTTATCGAGAGCAGAAAGAGCATATAGCAGTGTTGAGTAATATTCTTGACCGCTACTATCTTCTGTAATCTTGTTGATAATTTTTAGCAGCTCATAGCCCAACATCGTTTTGTCTAAGTTTTTTATTAGTCCAGGGAAATGTCTCTTAAGGCGAGACGAAGTCAGTACGCAAAGCCCGCCCTTTCCCTGGACAAAGTCAACCTGACTTTCGCTAAACAGCTCTATACCTCCCGCCAACTTGCTCTTTGGACTCCGCACACCCTTAGCTAACACGCTAACTTTGCCCTGATTAGCACAGAGTAGCGTCAAAATACGATCTCTTTCACCGTAATCTATACGGGACAAGACTATCGCTAGGTCAGATTGACGGTTCAAGGACTAACTCCTGCACACAGTCCGATAATTTCTCTAAACTTACTTGCGATTTATATAAAAATTCTCTTATGCCTAGCCTTGTCTGGAGTTTTTTGTCTATCTTTGTTTCCTCGGGCGTTAAGTGGCTGTAAACAATCACCGGCATATCCTGCCAATCCCAATGCGATTTTAACTCATATAAAAACTCTAGCCCATTATGAGACGGCAGATTGAGCTCTAAGATTGCTAAATCGGGTCTTTTTTTATCCGCAAGCCTCAAAGCCTCCTGAGCACAGTACGCTAAATCCACATCAAACTGCTTGCTCTTGAAATTCTGTTTTAAAAGATTTCCAAAATCTCGACTAGGCTCGATAACTAAAATCCTCATATCAAGGCCATCTGTTCGCTTTTTATAACCTCTATCCCAAGTCCTTTTAGGTTACGGTATTTTATCGCCGAGACGCTACTTTGCATTGCTGATGCTAAGCTATTTGCCATTACCAATTGAATGCCGCTTAGACTAGCGCTCCCCTTAAGAGCCTGGTTGACCACACCTTGGTTCACTATTGCCTCATGTATGCTCTTATCGGAAAAGCCTGCTGTATTGCTAGAGAGTACCCCAGCCATGGCTTTTTGACCGCTTCTTTTAAAAGCTGAGAGTTTAATTACCCTATTTTTTTTATCATTGTGCGGAGTCAATAGAATCTGCGCTAGACAGACCAAAGATGTGGTAAAAGCCCTCCTATCTACCATCACCGGTTTGTGGTAATCCATAGCAAACTCTAGAGTATACGAATTCCTTTTGGCCTGCGAGTCCAACCGATGAGCCACGTCAGTTAATAATGCTCCAAGCCCAACCGGTTCTAAGCGTAGCTCTAGCTGGCCAAACTGAGTTTTTGCGCTCAATAAATAACTGTCTATCAACCCCAATGCTTCCTGTGCAGTACGTTCTATCACGTCAGCTGATTCGTTTTGCAAAGAATTCTTAGAAAATTCGGCCTGGCGAGCAATAAACGTTAGCGGTTCTTTAAGTTCTTTCGCAAGACTTAGCAAAACCTGATCTGGCTTGCTTGGATGATTTTGACTTATCCCATTATCGCCCAAGAATACCCTCGCTTCATTAACCTGTTTATATCATTATAACACTTATAGAAAAAGCGAAAAAATATCTTTTTTTGAACAACTTTATGGTACAAAGTTGAAACTAGAAAGAATAGTCTTATCGAAATCCTTTAAAAATTGTTTATCCTGGGTTGATATCTTTATAGTCTTGTCCCTGAGGGGGATTACAACAGTTGAGCCTTGCTTGCCTCGATCAACTTCACCGTCAAGTCGAATGCCAAGGATCTTTGACTGATTAGGTAATTTGTACGCCCTAGACTTGAGCTTTCCACTCTTTACGTTGCCCTCATACGTTTTAACAATCTGAGCATAGGCTTGATCGACAACTTCTACTTTAAGTGCATATGTTGTTGATGGGTCAGCTGGCACATACTTTGGGTGCGCTAGCAAGTTTAAGCTATTATTCTTAGCCTCATAATATACACTCCAGGTTTTTGGATACTTAAAGGTTACGCTACCGAGCGCTTCTGGGCCAGAGAATGTCCGAGTAGGCTCTTTTTCTCTTTCTAAAAACTCGTTGTCTTTATCGCTCTTAGTTTTTTCGACAGCTACTGCAACGGCTGCCCTAGACTTTTGATCACTATTATCTTTATAGTCTTGACGACTCATATATGCCCAGCCACCGAAACCGGCAGCTCCGAAAAATAAAATGACCGTAAAAATAAAAGGTACCAATAAAATATTTATCGCCCCTTTTTGACTATTCATACTGCTAATGTTAACCGATAAACACATCTTTTGACAAGTGTTTACAACCATAACAACCTATTTATATTTATATAAAAAAATACCCTGACTACTCTTGATTGGCTTTTTACCCATAATTTGAAATGTAAAACTAACAAGCTTTATAGGTTTATGGCCATACTCATTTAATTTGTCATCAAGTTTTTTCATATAATTATCTAGCAAAAACACAAACACGCCGTCGGCTTCAGGCCAATTTTTCGTCCAGTAATTACCCCATATTATCTTGGTGTTTTTCCTATATTTAAAAGTCACAAAATACGAAACTATTACCAAAATTGGATTTAGTTCATAGCCGATTACCTTCAAGCCTTTTTCCCCTGCCAGACGCATAACTCTACCGTCTCCCGATCCAAGTTCGAGCAAAGTCTGCCCTGGCTTTAAGTCTAATAAGTCTAACGCCACACGAGCTTGTTTATTAAGAGTTGGCAAATACGGTGCACCAAAAAACACGACCAATCCAAAAGATAAAACAACAATAAATATTACAAAAACAATCACTTTTTGGTTTTCTTATCGATTTTTGCTTTCGAAAGAGCCAAATATTTTTCTAGCTGAGAAATAACCTTTTGACCTTGATCATATAGCTCAAGAGAACTGTCTATATCAAGTTGCTCGTCTTGCAACTGACTAATTATAGAATCTAGCTCATTCTTTAACTGCTGGTATCTATTCTTCTGGCTCACTTTCTTTGCACCTCTTTAACCTTTGATTTTATAATACCATCACTTAGCTCAATCGATAGTTCTTGAGCAGGCTTTACATTCTTTGATAAATAAACTCTGCCACCTGGGCCACTAACTAATGCGTAGCCTCGTTTAAGCGGAGCTTTAGGATCTAGTACCTTTAACAATTCTTTCTGCGAAGACAGAACACTATTAGCCAGATCGAACTTTACCTTTAGGATTTCGCCCATAGTTTTTGCAATAAGCGCCAACTCTTGGCGTATATTTTCAATATTTTGCCCAATCAAGAAATCTAGCTTTTTTTGCTCCAAACTAAGTAAATTTAACTCGGATTTTCTATCTGGAACCAGGAGCTCCGCAGCATTACTTGGTGTGCTAGCTCGTTTATCAGCTACAAGCTCCGCCAAGCTCTCATCTACATCGTGGCCTATGGCTACTAGTGTCGGGATCCGACTACTTGAAACCGAACGCACAACTGACTCTTCGCTAAAAGCCGATAGGTCATCCGCGCTCCCGCCACCACGAATAATCACTACTACATCTGGTGGTTTTGGCGATTCATTAAACTCTCTGATGGCTTTTATAATTTGTTTTGGAGCACCAACGCCCTGCACCAAAACATCTTTGAGTTTTATCTTTAACATAGGCCATCTAGCTTTGACAATCTTTTTAAAGTCTGCGAAGCCAGCCGATTTTGCAGAGCTTATTACGCCAATATTATCTGGTGGATAAGGTAATGTACGCTTTCGACCTTCCTCGAATAAACCCTCTCTCAATAATTTTTGCTTTAGTAAATCTTTTGCTTTTCTAATCGAGCCTTCGCCCGAAACTTTTATGGCGTCAAAGTTAACGCTAAAACCAAAATTTGGGTGTAACCTCGGCCTACCAGATACTTCCAAAATAAGCCCGTCTTCAAGTGGCCCTGGCAAAGCATTTACGCTACCAAAAAATCTTACGCTAGCGAGCTCATCTTTTAGATCAAAATAAACCCATTTTCCTCTACTAACTCTAAAATTTGCAAGCTCGCCAACAATCAATACTCTAGGGTATGAAAATTCGATGGTTTGATTAAATACGGCAACGAATTCAGAGACCCCAAAAGTTGGATCTAAACCTGTTAGCTTTGCGGTGTCCATTCGTGCTTCCCATTTATCGTCTTGTGATAGTAGTAATAACCTGGAGGCAACTGGATAGCCATCGTTAGTACTCTATACATTATGGTAGCTGGAATGCTTAGTGCCGCAGGAACACCAGATGCAATTAAAACCCCAGTCATCAAGGCCTCATATACCCCAATCCCTCCTGGTAAAACAGATATCAACCCAGCAAAATTAGCTACACCATAAGCTAGAATAATCGCCCCAAAATTAACCGGCTCTCCAAAAGCTAAATATACGGTATAAAGCGTAGCTATCTCTGTAAAATTTGCAAAAAATGAATTGATAAAAGGCGCTTTTAACTTATCGTAATTTTTAGTCAAAAGTTTATAATTGTCGTGCAGTTCATGAAACAATGCCCTTGCGGATTTGATATTTATCGTCTCGGGGTGTTTAGGACGCACCAACTGAATAATGCGGTTCAAAAATTTAGTTAATTGCGTAAAAAAACTATCTATTCTGTCTCGGCTACCTACGATATAGGCTACCAGAGCAGTAGAAACTAACACCAAAGTTACTATCGAGCTGGAAACTAAAATCATCACATTATTTACCTGGCCCATAATAGCCAACGCAAAAAGCCCAATCAAAAGTAAAACCTGGAAAGATAAAAATACTGTGACAAAGCGCATCATCTGAATTAACGTCGAACGGCCTACACTCACCCCAAGCCCTTTCATTCTCAAACTAAAGTATGAAAAACCAGAGACTCCGGCGCTCGGGAAAACATGGTTAACGAAATTGAGCTCTAACATAACCTTATAAAGCTCTCTGTACCTTATTTTTTTGCCCAGTATTTCGAAGAGTTGGCTATATAACGCGGTGTAATAATGATAATTTAATATCTGCCAAACTAAGACAAAACCCAGTACCCAAATATGTACGTTAGAAAAGTTTTTGAAGGTCTCTATAATCTCGTGGCGAAGGAGCAAAATCAGCAAGATCAACGCACCAAGCGTCCCCCAAGTTAGAATCATCCGCAATTTTTGACTCCGACGATGCTTTTTTTCTTCATCGCTCATAAACATCTATTATACTAAAGATATGAAATACTTGTTTATTTTAGGACGACAAACTGGCATCGCCCTTGCGGAACTAGAAAGCTTATACGGTGGTGACAACGTAATGCGCATTAACCCACTGTGCGCTCTGGTCGAGACTAAGCAGGCAGTTTTTTCAAGAATCGGCGGCTCAATCAAGATGGCCGAGGTGCTCACAACTATCCCGTCCCAAAACCTAAGTCAAATCAAAAAAGTATTAGAGAATCTAGTGCTAACACAGTCCGAAAGATTACCGGAAGGGAAACTAAAGATCGGCATTAGCTCTTACGGGTTACCTCTTAGTCCTGGCCAAATAAACGCGCTCGGCTTATCAATCAAAAAAAGCCTAAAGAGCACTGGGCGTTCAGCCAGGATTGTTCCCAACACTCAAAGCTACCTTGATAGCG
>CAYTUF010000012.1:0-3163 GCA_964441225.1 uncultured Candidatus Saccharibacteria bacterium | reverse complement strand
GCGCTCAGGTGTTACATAATAAACTTACCGGAGAAAAGGGTCTCGAAATAATACTCACCACCGATGGTAAAAATACAGTAGTAGCAAAATGCCTAGAGGTTCAAGACATAAATAGCTATACTCTGCGCGATCGCTCAAGACCAAAAAGAGATTCAAAAGCTGGCATGCTACCACCGAAACTCGCACAAATCATCATCAATTTAGCTACTGGGAATACCGCACCATCTGGCAAGCTAACTGTCCTGGATCCATTTTGCGGAACGGGCGTAACACTTATCGAAGCTAATCTCATGGGATTTTCAAGCCTGGGGAGCGATCTCGAACAAAAAATGATAGCAAATAGTCAGGCAAACCTTGACTGGGCAAAAACTAGTCTCAACCTACCTAAAAATGTTACCTCAGATATAGAAAATGGCGATGCGACCAGGCATAAGTGGCGAAATCCATTTATTTTCGTAGCTAGCGAAATCTATCTGGGACGACCATTTACTTCTCCCCCAGATAGATCCACCTTACTAGACACTATCCGAGCCTGCGACATTATACTAGCTAAATTTTTAAAAAATATCTCTCCTCAGCTCACTAAAGACGCAAGACTTAGTCTGGCAGTCCCCGCCTGGTTTATCAAAGAGCAGGTCTACCATCTGTCGACCCTTGATAAATTAACCCAGCTAGGCTATAATCGTATTAAATTTGTTCATGCTTCGCAGCGCGAGTTAATCTATCATCGTCCAGGTCAATTTGTTGCTCGTGAACTCGTAGTATTAGAAAGGATACAAGATGTCAAAAGTTAAAGCAGGCGGTTCCAGTAAGAACAATCACGATAGCCCAGGCCAAAGGCTAGGAGTGAAGCTGTTTGGTGGTCAAAAAGTAAAAACAGGACAGGTAATCGTACGTCAGACAGGCCTGACCAAAAGAGCCGGCAAAGGTACCAAACTAAGCCGTAACTACACTATCCATGCCGACAAAGATGGTGTGGTCACATACAAATCTCGCCGAGTTAAGCTTTTTAGTGGCAAGACTACTCGTCGCACCGAAGTAACTGTCGAATAATTTTAGGCTTCAGACCTTCTGGCATCTGGATTTACCTGTTTGGTTTGGGTATCTACTCCCATAGGTACAACGTAGCCTTTGTCATTTATCCGTTGTTCTACTCCTCGCGCATCATCTGGCCTCTCCACAAACCTAGCAGGTTCGCTATTGACGATAGCATCGTGTAGCGGTGCTAGAGGATTATCAGGGTTAGACCCAAGAGCTTCAATCTGTTCTGGAGTCATTCCGCTTGAGTATTCTGGTTGATTTCGTTCTGTCATGTAATATTCCTTTTAATTTTTATCTAATATGCATACATTATATCAAATTTATGCTTATTTGTCAACGTGCCTTGACTGCAGGATATTATTTTTCAGCTAAGTACTTTTTAATCCTATCGACGACTTCGGCTATTACAACCTGCGACTTTACTAAATAATCATCAACTCCAAGCGACTTTGCTCGCTCTCTATCGCTGTCTTGGCTAAGTGCTGTAATCATAATAACCTTGGTGTCCGCTGTTTGAGGTGTGCTCCTGAGAATGTCTAGCACATCGAAACCACTAACCTTTGGCATCATTATATCTAGTAAGACCAGATCTGGTGAGCTCTGCGTAGCTAAAGCTATCGCTTCTTCGCCATTTGAAGCTAGTTTGGTGTTAAAACCCTCTGCCTGCAGACGAGTATCGTAAACACTCGATAGGTTTTCGTCGTCTTCAACTATTAAAATCGTTTTTTGTTTATCTGTCATAGCGCTTATGCTACGTTATTTTGCCTTTTCTTTCAAGGCTTTGATAAAACCAACGAACAACGGATGTGGTCTATTCGGCCTAGAGTTAAACTCTGGATGAAACTGACTAGCCACAAAAAAAGGATGGTTTTTAGCTTCTATAATCTCTACAAGTTTAGAATCTGGGCTAAGTCCAGCTATATCTATACCCCATTTTTCATAATTATCGCGGTATTCATTGTTGCATTCGTATCTATGTCGATGCCTTTCTTGAACTTCTTTTTTCCCATAAAGTTGTCTTGCCCTGCTACCATCTGCGAGCACACACAAGTAGTTGCCAAGACGCATTGTGCCACCAGTTTCTTCTTTGCCTTTTTGTTCGTTCATTGTGCTGATAACAGGATTTTTCGTCGACTTGTCAAATTCTGTTGAGTTAGCATCTTTTAAGCCAGCTCTCCTGGCAGAAGCAATAACCGCTACTTGCATCCCCAGGCATAGTCCAAGATAAGGTACGTCGTTTTCTAGCGCATACTTTGCTGCGGTAATCTTGCCCTCAACCCCCCTATGCCCAAAGCCTCCCGGTACCAAAAGTCCGTCGAATCCTTTTAGCTGATCCTCCGATGATATTTTCTCTGCGTCAATCCACTCTATATCAAGCTCTACGTTAGCTACCCAAGAAGCAGCCTTTAGGGCCTCAAAGACCGATATATATGTGTCTTGATTGTCTAAATACTTGGCTACCATTCCCACGCGAAGCACGGTAGGCTTTTTTGCGACAGCTGTCTTGACCACAGCCTCCCAGCTAGAGTTATCTGGTTTTATTTTGCCCAGACCCAGCCTATCGGTGATCAGATCCCCAGCGCCTTGTTTCTCTAGGCTCAGCGGCACTTCATAAATAGTCGATGCGTTTGGCAAGAGTATGACCGCCTCCTCCTTCAGACCTCCAAAAAGAGACAGTTTTTTAGTTACCTCGCCATTAGCGTTAACTTCACTTCTAGCCACCAATAAATCTGGGATTATACCTACTGCTCGTAGCTCTCTTAATGCGTTTTGAGCTGGTTTGGTTTTGACCTCTTGGCTTGTTCCCAAATATGGCAGGTAAACAACATGCACATAGGCGCAGTTCTCACGCCCAACCTGTACGCCAAATTCTCTTATTGCCTCTATGAATGCTGTGCTTTCATAGTCGCCAACGGTACCGCCTATTTCTACAATATGAACATCAAACCCCTTACCAGCTAACAAAATGCTATCTTTTATGGCATTCGTGAAATGAGGTAAAACCTGCACTGTTTCGCCCAAAAACTTGCCAGCTCGCTCGTCCTCTATAAGTTGCTTGAGTAACCTACCACTCATAACACTACTAGATTTGGTTAGTTCTACATCCAAAAACCGCTCATAA
>CAYTUF010000011.1:20313-23660 GCA_964441225.1 uncultured Candidatus Saccharibacteria bacterium | reverse complement strand
TAACCCTCGTCGCCTGCTTGGAAGGCAGGAATAATAAACGTTATACCACACCCGCGAACAGGGGTAATTATATCACAAACTATATGTCGTGGAGTATTTCTATTTTTGCACCCAGAGAGTTTAAGCGTTCCGCCAAGTCTTCATAACCACGATTGATCGAATAAACGTTCCTGAGCATAGAGGTACCATTGGCCGCTAACATACCGATCAGTAGTAAGACGGCTGGTCGAAGTGCTGGTGGACAGACTATATCTGCCACATGCCATTTGGTAGGGCCATCAACATATGCACGGTGCGGGTCAGCTAACGTTACGTTTGCGTTAAGTTTTCGTAGCTCCGTATAATACAGCGCCCTTTCCTCGTAAACCCAGTCATGAATCAATGTCCTACCTTTTGCAGAGGCAGCTATTGGGACAAAATACGGTAGGTTGTCTATGTTTAGACCGGGGTAGGGCCTGGCATAAATTTTTTCATCAAGCGCCTTTAGCTCGCCGTCGTGTTTGTAAACCTTGATGTCGGCTAGATCGGTATATCCATTATATGACTTATAACTAGGGCTAACACCTACCTTTAGTCCCATTTTTTTTAGCTTTAAGAGCTCAAGTTCTAAAAATTCAATTGGCGCACGTTTTATCGTTATGCTTGAGTTCGTTGTTACAGCTGTCGAGATAAAAGTCATAGATTCGATTGGGTCTTCACCAGGATAATAGGTGATATTTTTTTTGATATCTTTTACACCACGGATTTTTAATGTACTAGTACCAATACCGTCTATTTTTACGCCAAGCTTTTTTAAGAAGTAGCAAAGATCTTGCACCATATAGTTGGCGCTTGCCATTTTTATAACAACTTCATTGTTTTGCCGAGCCGCCGCCATAACGGCATTTTCGGTTGTAGTATCTCCGGATTCATAAAGAACAACTTCTTTCGGTGATTTTTGATCGACGCTTATATGATAATACCCAGATTTTGTATCGGCACTAACGCCAAACTCTTCCAGGGCGTATAGATGTGGCTGTACGGTGCGTGTACCGAGTTTACAGCCACCCGCGTAAGGTATTTTGAATTCCTTAAAGATATGCATGAGCGGGCCCATCATCATAATCACACTTCTGGTTTTGCGTGCAGCCACCTTGTCCATATTTGCCATATCTAGTTTTTCTGGAGGACGAATTTCTACATCGTTACCCGCCATCCAGCGGACTTTCACGCCAATACTAACCAAAACCTCTATAAGTCGGTTGACCTCTTCTATGCGTGGCATCCTTTTAAGTCGGGTTGTTCCTTTGTTAAGAAGTGATGCAAAAAGCAAACAAACCGCAGCATTTTTTGATACCTTTGTTTCGATAGAACCAGACAGTTCATGCCCACCTTCGATACGCAAGCTAACAGCGTCGCTCCCCAGGGAAATTAATTGTTTATTTAGAACGTCACTTATGCGTCCAAGTGTTTCAAGACTCAGGTTTTGACCACCCTTTTCGATACGATTGACAGCACTTTGGCTAGTGCCAAGTCGGCGGGCAAGCTCAGCTTGGGTGAGTTCGCGCTCTTGCCTAATTTGATAAATTAAGTTGCCAATCTTTCTATTTGTATCGTTCATTTATGCTAAAAGGTTATCAAATATGGTATTTTTTTTCAACGATATAAAAAGTAGCTGATGTTGCTGATAGAATATAGAGAGCAACTATGGACAGAGAGATCGCACAATATATAAAAGCTGAAGAACAAAGACAGCGCGAGGGGTTAGAGTTAATCCCAAGTGAGAATTATGTTAGCCGAAGTGTTTTAAACGCTATGGGTAGTGTGCTGACCAATAAGTATTCCGAAGGCTACCCAGGCAAACGCTATTATGGTGGACAAGAAAATACAGATAAAGTAGAACAGCTTGCTATTGATAGAGCCAAAGAGTTATTTAAGGCAGATCATGCCAATGTTCAACCACACTCCGGGGCGCCTGCTAACGAGGCTGTGTATAGCGCTTGGCTAGAACCTGGCGATACAGTGTTGGCTATGGATCTAAGTCACGGCGGGCATTTAACTCACGGTGCGCCAGTAACTCGCTCTGCCAAGCTTTATAACTTTATTAGATACAAAATGAAAGATATCAACACGGGAGAAATTGATTACGAAGAGTTAAGAGCTCTAGCGCTCAAGCACAAGCCCAAGATTATTTTGGCTGGGTTTAGTGCTTATCCTAGAGAACTAGATTATGCCAAGTTTGCAGAAATCGGCAACGAGGCTGGAGCGTTACTTTTGGCCGATATGGCGCATATCGCAGGCTTGATCGTTGGGGGAGTTGCAAAAAATCCATTCGACTATGGCTTTCATGTCATTACTACCACTACACATAAAACCCTCCGTGGCCCTCGTGGCGGATTAATTTTGAGCAAGGGAACCGTCAGTAATCCGCTAAAGGCACCAGAAAAAACTTTAGAAAATATCCCAACGCTAATAGATAGAGCTGTTTTTCCGGGTATGCAAGGTGGACCACATGAGCACATAATCGCTGCTAAGGCGGTGGCTTTTGGCGAAGCTTTGAAGCCAGAATTCAAAGAATATGCAAAGCAAATTGTAAGAAATGCTATTGCACTAGCCGAAGCTCTTCAGGCTCGGGGTTTTAAACTTATAACGGGCGGAACTAGCAATCACCTGATTTTGGCGGATGTGCACAAAAGCTTTGGCATAGACGGTAGCGAGGCAGAGAATGCGTTAGATAAGATTGGGCTAACTCTCAATAAAAACGTTATTGCAGATGATCCTCTGCCACCGTTTAGGCCTAGCGGGATTAGACTGGGGACACCAGCAATAACAACTCGGAGTCTTAAAGAAACCGATATGGAAAAAATTGCCGAGTGGATGAAACAAGCCATAGAGAATCGCAATAATAAAGAAACACTTAACAAGTTAAGAGTAGAAGTAATTGAGTTTGCGAAGAGGTTTTCACTGCCCAGCGACAATACTTAGTATTTAGATTATCTCTGGTTCTTGCTCGAGCTGTATGCCGAATTTTTCTTTTACTGATTTTACGATTGCGTCGCGAAAGGCTATCAGCGACACCGTATTTTTGGCGTTTTCATTAACAAGCACTAACGGCTGTTTGTCCCAAATTGCCATACCAATATTTTTTTCGTGGTAGCCTTTAAGCCCCAAAGATTCGAGTAGCCAGGCGGCCGATACCTTGACGTTGTCATTTTCTACGTCCCAGTAGCGAATGTTTGGGTACCTATCTTTGAGCTCCTCCAGCTGATAACGTGGAATAATCGGGTTAGAAAAGAAAGAACCACAGTTTGCGACTTTTGCAGGATCAGGTAATTTGGCCCTACGAATATCAATGACAGCTTGTCGAA
>CAYTUF010000011.1:0-20303 GCA_964441225.1 uncultured Candidatus Saccharibacteria bacterium | reverse complement strand
TCGGTAATTTTTCTCTCCGCTAGATAATTGGCAAGTGTTGCATAAAAAGGTGGCCTAAGGTGATTTTTGCTAAGAGACAAGGTAATAGAAGTAATTAGAAAACGATCCTTATCGTTTGCTTTAAACCTGCTAGTTCGATAGCCGAAGTTACACTCAGAATTAGGTATGGTTACCATTGCCCTAGCTTGTCTGTCGTATGCTTGTAGTAATATTAGGGTATCTTTTATCTCTCTGCCGTAAGCTCCAACATTTTGGACGGGTGTTGCCCCTGCTAAACCCGGTATCAAAGAGAGCGTTTCTATACCAGATAAGCCTTCACTGGTAGTTCTTTCTACCACGCTGTCCCAGACTTCCCCTGCGCCAACAGTCAAATAAACTTGGTCGATATTTGGTTGAAGCTCGAACCCCTTTATTTTGTTTAACAAAACTAAACCATCATAACCCTCATCACGCCAAACAATATTACTACCCTGGCCGATCATAATGATTTTTTCAATTTTGTTGGCTTCCGCCCAAGAAACAGCTTCCTTGACTTGCTCTATAGAGTTCACCTCGGCCATATATTTAGCTAGACCACCAAGTCGCATTGTAGAATAGTTTTTTAATGATACATCTTGAGAAAATTGCATATATTTAGTATAACCGAATTACAAAGTTTTTATCCTTGCAAAAAGCTCTCAGAATAGTAACATATAAGTATGAAGCAAAGTGGTTCTCAGCCGTACAAGGCACTTGGATCAAAACTCAAACATTTAAGAGAACAATGGCACCAGACAACGGGGGATGTGTCGGGGACTTTAGAAATTGACGAATCAGCCTTAAGGTCTATCGAGGATGGAAAAACAATGCCTCCAGTTGAGGTGTTAGAGATGTTGATTAGCCACTTTTTACTTACAGATGAGCAGGCAGAGGAGCTACGAGGGCTTGCACATCAGGTTGGCGAGCATGGAATAGAGAATTTCCCAGGTGGCATGGAAGACCTACTGATGAAACAGGTCGTAATGTACTTGCCAATCGATAGCAAAGTTATTTACACAGATAGCATGAACGCTACGGTTAATAATCACGGAGTCGTCCTGCAGTTTATGCAGGCAACCACTCCTGATGGACAGCAATTACCAGTGAGTAAGGTCGGTATGAGCAGGAAACACGCAGAGAGGATGATAGAAGTCCTGCGCGCAACGCTAGATCAGCACGATCAATCTGATGGTAAAGGTCTGCCAAAAATTGATAAAAAAATCTAATAGTAAGGTTAAGAACTAGTATTTACCCCTGTTTTATGCTAAAAATATAAGCTATGCCCGAGTAGCTTTAGCGATAGAGCACTGGTCTTCGGAACCAGGTGTCGGGGTGAGAACTGCCGGTGGCAGTTTGCAAGGAAATCTTCCGATGGCAACTGGTTTGCCAATCGCGAAGTTTCGGGCTCGCCGAAGGTGAGTCGAGTCCAGGATTCGAACCTTTATAGTAAAATATAAGCTATGCCCGAGTAGCTCAGCGGATTAGAGCACTGGTCTTCGGAACCAGGTGTCGGGGGTTCGAATCCCTCCTCGGGTACCAAAAGCAAATTTTTTCAATTTTCGATGGACCCGCCAGAGGCGGATCGAGGTCCCCCAGGGCCTCGAGCCATTAAAATGTTAGTATATTCTTCGTGGGCCAGTAGCTCAGCTGGTTAGAGCACCTGCCTCTTAAGCAGGGTGTCGAGGGTTCGAGTCCCTCCTGGCCCTCCAACGAAATAGCCTCAGCTTGTCTGGGGTCTTTTCGTTGGAAAGCAGGAAGCTACTGAACTGCTTCAGTTGCGTGGGGCTCGAACAGGCGGAGCGTTGTCGAACAATTTAGTGAGACCGCGAGCCGGGGTCGACAGCTAAAAGCAAAGCTTTTCGACTGGTGACTCGAATGTCCCTCCTGGCCCTCCAGATTTATAGGCGTTAGCTTTATGGGGGATTTGTTTTATCTGCTAACATAAAGAGCATGAAAATGCTGAACGGCTTAGATCTAGCCGAGTTTATAAAAGAACGTCAGAGCAAGTCTGTGCGTGGGCTTATTCAGGCTCATGGGATTGTCCCAACGCTGGCAATTATTCAGACTAAAGATGACCCAGTCATCAATACTTATGTGCGTTTAAAAAAACTTTATGGTGAAGATATCCAAGTTGAAGTAAAGGAATATAAAATTCACCAAAGAGACGCCAAAGATATTATCACAGAGCTAAATAAAGACGACAGGGTACATGGTATTATTGTCCAACTACCGCTCGAAGATCCAAAGGAAACTGATAAAATTTGTAATCTTGTGGATCCACAAAAAGATGTCGACGCGCTTGGTGTAAATTCTGATTTTGACCCCGCCACACCTATGGCAATTCAGTGGCTGTTGGCTGGCTATAACATCGATCTAAAAAACAGGAAGATTTTATTAATTGGTAAGGGGAAATTAGTTGGCAAACCGTTAGAAAAAGTGCTCCTTGCTGGGGGGCATGATGTAGCGATTGCCGATAGAACGACCAAAAACCTAAAAGACTTGAGCTTTCAAGCCGATGTTTTAGTAACGGCAACTGGGAGCCCGAGTATTTTACGCTCTGATATGGTAAAGAACGGCGCAGTAGTGGTAGACGCAGGGGTTGCCAGCGAAGACGGCAAGACAGTTGGCGACGTAGCATCAGATGTTTATGAGCGGGACGACGTCATTATTACTCCAACCAAAGGCGGAGTTGGGCCACTAACAGTGTGTGCACTATTCGAAAACGTAATTTTATCGGCGCGAAGACAAGTAGATTTACTTGAGACTTAATACGGCACGATTGAATTGGTCGCCTCTATCTTTGTAGTCTTTAAACAATCCAAAACTAGCACAGCCTGTAGAAAGTAGTACCGTATCGCCAGCTGATGCTTTTTCTTGTGCTAGATTAACGATTTCATCCATGGTTGTGTTATCTAAAATAGAATAAGGGGTCGAAACTCTGTTGTCTTTTAGAGCTTTTTCAATCTTTTGGGCTGTAACACCGATAATGATGGCATATTTTACGTTGTTTTTTTTGATAGCCGATGCAAAATTGGTAAAGTCGGCTCCTTTGTCTGAGCCGCCTAGCACAATAATCTTTGGTCCCGGGATAGCTTCAAGTGCCACAATGGCTGTTTCGGGGGTAGTGCCAAACGAGTCATTATAGTATTTGACGCCTTTTAGTTCTCTTATTAGCTCAAGTCGGTACTCTATGCCAGAAAAACTAGTAATTACCGAGCGAATAGGCTCAATATTTTTAGTGATTTGCCAGACGGCGGTAATGGCAGCACAAATATTTTGCCAGTTATGTTTGCCCAGGAGTTTTATCGTTGAGGTATGGGCAATCTGTTGACCACCAATTTCTACGTTATCTCTCACAATCTTAGCGCCCGGTGGCTCAAAGTAGGGTATTTTGTGCCCAGGGGAGATGTCAACAACTTTTGTAGAATCTTTATTGGACGCAAAATAAATAGCTGTATCTTCCGGCTTTTGCCAACGAAACAATTGTTGTTTGGCTGTTAAATATTCGTCGAAATCCGCATGCCAATCTTGGTGTTCTGGGACGACCATCAAACAAACTGCAATACGAGGCGAATACCTAAGGTCGATTAGCTGGAAGTTAGCAAGCTCAAGCACTACCCAGTCATCTGGCTGGATGTCATTTTTAAGCATTTCTAGCGGAGGCGTGCCTATATTGCCCCCCAGGTGAACTCTGTTGCCATCGGCTTCGAGCATTTTTGTGATTAGTGTACTGGTGGTACCTTTGCCTTTAGTGCCAGTTACGCCAATAATATTGCTGGTGGGACAAATTGTAAAGAACTCGTTAGTAACAGAGGTAATTTTTTTTCCATCTAAGTTTGGGTTTTTTTGAAAAATTTCTTTTGGATGGATGCTAGGACTCCGTACAATCAGATCAAACTCATTAAGGTCATTAAGATAGTTTTCACCAAGTTGACTAGCCACACCGCCTGGAAGTTCTAGGTCTATATTTTTATCACAAATAGTTATCTGGTTATCAGGAGAACCCCAATACTCAAGAGCAGACTCTCCCTGTAGGCCGAAGCCTAGAATTGCAACTTTCATACTAATAGTTTAGCTGGAGAGTTCTTTTTTCACCAGTTCGGTAACTTGTTTGGGGGTCATGTCGGCTTTCAATATGAACGATTTTACTCCTAGTTCAGCTAGGTCTTCAGGAATCTCTTGTTCACCCATATTAGTTAGGATAATAACCTTTATATTTTTACCCCAAGTGGTCTTTCTGAGCTCTCTTAGCATCTCGTCACCACGCATCTCGGGCATCATTAAGTCGAGTAGAATAATGTCTGGTTGCATCTCTTTTACGAGTTTTAAGCCAAGTTTACCATTTTCGGCAGTTTCTACATCGAAATTTTCTGCCTCGAATTTGATACGGTACATCTGGCAAATTGCCTTGTCATCCTCGATAATCGCGATTTTTTGCATACACCTAAATCGTACTCTATAAGCACTAACATTTCAAATATTATAAAAAGCCACACTTTATAATATAATGAGGACAAAGATAAATTTTAATAAGGATAAAAATAATGCCCGAAATAAAAAGTTCCATTGATAATACTCCAGCAATCCTAAAGTACGAGGGATTTAATAAAGCACTAAAATTATTTCATGAGGCTTCTAAAAGAGTGCCGGCTTATAAAAAATTCTTATCCGAAAAGGGTATAAATCCAGCGAGCATAAAAACCCACAGAGACTTTCTGAAAATTCCTCTTACGGACAAGGATAATTATTTTGATAAGTATCCACTCCATGAGCTTGCATGGGACGGAAATCTTTGCGATACGACGGTTATCGTTTCTAGCTCGGGCTCTACTGGAGAGCCAATGTTTTGGCCAAGAGATTTAGTGGAGGAGAAAGAGGTTGAAGGTTATTTAAAATATGTATTTGGGCATCTTATGGGAGCTGACAAAAAGAATACATTACTCGTGAATGCTTTTGCCATGGGGACTTGGTCAGCCGGCATATACGCTGTAACTGCATCGCATGCTGTTTCGGTAAGTACAGGCTCACTATCACAGGTTACACCAGGTATAAACAAGAAAGATATCTTTAGTTCGATAAAAAAACTATCTGGTAGTTTTGAGCAGACGATTATCGCAGGTTATCCGCCATTTATTAAAGATGTTCTAACTGAAGGTGAGACTCTGGGGATCAAATGGAAAAAGCTTAACGTAAAGTTGTTTGTTGCTGGTGAGGCTATCAGCGAGGAGTGGCGCGATCATATTTTAGAGATTGTTGGCGCAAAAAATCCGCTAAGAGACATAATCAATGTTTTTGGTACAGCAGAAGCTGGTTTACCCGGCATAGAGACACCTTCCTCGATAGCAATAAAAAGAATACTAGCTAGCTCACCAAAGGATTCAAAAAGAGTTCTTGGGTTAGAGCGGACACCTTCTATTTATGAGTATAGTCCTAAGCATAAATATTTTGAGGTAGTTGATGGACAGCTAATAATTTCTGCCCCTAGTGCGGTCCCATTTATTCGCTACAACCTAAAAGATATGGGTGGTTTATATTCTCATGACGAGATGATCGACTTAACAGGTAGGGACAAATTTAATAAGCTTATAAAAAAATATGCCAGCGACGTCAAGCCAACCAAAATGCCATTTGTTTATCTGTTTGGTCGACCACACAATAACGCAACAATATATGGGCTCAACGTCTATCCAGAGAATATAAAAGCAGGAGTTGAAGATAAAAGAGTTAGGCACCACTTGAGTGGTAAATTTAAGATGTCGACCGAACATGACAAAAGCTTGAATCAGTACTTGCATATTCAATTTGAGCTATCACATACAGGTAAAGTAACAGCCAAGGACGAAGCTCAGATACTAGAGATTATTAAAGAAAAATTAAAATCTTTGAATACCGAATATAACAAGCTGGAGTCCGAGATAGGCACAAGAGCTCACCCTGTCTTAGAGTTCTTCCCGTTGGGTCACCCCGACTTTGTTACGGGTGGCATAAAGCATAAGTATGCAGTAAAGAAGAAGTAAAATGGTAAAAATCGATGACAGCGCAAAGGACAAATTTGTACCTGATGAATACAGCATTCATGACATTGATAACTTACTAAAAAATAACCCCGAAATAAATTCTTTCGATTTATATCCTGATATGGTGGATGAGCTATTCGAAGTTCTAAATCCAGCAGATGCAAATGGACCAAATAAGAACGAACTATTGCATCAATTTCGTAAAGACTATATTAAGAAAGATAAGAATGCGGGTAGTTGGTTTTATTACCAATGGTTGAATATCGCTATACATTTACTCCCAGAGAAAGATCATTTTTTAGTAAGGACGGCACGCAATAGAGAGCTGATTAATCTAAAAGAGCAAAGAAAATTCGAAACAACCAAGGTAGGTGTGGCGGGTCTTAGTGTTGGTTCTAGTGCAGTCCAGGCAATTGTGATGAGCGGAGGTTCTCGCTCTATTAGGGTGGCAGATGCAGATACCATAGAGCTTTCTAATCTCAACCGACTAAGAGCAGGGGTAAACCAGATTGGCCTAGAGAAATCTACCTGGATTGCAAGGTGGATCAACGAACTAGACCCTTACTACAAGGTTGACGTATTTGCAGAGGGAATAAACAGGGAAAACATCGAAGAATTCGTCGAAGGGCTTGACATAATTGTTGATGAAATGGACGATCTCGCCATGAAAGTAAGGCTGAGGCAACTAGCAAAAGAGAGAAAGATACCAGTAGTTATGGCAACAGATACAGGCGACAACGTACTGTTAGATGTTGAAAGATTCGATAAAGACCCCAAGCAAGAGGTGCTACACGGTATATTGAGCCCGACAGACATAAGGAAAATACAAAGTGGTGATTTATCAAAGAAAGACTGGATGAAGCTAGCGTTAAAAATGATAGACGCAAATCACTCACCGACCAGAATGCTCGAGAGTGTCCCGCTGATAGGTCAGACAATAGCAGGCATACCCCAACTTGGAGGGACTGCTATGGCCGCTGGCTCGATGGTAGCCTATATCGTTAGGTTGATCGCCAATGACGTTCCTATCAAATCAGGCAAGATATCAATTAATATCGAGAAAAAGGTTCTAAAAGAATATGAATCCGAGGAACATAAGCAATATCGCGAGCAACTCCTCGAAAAAATTGGTAAAATGTTGACATGATAGAGTGGGCGGTTATAGGGGTTAGCTCGATTGGTATTTTACTGATTGGCTTGTTGGTCATATTAAATAATCCTAAAAATGCCACAAACAGGATTTTTGCTGTACTAGCCTCGATAATGGCAATCTGGCCGGTTTTAAATTACTTTTCTCTTAATGGTTCAAGCGCAGAAGGTCAGTTGGTGTTCGTTAGGCTTGTTGTTGCCTCGATAATTCTCCTGAGCCTGGCGTATTATTTTTTGGCCAAAACGTATCCGCGCTCAAGCATTACCATAACCAAAAGGAATATCGTTGAAATAGCTTTGAGTTTAACTTTGATGGTAGGGGCCGTCACCCCACTTATTTTTAAGAGTGCTTCGTATGTAGATGGCAATTTTACACCAGAACCAAACTTCGGCATAACATTGTTTGTCGCCCAGATGATTTATTTTCTGATAGGCTCAATGTTTATCCTTGCAACCAGATACTTTAAGAGTTCAGGCATTGAAAAGGCTCAACTTAGGATGCTGGTTTACGGATCGGTAATACTAATAACTCTGTCCGTCTTTTCTAACTTCGTGCTTGCTGTGGTTTTTCGACAGACTCAGTTAGTTTCGCTTAGCCCCCTATATACGCTTTTCTTTATATCATTTATTGGTTATGCGATTTTAAAACACAAGATGTTCGATATAAAGTTTGTTGTTGCACGACTTTTTGCGTATACTTTGATGCTATCTTCGCTCATAGGTATTTATTCGTTAGTCGTTTTCTTTTTGGCAAATCGACTACTTGATACAAATACGTTATTCGTGCAACAAGTAATCCCAATTGCCACGGCGCTTTTCTTGGTGTTCACGGCGCCATTTTTGAAGAGATTATTCGATAAAATTACTAACGCAATTTTCTACCAGGATGCTTATGATCCGCAGGTGTTTTTAGACCAGTTTAATAAGGCGCTACTCGACAACATTGAGGTTCAAGTTTTACTTCGTCACGTTACTACTGTCATAAAAGAGAATATAAAATGTCAGTTTTGCACAATTGTTATTAATACCGAGGGACCAAAGCAAACCAGAATTGTCGGCACTAAAGACCTGGGTTTAACAAAAAATGACATTGCCACACTGCGACAGGGGCTAGCTAGGCAGGGCGTAAAGGTAATTAATACCGAGAGCTTCTCTATGAGAAAATCACACCTTACCAGTTTGCTAAAGACGAAAAATGTGTCTATTGTTTCGCGTTTTGATACCCGATATCGTACTGGCGAAAACTCCTTAGCGTATTTGATGCTTGGTCCAAAACAGAGTGGCAATCTTTATAACAATAATGACCTAAGGATTATAGAGATAATAAGTGACGAGTTGATTATCGCCGTACAAAATGCTCTTCGTTTTGAAGAAATTCAGGGTTTTGCAGCCACACTGCAGGCAAGAGTTAACAAAGCGACAGCTAAACTAAAAAAGACAAACAAGAAGCTCAAAGATCTTGACGAGACAAAAGATGAGTTTATCTCGATGGCTTCTCATCAGTTGAGAACACCGCTTACTTCTGTAAAAGGCTACTTGAGCATGGTCTTAGATGGCGATACAGGCAAGATAAATGCAAAACAAAAGGATATGCTTGAATCTTCGTTTTTAAGTGCTCAGAGAATGGTCTATCTGATAGCAGATTTACTTAACGTGTCTCGTCTGAAGTCGGGTAAGTTTGTTTTAATCCCTTCCTCTGCCAACTTAACAGAGATTGTTTCAAGCGAGTTAGCCCAACTGAGCGCAAGCATAAAGACAAAAAAGATACACCTTAGCTTTAAAAAGCCAAAAGATATAACTAATCTAATGCTTGATGAAACCAAACTACGACAAGTCGTTATGAATTTTATAGATAACGCGCTCTACTATACGCCAGAAGGGGGCAAGATAACAGTTGAGCTAAAAGAGGATAAAAACAACATTTATTTTATAGTTAGAGACACAGGCATAGGTGTCCCTAAAAGCGAGCAAAAACACCTCTTTACAAAATTTTATCGAACAGAGGGTGCTCGCAAAGTCCGCCCAGACGGTACAGGACTAGGTCTATTTATGGCAAAGAAAGTTGTCGATGCACACAGGGGTGGGAGTATTATTTTTGACAGCCAAGAAGGCAAGGGCTCGGTTTTTGGCTTTAGCTTTAACAAGAAATTACTAAAAGCAAAATAGCTTCTTTAGCGTAGTTTTATAGTTTTTCCGTCGCTTAATTCACCGCCATTTTTAGTAGAAGGCTTTTTTACTTTTGCGATTGCCTCTAGGGTAGTTTTGCTAACAGATTTTTGGGTCGATTTTTTTCTCCTACGAATACGCTTTTTCTTGGTTTTTTTCTCTTCTGGTTCGGCTTCGTGTTTTGTTTCGAATTTCAGCCCAATTTTCTCCGGATTGTAGGCTGGTTTTTGAACTTCGTCTGTTTCTGCCTCGTCTTTGCTAGTAGAGGGCAAATTATTTTTTGGTGCATTTGTCGATTGCTTATGATTAGTTTCTGGTGTTTTTAAACCAAGATTACTCTTGAAATCATGTCTTTTATGGATATATGCCTCTACCTCGGCCACTTTGGTACCGTATTTGTCTCTACTGCTAGTGATTATCTCTGCCGAGCTGTCTACCCCGGGAGGTGCTAAATCGGTCGTTATAGCCGAAAATGCTTGTACCTTTTCGCCGCCAATAGTCATACTGATGACAAGATGACGATTGTGCATGTGTACTAGGTCGTGTTCTTCAAATTTTGGCTCAAAGTATTTGAGCATCGTCCGGGCGTCATCTGCGCTGGTTCTAAAAGATATAATCGACCCAACGTTACCAAAAACTGCATCTTTTACAGACTGCATCATCTGTGCGATATATTGGTTAGCAACTGTTAGATTTAGTCCATACTTTCTAGCCTCAGATAGGATTGTGGCAAACGAGTCTGTTGCAAAGTTTTGGAATTCGTCTACATAGAGATAAAAAGGCTTTCTCTGCTCGGCTGGTACGTCGGCACGACTCATCGATGCCATCTGTATCTTTGTAACCATCAACGCTCCAAGAAGTCCGGCATTATCCTCGCCGATTAAACCGCGAGATAGGTTTACGATTAAGATTTTTTCTTCGTCCATGATTTCACGGATATTAAAGCTCCCTTTTGGCTGACCGATGATGTTCCTTACCAGAGGGTTAGCCGTAAAGGCGCCAATTTTGTTTAGGACTGGTGCTACAGCTTCGGCTGCAAATTTGTCGTTCCAGCTGGCAAACTCCACTTGCCAGAAGTTTTTAACTACTGGGTCTGCAACGTGATCTAGTACTTCTTTTCGGAATTTCTTATCTGTTAGCATCTTTGTGATATCGAGCATAGTAGCATCCGGGTAGTCTAGTAATGCTAGTATGCTATAGCGCAAGATATACTCTAGTCGTGGACCCCAAGAATCAAACATCCGTTTCAGTACACCTATCAGCTCACTAGCAGCGTGAGTTCGTAGCTTTTGATCTATCACTTCTAAGGGGTTAAAACCTATCGGGTACTCATTGTCAGATGGGTTAAAGTACACAACATCTTTTACTCTACTTTTCGGTATTCTTTTTAAGATGTTAAGCGCATAATCGCCGTGTGGGTCAATGACCGCAAAGCCTCTGTTGGTATTAATATCAGATATTGTTAGGAGCTCTAATAGCCCGGATTTTCCAGTACCTGTCTGCCCAATAATATACAGATGACGACCCCTGTCAGAGCGTGGTAAGCCAAAAAGTGTGTTGTGCCCCCTAAAGTTAGTGTTGGCTATCATGGAATTATCAGGGGTAATCTTGATAGGTAAATTTGCTGGTGGTTCAGCTGTAGTCGCATTTGCCCAGAGTATATTAGGGGTCTCTACGTTGGTGTGCGGTAGGTGATAAAGGCTAGCTAACTCTTCTATATTTAGAGTCATACGTTTGCGCCCTAGCAGTCTGTTTTGATAATCTTTTACCCCTGTTATGCCAAAATTAGTTTTATTGACCGCAAAGCCATTTAGGTAGGTGGTATTAAACTGTTTAAAACTGGCGACGATTGATTGCAGGCGCATCCTGGCGTGATCTTCACTAGTTTGACCAGAATAGACTATCCTAACAGTAGTCGAGTAAGCCAGTTTGTGGCTTTTTTCCTCGGCTCCAGAGGCTCTGGCAGACTCGTGTTCGGCTAGTCTAGCTGTTTCACCCTGCTTTTGCTCTGGAGGGCTAGAAAGCGCCCCAAAAAGCCCCACATAGCGCCCGCTAGACCCTCCGCCGGTACGGATTCCTTGAGAATAAGCTTCGCTTTTTTTGTACCAACCACTTTTAGCTGGCTGGACTATCACTTGTATCCAGGCATTTTCGTTTTCTTCAAACTGTGCCAAAGAGGCAGTTATAGAGGCCAAGGGGTCTACCTCGAAGCTAGGGAAGGTTTTTATCGGCAAAGGATCTGGTGCGATAAGCTTTAATTCTCCAGTAACGAGGCGGTGGCCTGGTTTTATGTGCTTAGAATAGTCGGCTACCTCAGATATGATGACATTAGGGTATTGGGCATAAATCTGGTCTTCCACATAACTTTTAAGGCGTTCTGGTACCCAAACAAAGAAGCTAACTCTTGCGTCCACCACTCCTACCTCGAAGCTGATTCTATCGTGGTTTTCACTTACAAATAGCCCGGCAGATTTCTTCGTTAGAAGTCCATGAATCGCTGCTAGCATTTGCTCGGCAGCAAGCTCTTTCTTTTCGTTATTGCGTGGTACCTGAAGCAATAAAACAACCGATTTCTCAGGTTCTTTAACTTGATTTTTACCAAATATCATTGTCTGCATTATAACACTAGTAACCAGCAGATTAAAGAGAAACCATAAGCAAATTACACAATAATATTGACAAAAGATAACTTTTATGCTAAATTAGTAACATAATCGTTTTTGGGGTGGAGATTCTAGGAGCGATGGCAAATTAACAATCTGGTAAGTTAACGAACTAACACCAATATGTTTGATGTGGTTCGTCTAGTTTGTAAAATTTGCTATAAATTTAAGCGAACTAGGTAGTCATGGGTCTTTAAGACTCGAGCTCATTTATATGAACGCTCGTTTTAATTACCCTAAACCGACTATAACGATAGAAAATAAGCTACGAAGTCTTTCAAAAAGAACGACGTTTCGCTTGCTTTTTTGGCAGAACACTCTGGCGATAAAGATTTATCTTTGGGGCGTTCTGTCAAAGAACGCCAAAAAGCGTGATGTCGGTCTGATCAACCGTCACCACTAAACTCCGACCATCATCGGGAGGTGATAGTCATGATCAAGAAGGCAACAACCCTGATCGCACTCGCCGCCCTTGTGGTGGTCGGAGCGATCTTTCCTGGGTCTGCATCGGCTTACAACCGGCATCAAGACCACCGAGGTGCATGCGCCCGTTCGACTCAGTCGATCAACAAGGGTGTAGGAGACCTCGCCTATAACGGTGTTGTCCGCACCGTAGCGCGTCGCCTGGGAATCAAGTCGTACAACGGCTCGATCACTAAGCAGTTGAAAAACCAGCTGATAATCGGTCGTGTCTACCGCTCGAAGCGAACCAGAAATCATGGTTGCGATGGGCACAGACGAATGTTTGGGGCTGGCAAGAGGACTCTCTACAAGGGAGAATCCGTTGCCGTTAAGGTTCCGGCAAAGTACGGCAAGGATGCTTGCACGAGACCGTCGAGACGGTGCAAGGTAGTGGTGATTAAGGTTAAGACCACATTTCCAACTTCGTGTTGGAACCCCAACTATGGTTGGGTGAAGGTCAAGATCTGGATCAAGCGGGACCACAAGCCTGCAAGACCGCCAAAACCCACTCCCCCGGCTCCTCCGGCAGTGCCTCCGGCTCCTCCGGCGGTATGCGTTGTTATCATCAATGGTGATAACTCCGGCAACGCTGGATGCGGCAACACGCAGATCTGCACGGCAAACGGCAAATACAACGGCAATCCGTTGTTGTGCAACTCGTACAACAGTTGTGTGGCGATTCAGGGTAACACCTGGAACTCCTCGCAAAATGTGTGCGTCACGTCGCCACCGCCACCGCCGGTCTGCCCAGACGGGTCATCCCCGCCATGCCAAACCGCCCAGGCACCATCTGTTACGCTAAACAGCGTTCAGGAGGTGTACCCTAACGAGACGAATGTGATAGTTGCGAAAGCGACTGTCCAGCAAGGGCACAGCTACCGTGTCTGCTTCAATGCAGACTTCGGAAGCTTCAGTCCGAGCTGTTCGGCAACGCTCACCGGCACTGGAACACCAGAGCAGGTGACAAGCTCGTATACGGCGCCGATTGATGTGTCTAGCGACGCTGTCACGGCAACTGCGTACGATCTCACTAGTGGGCAAAACGCTACGAACGACATCACCATTCCGGTGTTGCCCGAGAATCCTCCTGGGGGTCGTCCGTAGCAAAAAGCGCAGAATTGATCTAGTTAAGAAAAATCAGATTCCCGAAACATGGTATTCATACCAAACCTCGGATAGAAATCTGGTTTTTAGATCATCTTTTGCGCTAGCAGTTTGTCTCTCTCAGGGAGGAATATTAGCACTCGGCGCTGATATTGAGAGAGGTCCCCTCACCTCTGCTGGAGCCAGTCTTTTAAAGGGCACGATGCTCTTTAGAGATTTGGCTTCCAGTAGGAGGTGAATCGTAGTCGGTTATGTGGCATGTGGTTCACGAAGGATTGACGCTTCTAGTGTCTAATCTGTCGAACCCTTGCCCCACCGGCTGCTTCTTGAATTTTTGTTTGAGCTTAATTGCTCCAAAAACCCCAAGAAGCAGTCGTAGCCCAAGTTATTTAATTTAAAGACAAGTGACTATCTGGTTTGCAATATTAACTAATCTTTTCGAGAGGAGATACTATGAAGAGACTATTAACTACAACGGTAACTAGCCTTGCTTTCGTGGCTACGCTATTTGCCTCTCCGGTCGTCTTTGCTGACGGTACCGGTCAAATCGGTGGTGGTGCAGGTGCCTACCAGGTAAAGAACCTGACTCAAGGTGGCTCATACGCTAGTTCTGCAACTGCCAACAAATGTGAAGAGTTACAATACAGTATTCGTTTGCACAACTCGGGCTATACAGCAGTTAACAATTTGAATGTTAAGGCCACTTTGCCTGCTTCTGCAAGCACTACAAATAAATCTGTAATGACTGCCAGTTACACCAACGGGGTTGTACCTAGTACAACTGCTGCAGTAACCGTCAATCTAACTTCTGCTCAAAACATAGAGTTTGAGAGTGGGTCTACTAAGCTATATGATGGCAACGGTGCTTTTGTAAGAAGTCTAAGCGACGGTATTACAGGTAGCGGTGTTAACCTTGATAGCTTGAGCGGCTCAAGAACAGAATATGTCGTGTTCAAAGCTAAAGTAAACTGTTCTGAGAAGCCAGTTTGTGAGGAAAACTGTACCCCAGTTAATCCTCCGGTAGTTACTACCGGTAGTTTGCCAAATACTGGTCCTGGTGCGGTAGCTGCTATTTTTGGTGCAGTTACAACTGCTAGCACTATTGCTTACTACGCCGTAAGTCGTCGTTTCAGCCGTCAGTAATTTACCTGTGGATAACCACTAGCGAAAAGTGTTGGTTTGTGCTAGGCTAAATATAGTTTAGCTAATCGATGAGCACTGACTGACCGCTCGAAACGCACTAAACAAAAATTCAACTGAAACAAAATATTTAATCCCTCAGGGTAGTAGCTTGGCTATTGCTTTGGGGGATTTTTAATATTCCATCCCAACAAACTATGCGTACGCACCAAAAAGTATAATATAATTAATCACATGTACCCTAAAAAGAGAGAAAACACACAGGCTATTATGGATGGAATCTTAAGATTCATAGCTGGAGGGGGCTTTCTGACCATTGGTATTTTGGCGCCTAATAGTACAAAAATCTTTGATAAACCTGCTATCAAGTTTCTGGACAAATTGGATAAAAGGGCACAAGACCGTGAACTAAGACGGGTGACGCATTATATGAAACAAAGGGGTTTGATAACCTTCGGCACGAAGGACTATGAGCATGGGATTGAACTAACAGATCTGGGTATTGCCAAACTCAACAAAATAAAATTTTCTCAACTTTCTATTTCTAGGCCAGAAAAATGGGACAAAAAATGGCGGATTATATTTTTTGATGTTCCAGAGATAGAAAGAGCAAAGAGAAATAGTCTTACGCTAAAAATCAAACAGCTTGGCTTACAACAGCTACAAAAAAGTATTTGGATTCATCCATATCCTTTTAGGGGGGAGATCGAATACGTTGGTGAGATACTGGGTGTCAGAAACTATATAACATATATTGAGGTTGAGTCGATAGATAATCAAATGGAGCTACAGGTAAGATTCAAAAGTATCTTAACAGAAAAACCCTAAATCATTTAAAATAAACGACATTGTCTAATAATCCATGCGTACGCATGAGAGATTATATAGGTTTTTATTCCAGAATTGAACCCTGTTATAATTAACAATCAAGTAGCAATGGTCCCATCGTCTAACGGTTTAGGACACCAGGTTTTCATCCTGGAAATAGGGGTTCGATTCCCCTTGGGATCACCAGAACACTCAACCGACCCGCCTGCTTTCTGACAATGCCAGAAACACCGCGGGTCTTTTCAGCTCTGAACTGCGTCAGATTTATTTATTGCTCTCAGTCAAAGTATTGTTCATACATTTCCTTCGAACAAAAACATCTTCCTTATCAGAATTGAAATTGAGCACCCTGGTTCTCTTATGAAATCAAATGTCTATTTTCCCCTTGGGATCACCATGAAAAGAGATCAGCCCGTGCTGGTCTTTTTTCATGTTATTTTGTTAGGCTCCAAAAGCCGTCTTGACCGAAAGGCTCAAAGGTGGCATTTCCCTTTAGTTCCTGCATGACTTCGCCAATAGTTTTATTGCAAATTACGGCTATTTCTTTGGTCGCTAGCGGGTACGGCGCCCACTCTAAAATTTCTCTACTAGTTTTTGCTAGTCTTTTTCTGGTTGCGTTTGGTAAAAAATTGCCAATTACTGCTTCGTAAGTTTCGACAGGCCAAAAACCAGGTAATTCGAAAACAATCTTATTATCTATTAAAAATATATAAGACGATGCTGAATAACGAACCACCCCTTTGGATGTTTTTGATAATTTATAGTTCATATTTAGAGCTTTATTACCCGGGTTTCTGGCTTCTTGAGCGTCTAGTATTAGTTTATTTTTCACTTGCTCACTCTCGAGCCAATTTTCTAATTCATTTTCTGCCACGGTGGCTTGGTTGGCGATTTGTTTAATGATGCCGATTTCGTCTACTAGCTCCTGGTTCATAGAGGCTATGCGCAGTTGTCGTAAGAATCCGTCGGCTTTTTCTGGCTGGTTTAACTCTACTGCTACATAAGATTGACAAGCTAAAATCGTTGCGGGTATCTTGGGTAGTATTTTGTCGCTCATCGGCATGCCGTACTTAACGCGCATTTGGAGCCTAGATCTATGAACATAATCTGGGGTTATTGAAGATGTTTCATCATCAAAACCACTCAAAACGATCATTTTGTTTTGCCAATTTAGCTGACTACCATATAGCCATTTGAGTTTTAAGCGCGTTGGCTCGGCGGAATAAGCCCAGGGGCATGTTGGATCGGTAAAAACAGTTATTTCCATATTCTCTATGGTAACACTAACTCCTACAGCGAAGAGGAGTATAATACAAAGAAGAAAAGTATGCTTGGTGAAGATTTTTTTAGGAAAGACTCTCGGGAGTTAGCCAAAGATTTGTTGGGTGTGATTTTAGTCCACAAAACAAAAGACGGTACAACCTCTGGGGTTATTGTTGAAACAGAAAGTTACCATGAGGACGATGAAGCTAGCCACACATTTGGAGGTAAAACGAGACGGAATAGAGCGATGTTTGGTCCAGGCGGGCACGCTTATGTTTATTTTACTTACGGTATGCATTATTGTTTTAATGTTGTGGCAGGCGAGGCTGGTGTAGGCGAAGGAGTTTTGATAAGAGCACTCAAGCCGATTAATGGTATTGATTTAATGAAAAAGCGCCGTAATAAAAATAACTTAAAAGAATTGTGTAACGGGCCAGCTAAACTAACTCAGGCTATGGCTATTACGAAAGCAAACTATGGCATGTCTCTTTTTGAAGGCGGAGACTTATATTTGAAGCCACCTGATGAAAAACATACTTTTTCGATAGAAACTGGTCTGAGGATAGGCATAGGTAAAGCCCAGGAAAAACCGTGGCGATTTTGGATCTCTGATAGTAAATACACCTCAAGGTAGTATCGGCTTCTTGCCGGAAAGCGATACGTTGGGCTAAAATGTAACTAATAATGAGTGGGCTAGGCAATACAGAAATTAAATTAGATAGATTTAAACGGACGAAAGTTATCGCTACTGTTGGCCCAGCAACTAATTCTTTTGAGTCAATTATTAAGATGGTCGAGGTGGGAGCAAACGGCTTTCGACTTAATTTTAGCCATGGCACTTACGAGGAGAGAGATAGTCAGATTAGGTGGATTCGTGATGCTGCCCGAAAACACGCTAAGCCAGTTGCAATTATTCAGGATCTGCAAGGACCTAAAATCAGGCTGGGTGATTTCATGGGGATTATCAATGTATCTTCTGGGCAAGAACTGATTTTTGAATATCAACCAGACGCAGACAAAAAAACAACCCACATACCGATTCAATATGACTTATCCAAAAAAATTAAGCGTGGGGATCGAATGTTTATCAACGAGGGCAGTATTAGGGCTGTTGTAACAAGCGCTAACGGTGGCTATGTGCATGCAACGGCAAGCAATGATGGAGTTATGGTTCAGAGGAAAGGTATCAATGTGCCAGATACAGATTTTGCTGGTGACGTCATAACCGACAAAGATAAACAAGACATTCTATATGGAGCTGGCAAAGATATAGATTATGTTGCAATGAGTTTTGTGCAGAGCGCCGAAGATATAGTAAGCCTTCGGAAAATTTTACGAAATGCAGGCTCGGGTGCTAGGATTATCGCCAAGATTGAGACTAAAAGCGCCACCAAAGATCTTAAAAACATTGTTAAAGAAGCTGATGTTGTTATGGTCGCCCGGGGTGATTTAGCGACCGAAACTACGGCCGAAACCGTACCTATCTTGCAACGTAAAATTATTGGCTTGGGGTTAGAATACGCGACGCCTACAATAGTTGCCACTCACATGCTTGCAAGTATGGTGGATTCAAAAGAGCCTACCAGAGCCGAAGTTTCTGATGTGGCCACAGCAGTTATTGTTGGAGCAGATGCAGTAATGTTAAGTGACGAGACTGCTATTGGTAAACATCCGGTTGAAGCAGTTAAAATTATGAAAAAAGTTATTCTCTACACCCAGGATCACATGCCTCTAAAAGCAGTTTTTGAAAAGGACGATAAGGTGCTTTTTGATGACAGTCAGACGGCAATTTCGGGGGCTGTTATTGATCTGGCAAACAAAGTTAAGGCTAAAGCAATTGTAGCCGAGACAAAATCTGGAGCGACGGCACTTAAAATTGCTTCTCACAGAATTGAAACACCCCTTGTTGCTGTAACTTCAACACAGAGAGTTGCCCAGGCGCTTGCGATAGTTTATGGAATAAAAAGCTATGTTCGCCCTGATGATAAGTTCCAAGCGACAAAATTAACCAACTGGCTTCACAGCAATAAAGTGCTAGAAAAAGGCGACATTGTGGTAACTGCATCTGGTAAGCACCCCGGAGTAGTTGGCACAACCGATACAATAAAAATAAGGGTACTTTAAGATGCCAACTGGTGGGAATTTCGACAAAAAGACAATTAAAGACGTCAGTGTAGCCGAAAAGGTAGTTTTGGTCAGGGCTGACTACAATGTACCAATAGTTGATGGCAAAATAACCGATGATTATCGGGTTAAGAAATCGCTACCAACAATTAATTACCTTGTTGAAAAGGGGGCAAAAACTGTAATTTGCTCGCATCTTGGTCGGCCGAGAAACAAAAAAGACAAAGGTGCATCCCTGGAGCCTGTCGCTAAGCGGTTATCAAAGCTATTAGACCAACAAGTAAAATTTGCCGAAGATTGTGTTGATGACAGAGCAAAAAAGCAGATATCTGGTCTTGCATGTGGCGAGGTTTTGTTGCTCGAAAACCTACGTTATTATGCCGAAGAGGAAGAAAATGATGATAAATTTGCCAAAAAACTGGCAGATGGAATAGATATTTTTGTACAAGATGGTTTTGGGGTTGTACACAGGTCTCATGCAAGTACCGATGGAATAACAAAATACTTGCCAAGCGTTGCGGGCTTTTTGGTTGAAGCAGAAATGACTGCCATAGAACAAGTTATGAATAACCCAAAAAGACCACTGATGGCACTGATCGGCGGTGCGAAGATTAGCGATAAAATCGATTTGCTTGAAAGGTTTATAGATATCGCAGACGTGGTAGCAGTTGGTGGCGCTATGAGTAACACATTTTTACTTGCTGAGGGCGTTTATATTGGAGATAGTCTAGCCGAGCCAGACGATATAGGCGAAGCCAAACGGATAATCCGAAAGGCTAGGGAAAAGGCTAAAAAAGATGACTTTGTTTTTTATATCCCCCAGGATGGCGTAGTGGCAAAAGGTATGGACTCGAAACATAAAACCCGGATAGTCGACTGGGGCACGCAGGTCATTGCCGATATAGAAAGCTATCCAAAGCGACCGCCAAAAGAGTCAGGCAAGGTAGCAAAAGGCGAGGAAATCCTTGATATTGGTCCTTTCTCTGGGGCGTTTATGGCCGGTAGTATGCAACTTGCAAATACGGTTATTTGGAATGGGGCCATGGGTGTAACTGAGGTTAAGGGTTTACAGACGCCAACTGGGCCATTTTCTCATGGTACTGAGCTAGTTGTTGAAGCAATGCTTGGGCAGTTTGGGCATCGTCCTTATACGGTAGTTGGCGGGGGTGATACGGTTGGTTATATAGAGAGTCGAGGTTTGGTTGATTGTTTTGATCATGTCTCGACTGGCGGGGGAGCCAGTATGGAATTGATGAGCGGTAAAGACTTGCCCGGTATCGAAGCCTTACAAAATAAAAGCCGTGAGTGATAAACTAATAAGCATAAGCCTATGAAGAAAACATTAATTGCTGGCAACTGGAAAATGAAC